>NZNW01000097.1 GCA_002695065.1 Salinicola sp. | reverse complement strand
TCTCCCCATCCGCACCACTTGATTTTCAACGATTTTTCGCCGAAACGAAGCCCTCAAGCTGAGCCACTGGATTGTGAGTGTGACCAGATTGTGAGCTCGACCAGATCCCGTTGACCGCCTCCCTGACCCGGTGCGGCGCCAGGTGCGCATACCGCTGAGTCATGACGATCGAGCTGTGCCCCAGCAGCTCTTTGACCATTTCGAGCGGCACCCCATCCGTCACCAGCCATGATGCTGCCGTGTGCCTCAAGTCGTGAATGCGCAGGTCTTCAATGCCTGCTTTCGCACACGCCGACTTGAATCCGTTGCGCAGACATCCAATCGGCTTGCCGCCCGATCTAGCGAATGCCCACTGGCAACCAGGTGCATTCGACGCTCTCCATTCCGCCCGTCGGCGCATGGCCGCCGCCGCCGGTTGGTTGAGCGGCACCGTTCGCGGCTTGCCCGACTTAGTGTGCGTCGAGCGCAGCGTGATCGACTCCTGTCCTCTCGCCAGATCCACGCGGGACCACGCCAGACCGTAGAGCTCGCCCCGGCGGCAGCCGGTGTTTACCGCCACTTCGATGAAGTCGGCCAACATCTCCCCGCCGCGCATGTCCCGCGCGACCGATATCAGCCGGCCGGCCTCGGCCTTCGTGAGATAGCGTTCTCGCCCAGGCGGCTCCTTCATTGAGCGAGCTTCCACCGGGTTCGGCAGAGCCCAGTCGAATTCCCGATTGCATTAGTTGATCGCCGAAGACAGCGCTGCGAGTGGATGATCCTGGACGCCACCACCCCCGAAGCGGCCCGAGCCATAACCTGGGCCTCGCTCACTCAGTAATTTCCCAGCTGCGACCGGCGTGGGTACAGCCCCACTCACGCCAGCCCCAGTCTATAGTCCATGCCTGCAAGCGTCGTTTAGCAACATCCTGAGGCGATTTGCCGCTCGCGCCTGGAGCACGGGGCGTATGCCGAGCGATTTCGGACGGCTGGTCCCATGATATGAGAGACGAGTCAATATCCACTACGAGTTGATCTTGACCGGATGCTCACTGGCCTGATACTGAATGCAAGACAGACTTTGAAACGTGCTCTCAAAGTCAGGCGCGTTATGCATGACGTTGGATAAGGTCTTCGAGGTGTCGACAACTGCTCTCAAGAACGGCATCTGAGAGGTTGGTTACGCCAAGTAACAGCCCACTTTTTACCTTACTATTGTTATCAGCATACCATATAGATAGCGGCGCAGGAGCAAGCTCCTGCGCCTCAGCAGCTTCTGCGATTTTTACATCATCGGCGCCGTCCGGCAGTGTTAGCAGCAGTGATAACCCTGCCATTGTATTGAATATCCCCCCCTCCCCGAGTTGTCGCAGCAAGGCATCGCGACGTTGAGCATAGAGTCTCTTCATGCGCCGGATATGGCGTAGGTAGTGGCCATCACGCATGAAGGCCGCCACGGCCAACTGGGTCGCTAACGATGAGGCCGGCGACAGTGCAGCGGCGACGTCTCCGAAAAAGTTCACCAGCGCCGATGGCACGACCATGAATCCGAGCCGCAAAGTGGGGCTGATGGTCTTGCTGAAGGTGCCTATATAGATGACGCGTCCGTCACCATCCAGAGATGCCAGTGGCGGCGCAGCCTTACCACTGAGTTTCAGTTCGCTGAGGTAATCATCTTCAATGATCCAAGCACCCGCCGCAGCCCCCCATTCGAGCAGTGCACGTCGCCTAGCCGGTGAGAGAGACATGCCCAGCGGCGCCTGTTGGCTAGCTGTGACAACGGCGAGCGACGCGTTTGGTGCCCGTTCCAGCCCCTCGCCGACATCTAACCCTTGTGTGTCGACGGCGATGGGGACCGGCGTGTAGCCGGCCAGTGATATCGCCCGGCGAGTCAGCGGGTAGCCGGGATCCTCCACCCAGACCTGCCGGCTTTTAAGCTTCAGCGCGTGCAGGGCAAGGCCAAGCGCACCAGCATACCCATTGGTGATGATGACCTGATCGGCCGAACACTGCAGGCCGCGAGTGACCGAGAGATAAGCTGCAACTTCCTTTCGTAGTTCCACTTCTCCCCGAGGGTCGTGGTAGCGGGTGGTCTCCGTGGCGGCCAGTCGTGAATAGCGAACTATGGTGCGAGACCACACCTTGTACGGAAACATGTCCGTAGCCGGAACTCCGACCTGAAAGGGTTTAGGCGGACTGTCGAAATCACGGTAGATCTCGGGCAGAGGCAGCCGAGAGGGAACCTCGTTCAGACGAGATTGAGCGAGGGGCAATGGGCTCGCGACAAAGGTTCCCGCAGCGCCACAAGCAACTACCAGTTGCTCGTCGGCCAGCCTTTCATAGGCGGTTTTTACCGTGCCTCTGGAGACGCCCACCTGCGTGGCTAGATCACGCCAAGAGGGGAGGCGCGCGCCCTCATAAAGGTGCCCCTCGCGGATCGCGCTGGCAATGCTGTCGTGTATCTGCTCGGTCAGCGAACGTCGCTGGCGGCGATCAAGGTCGATGCGAAGAGAATCCATGACTCATGGTATACTGAAAACGTCCATTCTTGGTACTTTTTCCTGCACTGTTTGACCTCCAAACTATTCTCTAATCTCTCCACCCTCCACCTCACAGCGGCCATCTGCCGCTATGCGAGGTGACAAGGAATATCAAAATGCCAATTCGAACTCGTACGATCCTGTTTGGGCCGTTGCTAGCGCTGATGATCAGCAGCCTCGGGCCCATCTCTGTGGCAAACGCCGCCAGCGATACGCAAAGCGAGGAGCCGGCCGCCGAGGCCTACGATCAGGATGCGGATGGAGAGCGTCGCGCCAAGAGTGCCGGAGAGTCCCTCATCGGCCAGCCAGGGCCCGATGTCACGATCACAACACTGGATGGTGAAAAGATCGCGTTGTCCGAGCTGTACGGGGAAAAACCCGTGTATCTCAAGTTCTGGGCGACCTGGTGCGTGCCTTGCCGTCAGCAGATGCCCGGGTTTCAGAAAATATATGAAACGTACGGTGATGAGATACAAGTCATTGCGGTCAATACGGGTTTCAGCGATACCGCCGAAGCCGCACGTCAGTATCGCGAAGAAATGGGCCTTGGCATGCCGATCACGATAGATGATGGCACGCTCGCTGAAGCACTACATCTGCGAGTCACTCCGCAGCATGTGCTTATCGACCGTAGTGGACATATCTCTTACGTCGGGCATCTGGATGATCAGGAGTTCGAGGACGCTCTGCAGCAGGTCATGCAGGGCAGCGACGGCGATAGTGCTGCTGAAGGCGTCGATACCGCGGAGGTGGAAGCACTGGACGTTGGCGATAGCGTCGACGGGCTCACGCTCAGCACGCTTGCTGGTGATGTCGTTGAGTTGTCTGCCGAGGGTAGTGGCAAACCTCGTGGCATCGTGTTCTTTGCCCCCTGGTGCGAGTGGTATCTGGAGGAGAGCCAGCCGGAAACATCCCAGGCGTGTCGCCGTGTACGTGAAACCGTGGATTCGTTGGCCAAACAAGATGACATCGACTGGATTGGTGTTTCATCCGGGCTTTGGGCATCACAAAAAGACCTTGAGGATTACCGTGAATCCAACGATGTCAGCATTCCCCTCGCCCTGGATGCCAGCGGCGATGTCTATCGCGCCTTCGGTGTCAGACAGATACCCACCGTCGTGCTGATCGACCGCGATGGTAACGTGGCCAAGCGGCTAGGCCCTCAGGATACGGCATTGGTTGAGGCCACGGAGAGCGTCGCCGCCAAATGAAAGCGCTCGGCTACTGAAGCGATTACTGATGCTGATATCCATTCGATGGAGAAGCCCATTCATGATGGGCTTGTTGCGTATGCCGACCACTATGTTGCGCGGTTTCGTCGCGGTACGTCTGCTGGCGTTGATCTCTATAGTAAGTTTGCTGACCCTGATACCGATAAGCGCTGTCATGGCACAAAGCTCCCCCGAGGAGCAGGGCGATGTGATGATTCGGACGTCGCTCGTGGCGGAGAGTGCTCGTCCGGCTGCGGGAGAGCAGACGACTCTTGCCGTCGTCATGCAACCTCAGGACGGTTGGCATGGCTACTGGAAGCAGCCCGGGAACGTGGGGCTTGCGCCGCAGTTTGACTGGCAGCTGCCCGATGGCGTAACGGCAGGAGAGCCGGCTTACCCGGTCCCCGAGACTCTGCTCATCGACAACTTGATGAACCATGTCTACGAGCAGCCTTACGCCATTCTGGTGCCACTGAATGTGCCGGACCACCTGGACGAAGGAACTACGATTCCTGTCCGAGTTGACCTCCAATATCTAGCCTGTCGCGAGGATGCCTGTATCCCTGAAAGGGCGTCTCTGTCGACGGATCTGACAGTCGGCGATGGCGCTACGTCGACCCGTCACCAGCCGGACTTCGATCGTTGGCGCGAAGCGTTGCCACGACCTTTGGGAGCACGAGCGACTTACGCGCACATAGACGATCGCATTCGCATTTCCATTCCCTTGCCAGCCAGCGTCGAACTGGATCAGCCGCACCTGTTTGTCGCAAGTGATGGTGCGGTCGACCCGGCCGCCAAGCAGGACTTCAAGCGTCAGGGCGATGAGCTTATCGTTGAGACGGCGGCGGGAGAGGCATCCCCGGAGCCCCTCGAAGCGGTAGTAACGCTTGCAGGGGGCACTGGATTGGCCTTTCAGGCGGATGCCGGCTCTGTACCAACGCCAGGCGTCGATAGGCATGGCACCGGTGATGGCGCCGATGAAAAGAGTTCGACTGGCACTCTAGGCATGATACTGACGGCCTTGCTCGGAGCGGTTGCCGGCGGAATCCTGCTGAATGTCATGCCATGCGTATTCCCTATTCTTAGTCTCAAGATATTGAGCCTGGCACGGCTGTCCGGTGGCCCTCGCGAAGCGAGGCGAGAAGCCCTTGCCTACACGGCAGGCGTCGTCGGGGTGTGCATGCTGCTCGGGGCCGGAATCATTGCCTTGCGTGCCGCTGGTATTCAGATTGGCTGGGCCTTTCAGCTACAGGATCCTCGAGTCATTGTCGGGTTAACGCTTCTGATCACGGCAATTGCCTTCAATCTCACGGGGTTATTTGAACTCGGTGGGTTCAATGGTGGCGCTCGGCTCGCCGAGAAAGGTGGCGCCACCGGTGCTTTCTGGACCGGCGTGCTGGCGGCCTTTGTCGCAACGCCCTGTTCGGGGCCTTTCATGGCGACGGCCCTGGGTGCCGCGATATTACTGCCGCCGCTAGCGGCGCTGGCGATTTTCGCGGGGCTGGGGTTCGGCATTGCCCTGCCTTTTCTGATCGTCGGCTATTTTCCTGCGCTCAGTCGCAAGCTACCACGTCCCGGTCCCTGGATGCAGAGCGTCAGGCACTTTCTGGCTATCCCGATGTTCGTGACCGCGCTGGCACTGTTCTGGGTGCTGGGACAACAGCTCTCCAGTGACGGTGTAGTCGCTATTTTGGCTGTGGTCATGCTCCTGGTGGTTGGGCTCTGGTTGACAGGCTTGCGTCAGCGCAACGGAAGACGTTGGTCCTGGGGGCCATCAGTGGTTGCTGCAGTGATGGCGTTGAGCGTTGGATGGCTGGTTCCCGCCTCGTTCTCTGCCCCTCCCAATACCACTGACGAGAGCCTGCAGCGGTTGACCTTTAATGAGCACCGCCTCGATGAATTACGCCAGCAGGACACGCCTTTGTTCGTCTACTTTACGGCGGACTGGTGTGTCACCTGCAAGGTCAACGAGAAGAGCGCCATTGACCGCGAAGTGACGCGTGACGCTTTCCGACAGGCTGGCGTGACTACCATGGTGGGAGACTGGACCAATGGCGACGCTGCCATTACAACCTTTCTCAATCGTCATGACAGAACGGGCGTGCCCCTATATCTGTGGTACGCCCCTGGGGCTGAGAAGCCCAGGGTACTGCCGCAAGTGCTGACACCCACATTGCTCACTGATCTGGTTGCTGAATGAAAACCGATTGAGTGGTGATTTATGAGTGCAGTGGCCTTGGCAGCTATCACACCCAGTCGTGTCATGTGAGCTGGATGAAAAAATGGTATCTATCATATGCAAATGAAGGGATTAATGATGAAGAAATTATCATCGATCATAGTGTCCATGTTTGCTCTCATCGCCACTGTTCCGTCCTTGGCGGATGAAAATGCCGCGAGTGCGTCGAGGGAGACTGTCGAACAGGAGTTCCGTTATGAAATCCCGAATATTCCCGGGAAGGTCGTTACCAGCCTTTCGGTCGAATACCCACCTGGGGCGTCAACACCAGCGCATATGCATGGCGATGCCTTCGTCATTGGCTATGTTCTGGAAGGCTCGATCAGGAGCCGGGTCGACGGCGAGACGAATGTCTATGGCGTCGGGGAAAGTTGGACGGAAAACCCCGGTGCGTCACACGAGCTGAGCGAGAATGCCAGTGCAACGGAGCCTGCCAGAATCCTAGCCATTTTCATATCGGACCCTCAGCAGAAGGAACTGGTGAAGATGATGAAATAGAAAGTGCGAGGGATTATCCTGCGTTAAGGGTTTAAACTAGTATATTGGGCATTCACATCTGGAATTCTAGTGCCGGTGAAGAGATTCCACTGCATCCTTCAATCTCCGCTATGGGCACCTTGCCCTTCATTCCCTCGTACACCCACCCTCCGTTGAACTCCACCTGCCAAGCACTGATCGCTTGGCGCGTGGAGCTCGTGTGACCCGATTGTGCCACGGGCTATTGCTGAGTGTGACCAAAATGCGGCCTAGCGATGCCAAAAGTCACATTGCTGTCGGTGCGTCCGGCGTGCAATGTGCTGATTGAGCTAAGGTTTTTGTCTATCAACTTCGGCTACATGGATTTAGGTTCTAGTGCCGAAAGGTGTGGGAGTTCGAGTCTCCCCATCCGCACCATCAAAACCCTTCTTTTCAAAACCTTAGCCTAACCCCATATTCGAAATTGGCCTTTCTACGGTCAGTCTTTGGCATAGTGCGTTCAGCTTTTCGTGGCGCTGACCAAATCCACTGCCGGCGCCATAGGATGGCTCAAGCCAGCCTTTCCAACTCCTCGTAGAGTGGCATCGGAATCGTCACGCCGTGCTCGAGACTCCGCTCACGCGCTTCGAAACGACGCTGGGAAGGTAGCCGTGCGCCCTGCTCCAGAATTCGATCGAACAGCGCTTCAGCATGGATGAGTTGAGACTCGCTCTGTGCGCCGAGGAACGTCTCTGGCGAGAACGCGATGACGATCTCGCCATGCTGCGGTCTGCCGGTACCAGCATCATTGGCGGGAGACGTCTCGTGGCTCAGGGCATCACCGATCAACGGGCCAGCAAGCAGCTCAATCATCGTGGAAAGCGCTGCCCCCTTGTGGCCGCCGAAAGGGAGCATGGCTCCCTCAAGGGCCGCGGCCGGGTCGGTGGTCGGCTCCCCCTCTGAGTTCAGTGCCCACCCTTTCGGGATCGAGTTGCCGGCGCGTCGATGCAGCTCGATCTCCCCGCGTGCCACGACGCTCGTGGCAAAGTCGAAAACGTAGGGCGACCGACCCGGCCGTGGCCAGGCAAAGGCAAAGGGGTTGGTGCCGAGCAGAGGCTTTGATCCGCCGGTCGGCGCGACAAAGGCGTGAGTCGGGTTCATCGCCAGCGCTGCGAGTCCCAGTTCGGCAAGCGCTTCCACCTCGGACCAGAGTGCGGAGAAGTGAAAGCAATGATTGATGCCTAGCACCGCTACACCGTTACGCTCCGCCTTCTCTTTCAGGTGCGCCTTGCCGGTCTCGAACGACAGTAGCGAGCATCCGCCACGAGCGTCGATCTTGACGACGCCCGGCGCCTGGTCATGAACCACCGGTTCGGCCTGGGGATCCAGGCCGCCCTTTCTCGCGGCATCCACACAATTGATCAGGCGATAGAGCCCGTGGGAATGGCACTCATCGCGCTGGGCTGCAACGACGCTGCGCGTGATGGCATCAGCATGGGCCGGGCTGAATCCCGCTTTGCCCAGAATGCGTAGACTCAGCGACTCGGCCTCTTCAAGGCGGAGAGAAACATCGTGGGTCATCGTCGACTCGACTTCAGGTGTTTGTCATACATCATAAATTCAAGGCCGCGTGACTGGCTATCCTCGTGCGCTAGACGAAAGAGGCAAGAGCACGCTGTCATGCCCGCACAGTTAAAAGCCGCCGCCTCTTACCAGCGCCTGGTAAAGCGCGTTCAGCACAACAGACCGCCAAGGCACGCGATCGCGAGCAGGACGCTCTCCCCGTCTGCCGATTCGACGAGGACCACCTCAACGCGTGGGATCGAACGTTCAGTAAGTTCAAGGCGCTGGAATACCTGTCCGTCAGCCGGGTCGACGTGGCCGAGGCGCTGATCACCTGGAACGCCGCGGAAGCGGAGGCGGCGTCATGAATACTGTTCTATTCCCGCAGATCCCGCTTGCCTGGCAAATGGCATGTCAGTATCGCCCTTCTAGCTAACCTGCGAAAACTCCGGTGTATTTTAGCAGCGGCTTGGCTTTGCCCTTGCCGAATAGCACGCTGGCAAATGCCAGTAATCCATAAGCCACAAAAAGAATCCGGATTGTGTCTTGACACCCGATCAACAGCACCTCTATATTTGAGATAAATCTTAATAAGCATTAACTTAAATTAAGAATAAATTCAGGGGGGCTCAAGAGGTCGAACATGACTGGCAGAGCTAGGCCGTTCATTTGACTGGCCCGGAACAGAACAGGGATTTGGTCAATCACTCTCTCGACTGTCTCCAAAACTGATGCATCGTTGGTTGAACCAGACTTGGCAGATGAACAGTCTCGTATGCTCTATACGTCGGACCTTCGTGTGTAGGCATTGGAGCACCCGACGTGCCTTAGTATATCGACTTCCCCACCAGACTCCATCAAAGCTGCCGGCGCAATGCTACTCCAATGCGCCGCATATTCCAGGCCATTGGGATTCGCAGGGATAACATTAATGGATACGATAAAAAGTCAAAGCGTTGCTGATACATCGATATGGGCACTAGCTCGAAAATGGATCTCTGCGGAGGCCGCGATCACATGGCGTCTGATTCGCGACAATCTGACAATAAGCATTACGACGGTACCCTTGGTTTCTCTAAGCGCGGGTATTGGCGCGGGTCTGAACAGCACAGAAATATCGGAGAGTGTCGGTAAGGCTATCGGGATCGCATTACTGATTGTTTATATCTTTGATTGTTGCAACCAAGCTAAATCATCCGCAGAGGATGCTCGCAACAAGCCGTATCGTCCCATCCCTGCGGGCTTGGCCACCCCACAAGGCATCCAACTGCGCGGCTGGATTGCCACAGCTTTGTATATTCTAACTGTATGGCTATTCGGCCTTTCGCCATGGGTGCTATTGTGGCCTTTCATCACCATGGTACAGTTCCGGTTGCCTGAGCGGGGTTATATATGGTGGAAATCCCCCACAAATGTCGTCCATCTGGTCGTTATGCCCTTCATCGGATGGTCTCTTTCGACCGATCTTGACTCCGCAGCGTGGAATTGGCTCCTGGCTATAGTGATCTACTTCACGTTCGCCTTTCCCATCGAAGACGTCCGCGATCTGGAGGGGGATAGGGCTATTGGACGTCTCACCCCCGTCATGTTGCTGGGCCGGGCTTTTGTATGTCGTTACTTTGCCGTCTTCATGATATTTTTGCCATTTTTTATTTATTTCATGATGGCTTTCACATCTGGCGAAAACGACTGGAAATACTTACTGCCTGCAGTCATCCTCGGTTCTTTATCCTGGATCTGCGCCGCACGTGCACTTTTCCTACAAGGGTACAACGCCGACAGGCTGACGTATCAATTGTACTGTGTCGTCTGGGCCCTGACCTGTGTATCTGGCCCACTTTTTCTAGCGTAATCCGAGTTGATCTAGCATCCAATGGACCCAAAGCCATTCTAGATGCGACAAAAGATCATCCGATTCATGAGCACGATCACAAGCAGCGTAACGGTGGTATGACAAGGCCCCGACGCCATGAGGCGACTTTCGTCCAGATAGACAGCCTCGTTCATGGCGATATCGGCCTGGCGGATAATGAAATGGTCATAACGATCGAAAGCGATCAAATACAGAATATGCCCCCGGCGATGCAGGCCGCAGGCTGTAACTCGTTCATCACGGACATTCACTCATGAACACGAGTATCGAGACAGGTTCCGCCGATATCGTCTCCTTCGACGACGAGCCGCTGATCCTGGTCGACTCGGACGACAATGTGCTCGGTCACATGTCCAAGGCCGAGGCCCATGCTGGCGAAGGCGTACTTCATCGCGCATTCTCAATCTTCTTATTCAACAGCGAAGGCGATGTGCTGATACAGCAGCGGGCCAAGGCCAAACAACTCTGGGGCGGGTTCTGGTCGAACAGTGTGTGTAGCCACCCGCGTCGAGGCGAGACCTTGGCCGAGGCCGCCAAGCGTCGACTACATGAGGAAATTGGTGTCGACACTGACGTCACCTGGTTGTACAGATTCGAATATCACGCCCAGTTCGGCGACATCGGGACCGAGCACGAGCTATGCTCGGTCTTCATAGCCTGTTCGAATGCGCCGGTGGCGGGTAACCCAAACGAAATCGCCAACTTATCATTCGTGTCGTCCGAGCAGCTCGATGCGGCATTGGTCAAACATCCGGATCACTACACGCCATGGATCAAGCTCGAATGGCCACGAATTCGCGACACATATTGGTCGACGGTGGTCGACCTGCTGCGCGATTAGTTCACCGTCCGGTAAATCTCGGAGTCAAAAGCTGTGGATAATAGCTGGCGCCGCCCATTGACGCGCGGTCAATAGCCCTCCCGGAGTGCCAGCAACGATTCAGCCGTCGAGGCGACGGATCCACTGCCGGACACGCCACCGCTGAAGCCGGTTGGCGTAGCGCTTGGTATCGATCGATACGGGAACCAGCGTGCAGGCCTCGTCGCCTGTCATGTGAAGACGGAAGCGACGTTCGGCTCCGATCGGATGGTCTTCACTGCCGTAGATCGCGACGACGCGAATATCGAGAAAGTGGAACACGGTATCGTCCGTGGGGCGATTATGCTCCAGCGTCAGGTCGTGGGCCCTGCACAGACGCTGCAAGATGGTCTCGAACGTACCGACGTGGCTGAAACTGCCGCACAGCATGGGGCCCTGGCTCGACTCCATCCTTTCCCGCCCTTCCCCGGCATCGGCTTGCGACGAATCTGGAGACTCCTTGCTGTCCTGGTAATGACCGCCCTCGAAGTCGATCATATCCTTGGTCAAGGATCCTCGGCTGGTATGTAGCGTCACGATGATGTGCTCGAGAAAGATCGGCTCGGAACTCATGTTGCTGATCAGGCACAGGGAAGTCAGATCGTTGCCGTAGCCACGATTGATGATGATGCGAGGACGCCGAGTCCGGGCAAAGTTTCGGTAGAGGATCTGGGCGTAAAAGAACCACACGAGCAGCGTCAATATGCTGGTGACGGCGGTTATTGCCTTGCTTTGTTCCGACAACCACTCCATGGTCGGGATAGGCTCCTGCCTGCTGGGATCGCAAAGGCGCCAATGTAGGCGAGAACCGCGGCCGGCGATATAACCCAGTTTGTGGCACGAACACCGTCAACCTTGACCCAAGGTCCGAAAACACGAAAGGCGGGCCTCCCGGCCCGCCTTTAAAACAACCGCCGAACCCGGGCGTCCTGCCCTTTCTTCGTCATCCTGACGGAGCGAGTTCACGGTAATGCTTGAGCCCTGTCTTCATCTTCCTGAATCCAACGGGCTGACAGTCTTCCCTGACTGTGGCTCCGACTTACCTCTGGCGTCCTTGAACCCATCCTTGGGTGCGGTAAGTCAGCTAACGAACTCAAAGTTATACAAGAGTTGTCGCCCGGTCAAGCATTTCATCAAAATGGAGTGTCGAAGCTTGGCAATCGTCATCGTGGGCAACCATGAGTTCGATCGCGGCGGACGTCGTCCGTGCAGAAGAGGCCAGGCAGCACCCGGCCGCCAGCCAGCGGAGGTAACGTCGTCTGATATCGAGGTCGAAGAAGAAAACCGGCGGAAGGACGCCGGTTTTCCGAGACACCTGCCACCTCCCGCGCCATGAACCTCAACGCCGGAGGCGAGAGAGGCCGCATGACAACGCTGACGGTCATGCGCCGATACTTCCCGCGCTCCTGAGCCTGTCGGCTCGTTCCCTGGCCCATGCCACTAACCAACGCGAAGCGCACGTCCCTTGGTCACGTCCCTGCAGCAGCCTTCACAGAAAGAATCGCGCAAATGTTAGATCAATACATTACAAACGGCAAAGCCAAGTATAGATTGGTTGCAGTCACCGGCGCGAAATACGACCGGATGTGGCCGACCACCGCCCGGTTTCGGCATGCCGGCGATAGCGCCAAACAAAAGGGCATATAAATTATTTTTCTTATTACCTATTTCAGAATTGCGCTATTCTATCTTCCGATTGAGCGCGTCCCAAGGCGACGTTCCCACAACCTTCTCGAGGAATCTCTTCGCTCATGACAACACGATCGATTTCAATGGCATCTCTCCGACAGGCCGCCCTGGCTCTCGCGCTAGGGCTCACCGCATCGCTGGGTGCAACCCTGGCTCAGGCCGACACCTTGAGAGTGGGCATGTCGGGAGGCTACTACCCTTTCACCTACGTCGAGCGCGACGAACTCAAGGGGTTCGAGGTCGACCTCATGAACGCGATCGGTGAGATTACCGGCGACGACGTCGAGTTCGTGACCGCCAGCTTCTCCGGCCTGGCCGGTATGCTGGACTCCAACCGAATCGATACCATCGCCAATCAGATCACCATCACGCCGGAGCGCCAGAAAAAGTATCTGTTCAGCCAGCCCTACGTCTACGACGGCGCCCAGGTAGTGGTTCGCAAAGGCAACGACGCCATCCATGGGGTCGAGGATCTCAAGGGCAAGACGGTGGCGGTGAACCTCGGTTCCAACTATGAGCAGCTGCTGAACGAACTGCCATACGCCGATGAGATCAACATCAAGACGTACGACTCCAACATCGAACAGGACGTCGCCCTGGGCCGCGCCGATGCCTTCGTCATGGACCGTGTCAGCGCCACGCAGGTGATCAAGGACAAGCCGTTGCCGCTGCAACTGGCCGGACAGCCCTTCTCCCGGATCGAGAACGCCTATCCGTTCCGCGACGACGAGGCCGGCAAGGCGTTGAAGAGCAGAATCGACGACGCCCTCGCCAAGTTGCGTGACAGCGGCAAGTTGAGCGACATTTCGGAGAAGTGGTTCGGGTCCGACATTACCCAGCCCTGATCGCCGTCTCGCTTCGATGGCCCATGGCGCTGACCGGCGCCATGGGCCTTTCCGTTATCTGAGGTCGCCAAGCGCGGAGCGCCAAGCACTATGCACGCACTCGATTTCGACTACATGCTGGGCCTGGTGCCCATTCTTCTGGGCTACCTGCCCCTGACGCTGGAGATGGCCGCGGCAGGCATGGCCTGTGCACTGATACTGGCCTGCCTCCTGGCGGTCATTCGCGTGACCCGGCTTCCCGGCCTCAACGCTTTCGCTCTTCTCTTCATCTCGTTCTTCCGTGGCACGCCACTGCTGGTACAACTGTTCCTGTTCTACTACGGGCTCCCTCAGGTGCTGACCTTTCTGGTGGCGATCAATGGCATCACCGCAACGATTCTCGGTCTGACGCTCCACTTCTCCGCTTACATGGCGGAGTCGATCCGAGCGGCTATCGTGGGGATCGACCGTAGCCAGACCGAAGCCGCACTATCGATCGGCATGACGCGGGCGCAGTTGATGCGGCGAATCGTGCTGCCCCAGGCGACCCGGGTAGCGACGCCGACGCTGATGAACTACTTCATCGACATGATCAAATCGACGTCGCTGGCCTTCACGCTCGGCGTCACCGAGCTGATGGGTGCCACCCAGAAGGAAGCCGCTGGCAGCTTTCTCTACTTCGAGGCTTTTCTGGTGGTGGCGGTGATCTACTGGATCGTGGTCGAGGCACTTTCCTGGGTGCAGAAATGGCTGGAACAACGACTCAACCGGGCTTATCAGCGATGATCGAACTCAAGGGCATCCGCAAGCAATTCGGCGACCACGTCGTCTTCGACGATATCGATCTTCATCTCGAGCGCGGCGAGATCATCGTGATCGTCGGGCCCTCGGGTACCGGCAAATCCACGCTGCTGCGCTGCATCAATTTCCTGGAGACGCCCGATGCCGGCCACCTGACCGTCGGCGACCTCAGCCTCGATGCCACGAGCGCAACGCGTGAACAGATCCTGGCCCTGCGGCGGCGTACCGCCTTCGTGTTCCAGAACTATGCTCTCTTCGCCAACAAGACCGCGCTCCAGAACATTGCCGAGGGCATGATCGTGGTGGATGGCATTGCCAAGCGCGAGGCCTACGCCAGGGCGAGGAAGATTCTCGAGCGGATCGGGCTGGCCGACAAGGCCGATGCCTACCCCGCCGCGCTCTCCGGCGGCCAGCAGCAGCGCGTGGGTATCGGTCGAGCCATGGCCGCCAACGCCGAGGTCATCCTGTTCGATGAACCGACATCCTCGCTGGATCCGCAGTGGGTAGAAGAGGTACTCGGCCTGATGAAGCAGCTCGCGGCGGAGCACCAGACCATGATCGTCGTCACTCATGAGATGCAGTTCGCCCGCGAGGTCGCCGATCGGGTGGTGTTCATGGACCAGGGGCGCATCATCGAGCAGGGGCCGCCCGCCAAGCTGTTCAGCCATCCCGAGGATGAGCGTACGCAGCATTTCCTGCGCAAGATCCTGGCAGCCAACGCGGGTTGATCAGCACACACACTGCCAGCGTTGTTCCCTATGTCGTGTCGCGAGGCCACTTTCTCTTCTAGGCTAGTATCCGGCCAATCACAAGGAACAGCATGAAGCGAAACCACGTTAGCCTACGGGATGGATTGCGACACACGGCTTCGGCGGGCTACGTCACCAAGGGAATGATCTACCTCACCATCGGCTGGCTGGCACTGCTGACCGCCATCGGCCTGGGTGGCAGCGAGAGCGGTGCGTCGGACGTCATTCGCAAGATCGCGCTGTGGCCTTTCGGGCGCGCGCTACTGGCTCTGCTGGGACTGGGGCTCGTCGCCTATGTCTTGTGGCGCCTGGGCCAGGCGATATGGGATACGGAACGCAAGGGCAGCGACTGGAAGGGATGGATTCAACGCCTGGGATTCGCGGTCAGCGGCGGCTTGTACGCCACCCTGGCCTGGCAGTGTGCCACCCTGGTTTTCCAGAGCCTGTCCCAGGCGCAGGGCAGCGGAACCTCCGAGAACACCGAACGGATGATGGGAATTCCCGGTGGGCGCTGGCTACTGGTCGTGCTCGGCCTCGTCTTCATTGGCGTCGGCATTCACCAGATGGTGCGCGCCTGGCGGCGCTCCTATCGTAAGAACTGGCACCTGCAGAGCCGGCCCAATCCGCCGTTGCCGCTGCTCGAGGCCATTGCGCGACTCGGTCTTGCCGCCCGTGGCGTCACTTTCGTCTTGATAGGCGGCCTGATCGCGCTGGCAGCCTGGCGGCTGTCGCCCAGCGATGCCCAAGGGCTGGGGGCGGCGCTGAACCTGCTGGCTCACCAGCCCTTCGGTGACTGGCTCCTGGGCACCGCCGCGGTCGGCCTGATGGCTTACGGTGGCTACTGTTTCATCAACGCCGGCTATCGCCGGATCAGGCACCCACAGAACGGGGCCTGAACGACCCGCTTGCGGCGTCTGGAACAACCGGCCACTGGACGCAGCGCACAAAAAAGACCGCCGTAGCGGTCTCAAGCGATCGATACACCTATCTCGAGGGCACGAGACGGATCGCCGTCGTCACGCCCCCTGATTGCTGCCTATTGAGCCGGTCCGGTATTGAGGGGCTCGCTATTGACGGAATCCTTGCCGGCGGCGCCTTCCTGGTCGCTGCCACTCAGGGGGGCGCTGTTATCCATCGTGGGCTGCAGGACGGCGGCGCTGCCCGCCTGGGGCATGCCCTTCACCATCCCGTCACGATTGGCGCTGTCCTTGCTCGCCATGCCCATCTGATCGCTGCTGCTGTTGGGCGCGCTGTCGTCCATGGAAGTGCTGGGGGAAGACATCTGCGATGACGACGGCGTACCGTTCACCATCGCATCGCGATTGGCGCTGTCCTTGCTCGCCATTCCCATCTGATCGCTGCTGCTGTTGGGCGCGCTGTCGTCCATGGCGGTCTGTGCCAAGGCCGTACCGCTCAACAGGGCCAACATCAAACCGGTAGCGATACCGAAACGGTGGCTGATAGAGATTTTCATAAGGGGCTCCTGCGGGTTTCCATGATCGAACGTGGCGTCACGTTCCGAGACTTTCCCTGACAAAGCGGCCTTGGTCGCCTGTCAATGAATACGCCGCCGCATCGAGTTCAGATGCATGCCCCTCATTCAATCTTCTCAGCTCAGCATCAGAGTTCCTCCAACGGCGGCGATGGCGGCACCGATGCCGCGAAGCCAACGGCTGTCGCGCTGCATCAACCAGTTGCCGGCCAGTCGGCCGACCACCGTGATAGCGACGCTGGCGATGACGAAACCAAGGGCGTAGAGCGCCGCCGATGCCCCGGGAGCCAACTCGCTGCCGTGAGCGTGGCCATGCAGCAGGATGAAGGCGAAGACCAGGGTGCCCCCGACCGCGGTGGGCAGCTTGACCAGACAGGCCAGCATCACGCCCGCCAGCAGTACGCTGGAGGCGATGCCAAACTCGACGCCGAGCAGCGGCACGCCAGCCCAGGCCAGCCCTGCCCCCGCGACCATGCCCAGCGCAATCAACAGCGGCATGGCGCGACGCAGCGTCGAGGACTGGCGGCAGCTCCACAGCCCGATGGCCAGCATCGCCAGCAGGTGGTCGAGTCCCGACAGCGGATGCATCAATCCGGCCACGAAGCTGCCGCCATGGGTGTGCGGCAGCGCGCCGGGATGCGCCATGGCCGCCGAGGCGACCAGCAGCACGAGCGGTGCGGACAGCCAGGCCAGACGACGAGCCGGGGGAGTTGAAGCAGTCATGACGAATCTCCTTGGGGGTAACGGACGAGAAATCAGTTGGCGCTCAGCAGCGCCTGGTCCTGGATCGCGCGACACGCATCGCCGCGTCGCTCGGGCAGCATGCCGCGGTCGAGAATGAAGCGAACGATGGTTTCGGCGCCGACACCGTCGTGCAGGTTGGCGAAGACGAAGGGCCGCTCGCCGCGCATCTTCTTGGCGTCACGTTCCATCACCTCGAGCGAGGCGTGGACGTAGTCGGCGATGTCGATCTTGTTGATGATCAGCAGATCGGACTTGGTGATGCCCGGTCCGCCCTTGCGCGGAATCTTGTCGCCGGCGGAAACGTCGATCACGTAGAGCGTCAGATCCGACAACTCCGGGCTGAAGGTGGCGGCCAGGTTATCGCCGCCGGACTCCACCAGGACCAGCTCCAGCGCCGGATGGCGCGCATGGAGATCGTCGATCGCCGCCAGGTTCATCGAGGCGTCCTCGCGAATCGCCGTATGCGGACAGCCCCCGGTTTCCACGCCGATGATACGATCCGCGGCCAGCGCATCGTGCCGGAGCAGGAAATCGGCGTCCTCGCGGGTATAAATGTCATTGGTCACCACCGCGATGTCGTAATGGTCGCGCAGCGCCAGACAGAGCTGCTTGAGCAGCGCCGTCTTTCCCGATCCTACCGGGCCGCCGACGCCCACGCGTAAGCAGTGTTTCATCGTACTCACCTCCTCCTTGCCTACCCTCAACTGCGGAACAGCCGCGAATATTGTGTTTCGTGTAGTGCACTTGCCAGTGCCAACCCCGGCAGCGCCGGCCCCAGTTCGGCATCCGTCAATGCGTTGGCGGCGCCGACAGCCGTGGCCAGTTCGGGGCGCAGCCGCTCGATGAGCCGCTGTGCCGCTGTTTGCCCCAAGGGGAGAGCCTTGCAGGCCGCCGCAAGCTGGTTCTCGAGCCACGCCCAGGCAAAGCCGAGCTGGGCATCGTCGACGGCAACGCCGCGACGGTGGGCCAACCAGGCGAACAAGGTGACGTAGGCAGGCCGCGGCGGTAGCCAGCCGGCGGCCGGCAACAGCTCCAGGTCACCCAGCAGCCGGGCCAGTGCCTGTCCCAGGCGCAGATCCTCATCCGCCAGTTCGGCGCTCTCGCGACTGGCCTGGAGCCAGTCGTTCCAGGACTGCAGGGCAGCACGGTCCTCGTTCGCCCAGGCCAGCTGAAGCCTGGCCAGAACCGGCAGTTCGCACACTGTCAGGCCATCCTGCAGAACACCGGTCAGCCACTCTCGCAAGCTCTGCTCGTCACTCACCCAGCCCAGTTCGAAGGCGCTCTCCAACCCCTGGGACCAGGCAAAGGCACCGATCGGCAGCGCCGGGCTGACCAGTTGCAGCAATCCCATCAGGGCCAACGGGTCGCGCGTCGACTCGACCATCACCCCTCAATGCTCATGCTTGTGGCCGTGTCGCCCGGAACGGTGATGCTGGAAGTCGTATACCCGGGCGTGACCTTCCGCGGAACCGTGATGGTGGTCATGGTCGTGGTCATGTCCATGCCCATGTCCATGGCCCAGCCCTTCGGCGTAGGCCCCCGGTTCGGGGTCGAATGGCGCCTTGTGGCGCTCCAGCGTCGCTCCCAATCGTGCGGCCAACGCCTCGAGAACGTGATCCGGCGGGAAGCGTACCCAGCCAGTCTCCTCATCCTCGCCGAGCGCCAGCTGTACGTGACGGTTACCCAGGTGATAGCAGAGCCTGGCCAGCGCCAGACCCGACGGGATCGATGCCGTTACGATCGGCTCGGCGGCGGCGCGAATCTCGACGACTTCCCCGGTCTCGGCGCGCAGCAACGCACCGTCGCGAAGCACCGGTCCACGATCCAGGAAGAGCCCAATCTCGCGGCCGCTGTCGCTGACCGCCTTCAGCCTTCCTCGCATCCGCAGTTCGAACGGTAGCGTCACGCTATCGACGGCAACGGCATCGGATGTCGCCTCCAGCCGCTCAATCAATTTCCACATGTCTGTCTGCCTCGTGATGGCCGATACGGGACTCGGGATGACCTCGAAATAGATAACCGATAACGAACCCGTCCGGCGGATGAATAGTCGACTCAAAAAAGATGATAACGCTGCGCCAGCGGCAACTCGGTCGCCGGCTCGCAGCTCAGCAGCTCACCGTCCGCGTGAACTTCGTAGGTCTGCGGATCGACGGTCAGCTGCGGACAGGCGTCGTTGAGCTTCATGTCTTTCTTGCGGATACCCCGCACCTGCCTGACCGCCGAGAGTTCGCTCTCCAGCCCCAGTCGCGCCTTGATACCGGCATCCAGTGCCGCCTGGCTGACGAAGCTGAAGCGGGTCGCGCTGGCGGCCTTGCCGAACGCCCCGAACATCGGCCGATAGTGGACCGGCTGCGGCGTCGGGATCGAGGCGTTGGCGTCTCCCATCGGCGCCGCCGCGATCATGCCACCCTTGACGATCAATGCCGGCTTGACGCCGAAGAATGCCGGACTCCACAGCACCAGGTCGGCCAGCTTGCCAACCTCCACCGACCCGACCTCGTGGGCGATGCCGTGAGTCAACGCCGGGTTGATGGTGTACTTGGCGATATAGCGGCGCGCGCGGAAATTGTCCGCCCCCAGCGCTGCGTCTTCCGGCAGCAGGCCGCGCTGCACCTTCATCTTGTGCGCGGTCTGCCAGGTGCGGCAGACCACCTCGCCGACGCGCCCCATCGCCTGGGAGTCCGACGAGATCATCGAAATCACCCCCATGTCGTGGAGGATATCCTCGGCGGCGATGGTCTCGCGGCGTATCCGCGAATCGGCGAAGGCCACGTCCTCGGGGATGTTCGGATCGAGATGGTGGCACACCATCAGCATGTCGAGATGCTCGTCGATGGTGTTGACCGTGTAGGGCCGGGTCGGGTTGGTCGACGACGGCAGCACGTAATCCTTCGAGCAGGCGGTGATGATGTCCGGCGCATGGCCGCCGCCCGCGCCTTCGGTGTGATAGGTATGGATACCACGCTCCTTGAACGCGGCGAGCGTGTCCTCGACGAAGCCGGACTCGTTGAGGGTATCGGTGTGGATCGCGACCTGGATGTCGTAGCGCTCGGCCACGCTCAGGCAGTTGTCGATCGACGCCGGCGTGGTACCCCAGTCCTCGTGCAGCTTGAGCCCGATCGCTCCGGCCACGATCTGCGCCTCCAGCGCCGCCGGCAGACTGGCATTGCCCTTGCCCAGCAAACCGATGTTCATCGGCAGCGTATCGATCGCCTGCAGCATCTTGCCCAGGTGCCACTCGCCCGGCGTGCAGGTGGTGGCGTTGGTGCCGGTCGCCGGACCGGTGCCGCCGCCGAGCATCGTGGTGACGCCGCTCATCAGCGCCTCCTCGACCTGCTGCGGGCAGATGAAGTGAATGTGCGCGTCGATGCCGCCGGCGGTGAGGATCTTGCCCTCCCCCGCGATGATCTCCGTGCCCGGCCCGATGACGATGTCGACGCCCGGCTGCACGTCGGGATTGCCGGCCTTGCCGATCGCCGCGATCCGGCCCCTCTGCAGGCCCACATCCGCCTTGACCACACCCCACCAGTCGAGGATCAGCGCATTGGTGATGACCGTGTCCATGACCGAATCGTCGTGGCGCTGGCTCTGCCCCATGCCATCGCGAATGACCTTGCCGCCGCCGAACTTGACCTCGTCGCCATAGACGGTCGCATCGCTCTCGACCTCGATCCACAGCTCGGTGTCGCCGAGGCGGACACGATCACCGACCGTGGGGCCGTACATGTCCGCGTACGCCTGCCGGGTGATCCTGACCATCAGTTCGCTCCCCCCTCGTCGCCATTGTCATCGCGCGCCCTAGGCGCGGCTGTGGGCGCATTGACCTGCGCGGCTGTGGGCGCATTGACCTGCGCGGCCGCGGACGCCTTGGAAAGCGGCGCGTCAGGGGGCAGCGCGCCCATGACCTCCCCGCGGAAGCCGTAGATACGCCGCTCGCCAAGAAACGGCACCAGCGTCACCTCCCGTGTCTGCCCCGGTTCGAAGCGAATCGCCGAGCCGGCGGGCACGTCGAGGCGATATCCCCGGGCTGCGCCCCGATCGAAGGTCAACGCCGGGTTGGTCTCGGCAAAGTGATAGTGGGAGCCGACCTGAACCGGCCGGTCGCCGGTATTGGCCACCGCCACCGTGACCGTCTCGAGGCCGGCATTGAGCTCGATCTCGCCATCCTGAATCTGCATTTCACCGGGAATCATCGATTTTCCCTTATTGTCGATTGTTCGTCGCATGGAAAGCATTAGGACTGCCAACCAATGCAATCTGACGCGCTGCGAGCGAAGGTCAGGGTAGGCGGCAAGCTTCGAAAAAGCGCGGTTGGCTTCAGCCAATGAGCATTTTTCGAAGCGCAGCCAACACCGCCTGACCGAGCACAGCCGCGTCAGACGATGGGATCGTGGACCGTCACCAACTTCGTCCCGTCGGGAAAGGTGGCCTCGACCTGCACTTCCTGGATCATCTCGGCGACACCGTCCATGACGTCTTCCCGAGTCAGTATCTCGCGACCGTAGCTCATCAGGTCGGCCACGCTGCGGCCATCCCTCGCCCCCTCCAGAATCTCGAAGCTGATCAGCGCCATCGCCTCCGGGTAGTTGAGCTTCAGCCCGCGCGCGCGCCGCCGTTCCGCCAACTGGGCGGCGCTGAACAGCAGCAGCTTGTCTTTGTCCCTCGGGGTCAATTCCATATCGATATCCTGTCTGTGAGCTACGACAGCGCCGGTTTCGGGGCGCGGTAGATAGCAGCTACGAGCTACGAGCTACGAGCTACGAGCTACGAGCTACGAGCTACGAGCTACGAGCTACGAGCTACGAGC
>NZNW01000096.1 GCA_002695065.1 Salinicola sp. | reverse complement strand
GCCGGCCGGCAGCCTAGCCAGCGTCGGCGCCATGTTGCGCCGCCACATGACATCCTGCCAGTTGATGCCGAGCGCCGCGGTCTCGATCAGGACCTCCCCGGTGGCGGGGTGCGGATCGTCGCGCTCAATGATTTCCAGAACGTCGGCGTCGCCGAAGCGTTGAAACTGTATCGCACGTGACATTGTGCACCTCAATGTATCCAGGGCTTGTCCCCGACTCTATCGACGATGGCGGACAAACACTATGCTCAAGGATCGATAGTGGTTATAACGCCTATCGATACGGCATTCGTGCCGAGGGTCGACGCCACCCGCCGAGGGGAGAGATGAATGAATCGCAGTGACCTGCGTGGGGTGGATTTCAAGCTGCTGGTGGTGTTCGAGACCCTGATGCAGGAGCGCAGCGTCTCGCGTGCCGCGGAGCGGCTGTTCCTGGGGCAGCCCGCGACCAGCGCCGCGCTGTCCCGGCTCAGGGATGTCTTCGGCGATCCGTTACTGGTGCGCACCGGCCGCCAGATGGTGCCGACCGCCCGCGCCGAGCAGATCTACGAACAGCTGCAGCCGGCTCTCGATGCGATCTCCAACGTCCTCAGTCGCACCAGCGAGTTCGACCCGGCGACCAGCGAAGCGGTATTCCGGGTCGGATTCAGCGACGACATCGAGTTCGCCCTGCTTCCGGCGCTGCTCAAACGGCTGCGGACCGAGGCGCCGGGTATCGTGCTGGTGGTGAGGCGCGCCGATTTCCACCTGATGCCGCAACTGCTCAACACTGGCGAGGTGACCGTCGCGGCCGGCTATGCGCGAGACCTGCCGGCCAACGCCAAGCAGAAGATCCTGCGCCACAGTCACGCCCGGGTGTTGCGGGCGGACAGTCGTCCGGGGGCGCTGACCCTCGACGACTATTGCGAGCGGCCCCATGCCCTGGTTTCGTTCGATGGCGATCTCAACGGCTATGTCGACGACCTGCTCGCCAAGCAAGGGCGCAAGCGTCGCATCGTGCTGGCGGTGCCACAGTTCAACAGCCTGGCCTCGCTGCTGCGGGATACCGACATGGTGGCCACCGTGCCCGATTATGCCGCCGAGGTGCTGGCGGCGCAGGGCGGGTTGCGGGTCGATGAACTGCCGCTGGAACGCCCGCCGTCGCCGTTGAGCATGGTGTGGCAGAGCGTCTACGACAACGATCCCGCGGAGCGCTGGCTGCGTTCGCGGATCCAGATGATGTTCTCCGACAGCGATGACTGAGTGAGCGTCGGGCGGGGCCGGTGACCTCTCGCCGAGGGTATCCTCTCGCTTGACTTCGCCAGTGAAGATCAGAATCATTCGCGCCTGCGGTTCGCCGTCGATCATCGGCGCCGTCTCTCTCGTTCGACGCCCGACAAGCGCTTCCGACCTGGCTGTTGCCGCGAAATACGGCGGCGAGTGCGTCATGCTTGCGGCGAACAACGAACCCCATCGCCGGCTACGGAACCCGAATGGAACTACTGCGCGTCGTCTTTCGTCACTATCGCTGGCCGTTCATCGGCGTCATGCTGCTCAGCCTTCTGAGCGCGGCGCTGGGGATCGGCGTCATCGCCTTCATCAACCACTACCTGATCGTCACCGATCCGGGTGGCGGTGAAATCAGTGCGGTCACCGCCCTGCTGCCGTTCATCGGGCTGGTGGCACTGCTGCTGGCGGTGACGCTGGGGTCGCAGCTGGCGTTGACGACCCTGGGGCACCACTTCGTCTACCGCCTGCGCGGCCGGCTGATCAAGCGCATCCTCGACACCGATATCGAACGTCTCGAGCAGCTCGGCAGCGCCCATCTGCTGTCGTGCCTCTCCAGCGACATCCGCAACGTGACCATCGCCTTCGTGCGCCTGCCGGAACTCGTCCAGGGGATCGT
The DNA here is from genome assembly GCA_002695065.1 of Salinicola sp. GTDB lineage: Bacteria > Pseudomonadota > Gammaproteobacteria > Pseudomonadales > Halomonadaceae > Salinicola. The sequence goes on along the minus strand of NZNW01000096.1, from coordinate 22,045 downwards.
CATCACGCTGGCCTCCGTCGGCTATCTGTTCTGGCTATCGCCGCCGCTGCTGCTGGTGACCGCCATCTGGATCGCCGTGACCATGCTGGTCGGGTGGTGGCTGGTCTCGAAGGTCTACCACCATATTCGGATCACCCGCGCCACCGACAGCCGGCTCTATCAGGACTACGAGACGATCATCCACGGCAGCAAGGAGCTGGCGCTCAATCGCGATCGCGCCCGTCACCTGCTCGAAGAGGTTTACGACGCCGACGCCCGAACCTACCGGGATCACATCATTCGCGCCGATACCTATCACCTGAGCGCCGGCAACTGGACCAACATCATGATGCTCGGCGCCATCGGCGTGGTGTTCTTCCTCGCCAATGGCCTGGGCTGGTCCAACACGGCCGTCGCCGCGACATTCTCGCTGACGCTGCTGTTCCTGCGCTCGCCGCTGATCCAGGCCGTCGGCGCGACGCCGACGCTGATCACCGCGCAGGTGTCGTTCGACAAGCTGCGCGAACTGGCGCTGGCGGAGTACCGCGAGGCGTTCGACCTGGTCGAGACGCACAGCGAGTGGCAGGTGCTCGAGATGCGCGACATCCGCTATCGCTACCCGGCCAGGGCGGGGCGGGACGGATTCGCCGTCGGGCCGATCAACCTGCGCCTGGAACGTGGCGAACAGGTCTACCTGATCGGCGGCAACGGCAGCGGCAAGTCGACGCTGGCCAAGCTGCTGACCGGGCTCTATCGACCTCACTCCGGGGAGATCCGCATCGACGACGAGGTCATCGGCGAGTCGGACTGGCACCGTTACCGCCAGCGCTTCTCGGCGGTCTATACCGACTTCCATCAGTTCGACCGGTTGATGGGGCCTCGTGGCGGCAGTGCCGATCCCGCCTTGCTGGACAACTGGCTGCAGACCCTGCAACTGGCGAAGAAGCTACAGCTCGACGACGGCAAGGTGCTCGATACCGAACTCTCCCAGGGGCAACGCAAGCGCCTCGCGCTGTTGATGGCGCTGGTCGAACAGCGCCAGATCCTGCTGCTCGACGAGTGGGCCGCGGACCAGGACCCGCAGTTCCGGCGCGCTTTCTACCGTGAACTGATGCCGCGTTTCCGGGAACTGGGCATCACCGTCTTCGCCATCAGCCACGACGACCACTATTTCGCCCACGCCGACCGGCTGCTGGAGATGCGCGATGGTCATCTGCGCGAGCTGACCGGCGACGAGCGCGAGCTGGCCAGCCGAGATGCGGTGGCGCGGATCGGCACCTCCTGACTGGCCGCGCGGTGTCGCTCGCCGTCTAGCGCTCGTCGTCCGGCGATGGCTGGGGGAGGGCGGACCTGCCGCCCGGGAGCGCCTTGCCCTTGCGCCGGCCCACGCTGCTCTCCTGGGCCAGGCGTTGCCCGCCATGGCGCGTCCTGGCCTCCAACGCCGGAATCAGGTCGCCCTCGCTGAGATGGCGCCAGAACCGCTGCGGCATGTGCTGGGTCATCACCCTGTGATTGAGGCGTGCGGGATTGAAGGTGCTGACGAAATAGGTTCGCCACAGGGCGTGCTCCTCGTCGGCGTTGGCGCGCTCGGCGGCCGTCCGGGCCTCTTCGGTCCAGGTCGTCGGGCAGGGAGCGCGATAGTCCAGCGCCGAGCCATCCCAGCACACGCCACCCTGGGGCGTGGCGATGATCCAGCGTGAACCGTCCATGCGGTCGGCAAAGTGCTCCGCGCCCAGGTCGAGCACGTCATGGGCGGGCTCGAACCACGCCACGTAGCGTTCACCCCGGGCATCGTCGCGGCGATGGAAGCGCAGGAACGCGTGCATGTGATGCGCTTCCCGCTTGACCGCGTGCCAGCGCTGATGCAGCACGCGGCCATCCCTGTCGGCGGGATGCATGGCCGCGGCGTCGCCCTGGGCCCATCGCCACAACACCCGGTACAGCAATGGCCAGCGCGGCTGGTCGTGGCCGTCCTCACGATAGCGCGCGGCGTTGCCCAGCAGCGTCAGCTGGTCACGACCGATCCGGATCGCTGCCGGCGTGGAGCCTGGCAACCTCGGCGGCGGCTCCAGCGAGGAGAAGAGGTCGTCATGGCCGTCGTTGCCGTCGTGCCAGGTCACACTGGCCGGCGGCATCCCGGCATGGAGCAGTCGGCGCGCCTGGGCGCGCCACTCGTCGAAATCGTTGGCCCAGGCAGCGCAGGACGGCGTGAGCGGCGAGGCATTGGGCATGGCGGTATCTCCTGCGGAAGGCGGCGCTACCACAGCGCCATCTGCGCCGGCTGGGGTTGGGTCAGGCTCTGGCGCAGGCGAGTGCTGTCGCGCTGGGCATCGGCGGGGCGGTAGTCCTGGGTCACCACGAAGGGCCGCAGGGTCTCCAGGCGACACCGCAGCGCCACCAGGTCCTGATAGCGGATGCGCCGCAGCCGGCGCAGATCGACCAGCCGCTGGACGCTGCGCAGACCGATGCCCGGAATGCGGGCGATCATCGCCGGCTCGGCGCGGTTGAGGTCCACCGGAAAATCGTCGCGGTGGGCCAGCGCCCAGGCCAGCTTGGGATCGATCTCCAGGTCCAGGTTGCCCGGTGCATTCAGCAACTCCTCGGCCTGGAAGCCGTAGCCACGGATCAGGAAGTCGGCCTGGTAGAGCCGGTGCTCGCGCAGCAACGGCGGCGCGGCCTGGGGCAGCCCTGCGGGGCGCTCGGGAATCGGGCTGAACGCCGAGTAGTAGACGCGCTTGAGGCGAAAGTCGCGATAGAGGTGCTGGGCGGACTGGAGGATGGTGCGATCATCGGTGGCATCGGCACCGACGATCATCTGCGTGCTCTGGCCGCCGGGCGCGTAGCGTGGCGCCATGCGCTTGGGGTTGGCGCTGCGCGGCAGGCGCTTCGCGTCCCTCTCGGCAGCGTCGTTGGCGGCATCGATGCGCTGGCGCATGTGGCCCATGGCCGAGTGGATGGTGCCGAGCTCCTTTTCCGGAGCCAGCGTCTTCAGGCTGGTCAACGTCGGCAGCTCGATGTTCGCGCTGAGCCGGTCGGCGTAGCGCCCGGCTTCCTCGAGCAGCTTGGGGTCCGCTTCCGGAATCGCCTTGAGATGAATGTAGCCCCGGAACTGATGCGTCTCGCGCAGCAGCCTCGCCACCTGGATCAGTTGCTCCATGGTGTAGTCGCTGGAGCGAATGATCCCTGAGCTCAGGAATAGCCCGCTGATGGTGTTGCGACGGTAGAACGACAGCGTCAGCCGGACGACCTCCTCCGGCGTGAAGCGCGCCCGCGGCACGTTGCTCGAGCGCCGGTTGACGCAGTACTGGCAGTCGAACAGGCAGAAGTTGGTCAGCAACACCTTGAGCAGCGACACGCAGCGCCCGTCCGGGGTGAAGCTATGACAGATCCCCATGCCGTTCGACGAACCGAGCCCCGTCTTGCCGCGGGACGAGCGCTGGGGCGCGCCGCTGCTGGCGCAGGAGGCATCGTACTTGGCGGCATCGGCGAGGATGGAGAGCTTGTCGATCAGTTCCATGCGGCAATCCTGTGGCCTGTCTCGAATACTGTCTGGATATACAGTATTCGAGAACGCCGGGATCGACAAGGTGGATCGCCCGAATCCGAGGCTGGCGTCGGGGCCCGAATGGTCGAAGCGGTCAGCCTGGGTGGGCTATCCGTCCCTCGATCCACGCCCTGACTTCGGGGTAGGGTCGCTGCTCGTGGACGCCGAACCCGTTCAACTGCCGCGCCTTGAGCGGCGTGAACACCGGCATCGACAGCCCGCACAGGAAATGGGCGATGCGCTGCGCGCCGGGCGACGTCCCGAGCTGTTCGCGGTGGCGTTCGATGAACGGCCCGGCCTGGCGGGTGAAGTCGGCATCGGTCAGCTCGGGCAACGGCGGCGCTCCCGGCAGACGCGCGACATGGCCGTGGCAGACCGAACAATGGCCGCAGCCTCGGGCGGCTTGAACAGGCTGGCCGCAGCCTTGGGCGGCCTGGACTGAGTGTCCGCAGCTTCGGGCAGTCTGAACGGTCTGGCCGCGGCTGCGGTCCGCCGGGGCGTCATCGTGCTCGAACCGCGTGTCGCCGAAGTAGGCGGCGAGCCGTCGGGTCAGGCAGGTGTCCGATTCGAACAGGTCCAGCATGGCCTGGAGGCGGTCGATCTCCGCCTGCTCCCGGGCTTGGCTCTCCGCCAGCAGTCGGTCGGTCAGGGCGTCGATGTCGAATTGGGGCTGGCGCACCTCGTAGACGTCGGTCATGCGTTTGCCTTCCAGCACCACCCAGCCCTTGTCCTGGAAGTACTCCAGCGCGGCGATGACCCTCGCGCGCGAGGCGTCGAGTCCCGCCGCTTCGCCGGCCCGATGGAGTCGCTCGAAATCCACCGTGCCCCAGGTCTTGGCGATGGCGATGTTGTCGACGAGCAGGCGTACGAAGTCGGCGCGCTCGCCCTCGAAGCGCGCGACCAGGTTGGCGGTCTCGTCGAGATAGCGCAGTCGGTACTCGGCCAGGTAGGCGAAGCGGGGCACGATGACGCCATGCATCTCGAGCCGTACCAGCAGCGTCTTCAACGGCAGCAGCCGGACGTTGCTGTCGCGGGAGAGCGTATTGAGCAGCACCGGCCACTGGCGCGTTGGCTGCCGGCCGGCGTCGGCGATCTCGCTCAGCACGTGGCGGATACCCTCCCGCTCCGGCGTGTCGCCATAGACGAAGTTCTCGAGCACGCGCAGGCCGTCGCGACCGGCCAGCATCAGGCAGCGCGACGGCTTGCCGTCACGCCCGGCGCGCCCGATCTCCTGGCTGTAGTTCTCGATCGACTTGGGCAGGTCGTAGTGAATGACGTTGCGGATATCGCCCTTGTCGATCCCCATGCCGAAGGCGATGGTGGCGACGATGCAGGGAATCTCGCCGTCCATGAAGCCCTGCTGGATCCGGTCCCGGGTCTCGCTGTCGAGGCCGGCGTGATAGGCGCGGGCCGAAAGGCCCCGGCTCGCCAGCGCCCCGGCCACCGACTCGGCGGTCTGCTGCAACGTGACGTAGACGATGGTGGGCGCTTCTCGGCCAGGCTGCTGCTGCGGGACGAGCCAGTCGACCAGCGCCGGCAGGCGGCGTTCGCTCTCTACCGGCTGCACCAGCAGCTCCAGGTTGTCGCGATAAAAGCCGGTGGTGACGACATCCTCCTCGGCGATGGCGAACTTGGCGCGCATGTCGTCGATTACCGCGGGCGTGGCGGTGGCGGTCAGCAGCAGCGCCTGGGGGATGCCGAATTCGCGCTGGTAATCCGGCAGCTTCAGATAGTCGGGCCGGAAATTGTGACCCCACTCGGAGATGCAGTGCGCCTCGTCGATCACCAGCAGCGAGATCGCCACCTGACGCAGGAAGTGGCGAAAGCGCTCGTTCTTGAGCCGCTCCACCGACACCATCAGGATCTTCAGCTCGCCGCTGCGGGCGCGCTCCATGATCTCGCGGGCGGTGTCGCGATCCTGGGTCGAATCGAGGCTCGCGGCCGCCACCCCGTGGCGCTGGAGAAAGGTCAACTGATCCTGCATCAAGGCCAGCAGCGGCGAGACCACCAGGGTGAGATACGGCAGGTGAAGCGCCGGAAGCTGATAGCAGAGTGACTTGCCGGCGCCGGTGGCGAAGATCGCCGCGGTGGAGCGACCGGCGATGACGCGCTCGACGACGGCCTCCTGGCCGCCGCGAAAGGCCGGGAAGCCGAATACGTCGAGCAGGGTCTCGCGGGCGCTTTCGATATTCGCCTGGGTCATGTTCTCTCCTGGGGCCACGGCGCGGTCGTATCCAGCGAACGGTCCTCGGCCGACTCCTCGGTGGGCGGTTCGGTTTGGTGTGGCGTCAATGCCGGCTGGGCGTGCCGCGACGAGCGATAGCTGACGCCGTGACGCAGGCGCGGCGCCTCCGGGCCGCTGTGCAGCGCGGTGACCCGATCGATGATGGCGCGGTCGGCCAGGGTCAACCGATCCAGCATGCGCAGATGTTGCAGCCAGTTGGGCACCAGGAAGACCTCCTGCCACAGGTCGCGATCGACGACATCCCGATAGAGCGACCAGCGCTTGGCGCCGTTGCGCAGCCGTAGCCGGCGAAGCGGGCGCACCGCGCGGGCGAATTCCCGCAGGTGGTCACCGTCGATGCGGTACTCGACGGTCACCATCACCGAGCCCCGCGCTGGGTCGAACTCGAAATCGGGGCGATCGGTGTGGGCTTCCGGTGCCTCGACCAGATCGCCGGCGTCCAGGTTCGGCAGCCTGGAGGGAAGCAGCAGCAGCGCCGAGACGATCAGCAGGGTGCCGGCCAGCATCAGCGCCATCTGCACCCCCAGCCCGTCGGCCAGTTGCCCCCACAGCAGCGAGCCCAGGGTCAGCCCGGCGTAGAGGGCGGTCTGGTACAGTGCCAGCGCGCGCGCCTTGACCCAGTCCGGCACCAGGATCTGTACCGAGGAGTTGTAGGACGCCACCGCCGCGATCCAGCAGCTGCCGCCGACGATGAGTGCCGGGAACAGCACCCACAACGTATCGAGACCGCCCAGCGCCAGCATCACCAGACCCAGCAGCATGGCGGAAAAACTGATCAGGCGGCTGCTGCCGACCCGCTGGCGTGCCCGGTTGACCAGGGTGCTGCCGGCGATGGCACCGATGCCAAGGCCCCCGAGCATGTAGCCGTAGAGCGAGGCACTGCCGCTGGGATGCTGATGGGCCAGCAGCGGCAGCAGTGCCCACAGCGCGCTGGCGGAGATGCCGAAGATGAACGAGCGCATCATCACCAGCCGGGTGACGCTGGAGTACTGGACGAAATGCAGCGCCGCCTTGACCCCTTCCCAGATCCGTTCCGGCGGCAGCGACTTGGGCAGCACGGCACGCTTCCAGCGCCACAGCGCGGCGATCAGCCCGCAGAAGCAGAACACGTTGAGCAGGAAGATCCACGCCGGACCCACCGCAGCCAGCAGCAGCCCGCCGATGGCCGGGCCGATGGCGCGGGCGGCGTTGTAGTTGACGCTGTTGAGCAGCACCGCGCTCGAGACCAGATTGCGCGGTACCTGTTCGTTGACCGCCGCCTGCCAGGCCGGCGTGGTGATCGCACCGCCGATCGAGACGCACAGAATCGAGGCGATCAGCAGCGCCGGCGAGAGCAGGTCCAGAAAGGCTATCGCGGTGACGAACAGCCCGCCGAGCACTTCGATGCCCAGCCCGAACAGCATCACCTTGCGGCGATCGTAGTTATCGGCGATCACGCCGGTGACGATCGACATCAACACCAGCGGCAGCGCCGCCGCGACCTGGATCATCGCCACCGCCACCGCGCCGCCGTCGTTCGAGGTCACCACCCAGGCCGCCGCCACCGACTGCGCCCACACCCCGAGGTTGGCGAACAGGTTGGCGATCCAGATCATGCGGAAGGCAGGAACGCCCAGCGGGGCGAAGGTGCTGACGTCCGCCGGGCGTGGCGGGGCCTGCTCGGGTTCGAGGGTCAGGTCGCTCTGGCGGGAAACGGGTTGCAGCATGACGAGCTCGCAGACAGGAGGCGAATCGGAAGGCACGACCGGGCGAGCGGACAAGGCCCAGCGCTAAAGGTTAGCATCCTGTCTATGATAGCGAGCGTCCAGTGCTATCGCTTACCGGCAAGCCACATGTCGATCAGGGATAGGTGTCGGCGTTGCGGTTACTGCAGCACCGCGATGGGGCAGGCGTCGGCGGGGTGGTTCATGACCCGCATGGGAATGCCGTAGATGGCTTCCAGGTTGGTATCGTTCATCATGCTGGCGGGTGCGCCTTCGGCAAGCAGCTTGCCGCTGTGCAGCGCGACCAGATGATCGCAGTAGCGCGCGGCCATGTTGACGTCGTGGAGCACGATGATCACGCCGAGACCCAACTCGCGACACAGCTTGCGCACCAGCGCCAGCACTTCGACCTGATGGGCGATGTCCAGCGCGGCCAGCGGCTCGTCGAGCAGCAGGTAGCGGCTGCCCTGGGCCAGCAGCATGGCGAGCCAGACCCGTTGCCGCTCGCCGCCGGAGAGGGTATCGACCAGGCGGTCGGCGAAGGCTTCGGTATGGGTCAGGGCGATGGCGCGTTCGATCTGCTGATGGTCATGGCCGTTGAGGCGGCCCAGCAGGCCATGCCAGGGGTAGCGGCCGAAACCGATCAGTTCGCGGCAGGTAAGGTTCTCGGCGCTGGGCAGATGTTGCGGCAGGTAGGCGACGTGGCGAGCGAATTCTCGGGGCTTCCACTGCGACAGCGGCCGGCCATCGAGCCGGATGCCGCCCTGGCTGACCGGCTGCTGCTGCGCGAGCAGCTTCAGCAGGGTCGACTTGCCGGAACCGTTGTGCCCGATCAGGCCGTAGACCTGGCCTTCACCGAAGGTGAAATCGATAGGCGAGAGCAGTGTCTTGCCCGCAATCTCGAAGCTCGCCGACTGGACTTCGAACATGGCAGGGGCAACCTCGCGGTGAGTGGTGGGTCACGTGATGGAATGCAATCCTAATTCAAATACGAACGGTTATCAAAGGCGGTTGTCGCCGTTTATCGTCTGGCAGCGTCCGTTGACTGCCGAATATCCCTATCCCAGGAGCGCGAGCCCATGAAAGTCTGGTTGTCGATCTTGCTGTTTGCGCTCGTCGGCGCGGGCGTGCTGTCCGCCGTCGCCTCCCACGAACCGTTCGAACCGCGGCTGGTGAAACTGGAAACCCAGCGGGCGCTGCCGTCGCTGGCGGATGGGCTGGCCGGGGAGTCGGCGGAGATCAATGCGCTCTTCCTGAGCTACGCCGATGAGCCGGCGCTATGGGCCAGCGCCTGGCTGGCGATACGCAATCACGGCGATCTGGCCCGCGAGGCGCTGGTCGATTACGGGCTCGATCCGGCGTTCCAGCGGGTGCTGGTGCGCTACGGTGCGGATGCGGTGCTGCCGGTGGTCTATTACCGCGACCATGACATCGCCACGCTGCGGGCGCAGCACTGGCTGGGAACCCGCTATCGTGAGGCCAGCGAGCAGCTTGACCGCTGGTGGGGCGAGGACGAGGAGAGCGAGTCTCGAGACTCGTCCGGTGCGGCCAAAAACGCCAGTCAGGCCGAAAACGCGATCCCAGAGGAAAGCGACAAGGCCGACACATCGCTGACGCCCGCGCGCCGCGGGCAGATCGCCATCGCCATTCTCGACGCCAAGGGCCACGCTTTCCTGCAGCAGTTCGTGGTCGATCCCGACGGCGAGGTGCGCTGGCTGCAGAGCGAGCGCGTCGTGAGCGACCTCGGTGATCTCTTCACCAGCGGCCTGCGCGATCTGGAGAGCCAGTGGCGACGCGGCGAGGCGATCGGGGCTGCCGATATCGGCTGGGCAGGTGTCGACCTGCTGGTGATGGCCAGCGCGGTCAAGGTGCTGCGTGCCGGACGCGCGGCCCGCGTGGGCGCCGCCGAAGGGCAGGGCGCACGGGCGGCCGGGCGCGGCGTGCTGGCCGGTGGCGGGCGCTTCGCCACGCTCTCGCGGGCCGCCAGGGTAGCGGCGATCACCGGCACCGCCTACGTGGTCGTGCGTCATCCCAGTCTGGTCAGCGCGCTGGGGGCCAACGTCGCGCGGTGGCTGGGCTGGCCGGTATGGCTGGGGCAGTTCCTGCTCTGGTTGGTGGTGCTGTTGCCGCTGCTGATCGTCGTCCGGTTCGTCTATCGCTGGTTGCTGGCGCCGCTGCTGTGGCTGTTGGTGTCGTTGCTGAGAGCGACCTCGAGAACGCCGAGATGGCTGATGAAAAGGCAGCGGTCGCCTGGCGATGGCACACTGCGTGATCGACCGGAAAACGATGCGAGAGTGGATCCCACGTTATGAAACACGACACCTGTGATGATGAAGAAGCCTATCGCCTGGTTTTCGAGCCGCCCGATATCGAGACCTATATGCGGCTCCGCCGCGAGGCCGGCATGAACCCGCGCAGTACCGCCGGTGCCGCGCGGGGCCTGCCCGGCAGCCTGTTCGCCGTGCAGGTCGTTCACGAAGGCGAATCTGGAAACGAGACGGTGGGCATGGGCCGCGTCGTCGGTGATGGCGGCTGCTTCTATCAGGTGGTGGATATCTCCGTGCAGCCGGCGCACCAGGGGCGTGGCCTGGGCAAGCGGATCGTGGGCGAGATCCGCGCCTATATCCTGCGCGAGGCGCCGGATAACGCCTTCGTCAGCCTGCTGGCGGACGGCGAGGCCCACCGGCTCTACGCCCAGTTCGGTTTCAAGCCCACCGCGCCGCATGCCATCGGCATGGCGTGGTATCCCGACCGAGCCGGCCATCGGTCGGCCGAAGGCTGACTGGCCGATCGCCGGGCGATCAGTGGCGTGACTCGCCGTCCAGCGCCTCCAGCTCGTCCTGGCAGCGGGTCATCGCCTGGGCGATGTAACGTCCCGCCATGCGCTCCGAGACGCCGAGGCGCTGGCCAATCTCGCGCTGCGTCAACCCTTCCAGCCGGTGCCAGATCAGTGCCTGGCGCAGCCTGGCCGGGAGTGCACCCAACGTCCGCGTGAGCTGATGGACACACTGTCGCTGGCAGGCATCGGTCTCCGGGCAGACGCGCGGACAGACCAGTACCGGCTCCAGCGCGTCGATGGCGATCAGTTCGGGATGCTGGCGGCGCCGATGGTCGATCAACAGATTGCGAGCGATACGGAAGAGATAGGCGCGGGGATTGTCGAGCACCCGGCGCACAGGCGCGTCGAGCAGACGCAGGTAGGCGTCATGACAAAGATCGGCGGCCTGGTCCCGTGAACCCAGTTGGCGATCGAGAAAGCCGAGCAGCTCATGGTGGTGCTGACGGTAGAGGGATTCGAACATTGCTTCGCGCATGATGGCGGCCCCGAGGGCAGGACGACAAGAAGTGCCGCGATCATGGCAAAAATGAGAATCATTAGCAATAAAGGGTGTAGGCAATAAGTGCCTACTGGCAACCACTCATGTTGCCGTCGTCGCAGGCCGGGCGCGGCGAGGCGCGCGCCCGGCCGTGGCAACGTGTCCGCCTGGGCGGTTCAGGTCGATGCCACCCGCACTTCGCGCTCGCCGTTACCTTCGTTCGAGGCAGCGGGAGTGGGTCGGCAGGCGGCGATGGGATTGACCAGCGTACCGGCGAACTGCAGGTTCTTCGACGGATCGGCGAGGTCGATCATCTGGCGGTTGTTGCGCAGCTGCAAACGGTTGAGGCACGACAGCGTGAATTCGGGCGCGAACAGGTCGAAGCGTTCGAACTTGTCGGCGAATTGCGGGTGTCGCCGCTGGTAGTCGATCACGCACGCCGCCACCAACTGCCAGAAATCGTCCTCCTGGAGCTGGTTCGAGGCCACCAGGATCTCGGCGAGGAAACGGAAGAAGCAGTCGAACAGATCGGTGAAGATCGACAGGATCTTGAGGTGCTCCGGTACCTCCACCGCAATGCGGCGGGCCGCTTCCGGCAGCGACTGGCCGTTGTCGAAGATGCCGGTCTCCTCGCCGATATCCTTGAGGATCGCGCCGACCGGCACGTGATCCTCGAGCTGCAGGATCAGGTTCTCGCCGTGGGGCATGAACACCAGGTCATGGGCGTAGAAGCAGTGCAGCAGCGGTGTCATGTAGGCCGCCAGATAGCGCTCGATCCAGCTGCGTGCGCCGACGCCGGAGGCGTCGATCAACGCCGGCAGCAGCGCATCGCCATCGGCGTCCCGGTGCAGCAGCGCAGCCATGGTCGTCAGCCGCCGATGGGGCGCGATGCGGGTATAGGGGCTCTCCCGCCACAGGCACGCCAGCATCTTCTGATACGGACTTTGCTTGTCGGTAGCGGCCTCGAAACCGGCGTGGTGATAGCCCAGCGTGGCGACTTCACGCAGTACGCTGAATCCCTGCGCCTGCAGTTCCGGGTCGCTTGCGACCAGGTCCTCGACCCAGGTATTGATGGCCGGCGTGCCGCGCATGTAGTGGGGCGACAGCCCGCGCATGAAGCCCATGTTGAGGATCGACAGCGCGAACTTGACGTAGCGACGCTGGGGCCGCGAGACGTTGAACCAGGTCCGGATCGACTGCTGGGCGCGGTAATCGTCGTCCGCCTCGCCGAGCAGCACCAGGCGCTGCTCGGCCACTTCGCCGGCGAAGGTGATCGCCAGCTTGTGGCGCCACTGCCACGGGTGGACCGGCATCAACAGGTAGTCATCGGGATCGAGCCCGAGCCCCCGCAGCCGGTCGGCGAAACGCTCCCGTACCGAGGCGTCCAGCTCCTCGGCGAACAGGGTCTCGGCATCGAGGCCCTCGATGGCGCTGTACTCCGTGCAGTGGCGCGCGGCGGCCAGCCACAGCGGACGGATCGCGGCACCGGCTTCCGGCGCGTAGCGGTGATAGTCCTCGATATCGAAGCCGATCCGGCCGCTGTTGGCGACGAAACAGGGGTGACCTTCGCTCATCGCCGTCTCGAGGGTCTGGAAGTCGGCCAGCGCGAGTTCGGCGGCCGGCGGTACGTCGCGACCGAACTTGTAGGTCATGCCGGCCAGGGTGCTGGCGATCTCCTCCAGGTAGGTGGGCAGGTTGTCGGGATCGATGCCCAGGCGCGCCCGGCACTCGAGCAGGAACTGCGCCACGTCCAGCGGTTGGGAGGCGCCGTCGCGCGTCTTGGCCAGCGTGTCCTTGTCGATCCACCAGTGATCCAGCGCCATCCGGCGCGCGCGGAACCGGTAGCGAATGCCGTCGCTATCGGTGGCGAGGGCGTAGTCGGCCCAGCCGTTGGCGTCGATCTCGGTTTCCGATACCGGCTGCAGCAATCGCTCGTGGGCGAACTCGCTGATCGCCTTGCACAACAGGTCGCGATTGGCGTGGTGCCAGCGATCGGGCCGCAGGTGTGCGCTGGCCTCGCCGGTGGCGGTGTCGCGGCGCCGCGAGGCGTGCAGCGACTCGAATCGCTCGCGGGTGCAGAAGCCCAGGCGGGCGGTCTTCTCCGCCAGCCGGATCTCACCCGCGTAGACGAATCCCGCCCGGCGGTTGAGCGGGTGGATCCTGTCGTTGGTGACGTCTGGCTCGACGACGATGCGGCGCGTCCCCGGATCGCTGAACAGGAAGGCCACGATGGTATCGATCACGGCCTGACTGAAGCCGTGGATCGGCGCGGCCGCCGGCGCTTTCGGCGCGATCAGGAAGTGCATGCCGCGGTCGCCGGGCTGGACGGCGTACTGCTCGCCGACCGGATCCTGGCGGGGGTCGTAGCACTCGACCAGAAACGCCGGCTGGCCGTCATGGAGGCCGATGAACGCCTGGGCGCCGTCGCTCTGCTGCATGTCCCGGTAGAAGGCGGCGACCTGATCCCGGCTGTCGCCATTCATGCCCCAGAAACGGGCGCGGTCGCTGCTGACCCAGTCGAACACGAGCGCGAGATCCTGGTCCAGCGCGAGGGGGCGAAGGGCGAGGGTGCCGATGCCCGGCCAGTCGCGACGAAAGCGAACCTCGGGCGAATAGAGGCTGCTGGGCGACGTGGCCTTCGTCTCGAGGTCGCTCACGCTGCCCGTGGCGTCGTCCATCCTGGCGGCGGGCAGCCGGCTCTGCGGTAGATTCATGCGTCTCTCTCCTGACGGCAAACGGAAATGGCGAACTGGCGCGCGACAGCGGTCATGCCGTGGCTCGCTGCGGCTGGAACACGCGGTCGTCGGGTGCGCCAAAGTCCTGGAAAGTGAAGCCGCGCTCCACGGGATAGACCTCGCGGCCGGCGAGTTCGCGGATGATGCAGGCGTTGCGGTAGCACGCCATGCCGAGGTCGGGGGCGACCAGGCCGTGGGTATGCAGCTCGGCGTTCTGGACGAAAATATCGTCGTCGGTGCCGATGCCGTAGTAACGGCTGACCGCATAGCGTCCGGCGCCGTCGCGGCGGATCCGCTCCTCGATCGGGGCGAGGAAGGCGGGTGTCTGCGCCGCGTAGCCGGTGGCCAGGATCACGCCCTCCGTCTGGTGTTCGAAGCGTCGGTCCTGCTCGGTGTGGGTGAAGGTCAGGTCGAAGCGGCGATGGGCCGCATCGAAGCGGCAGCTCTCGAGCTGGGCACAGGTCAGCAGGTGGGTATCCACCTTGCCCTGCAGGCTCTTGGTGTAGAGGCGGTCGTAGATGGTGTTGATGAGCTCGAGATTGATGCCCTTGTAGAGCCCCTTCTGCTGGCGCATCAGCTCGTCCCGGGTCGCCTCGGGCAGGGCGTGGAAATAGTCGATGTAATCCGGCGAGGTCATCTCGAGCGTCAGCTTGCCGTACTCCAGCGGGAAGAAGCGCGGCGAGCGGGTGACCCAGCTCAGGGTATAGCCGTGGGTGTCGATCTCCTCGAGCAGGTCGAGATAGATCTCGGCGGCGCTCTGGCCGCTGCCGACGATCGTGATCGCCGACTTCGCCTGCAGCGCGGCCTTGTGATCGAGATAGCGGGAGGAGTGCACCACGCGCTCCGCCACCGGCTGGCAGCACGTCGGAATCATCGGCTCGTTGCCGGTGCCCAGCACCAGCCGGCGGGCGCGGTAGATGCGATTCTCGTTCTTTCGAGTATCCCGGCAGCGGATGCGATAGCACTGCTCGGCGTCGTCGTAGGTGATGCTCTGGACATCGCGATTGAAGCGCAGCGACTCGAGCTGCGTGGTGACCCACTGGCAGTACCGGTTGTACTCGCTGCGCAGCAGGAAGAAGTCCTCGCGGATGTAGAAGTTGTAGAGTCGCCCCTGGGATTTCAGATAGTTGAGAAAACTGAAACGGCTGGTCGGGTCGGCCAGGGTGACCAGGTCGGCCATGAAGGGCGTCTGCAGGGTGGCGTCCTCGAGCAGCAGCCCGGGGTGCCAGTCGAAGCTCGGACGGCGCTCGAGGAACAGGCCGTCGAGATCGTCGATGGGATCGGTCAGGCAGGCGAGACCGAGGTTGAACGGCCCCAGGCCGACGCCGATGAAGTCGTAGATGCGGCTCAGCATGATGACTGGCTCCAGACGGGGGATGGACGAGCGGACGACGATGCCAGGGACGCTGCCAGCGATTCGCCGATCCGGGCGATCTCCGCGACCAGCGCCACCAGCTCCTCGAGGCGGGTCATGGGGTTGAGCAGCGTGAACTTGAGATGGAAGCGACCGTCGACCCGGGTGCCGGCGACGACCGCCTCGCCACGTCGCGACAGCGTCTGGCGGATCTGCTGATTGAGCGTGTCGAGATCGCCGTCGTCGTCCACGCCGTCGGGGCGGTAACGGAAGACCAGCGTGCTCAACGCCGGCGGCAGCAACACCTCGATGTCGTCCCGCTGCCGCATGGCCCGGTAGGCCTGCTGCGCCAGTTCGATCACCTGGTCGAGATGGTCGCCCAGGCGCTCGGCGCCCAGCGTGCGCAGGGTCATCCACAGCTTCAGGGCGTCGAAGCGCCGGGTCGTCTGCAGGCTCTTGTTGACCAGGTCCGGGGTACCTCCCTCGGCCTGGTCGCGGGGATTGAGATAGTCGGCGTGGTAGGTGACGTGGCGCAGCTGGCGGCGATCGCGAACCAGGCAGGCGCTGCAGCTCACCGGCTGGAAGAAGGTCTTGTGGTAATCGATGCTGACCGAGTCCGCCTGCTCGATCCCGGCGAGCCAGTGACGGTGTCGGCGGGAGAGCAGCAGCCCGCCGCCGTAGGCCGCATCCACATGCAGCCAGATGCCGCGCTGGCGGCAGAGTTCGGCCATGGTGGGGATCGGGTCGATGCTGCCGAAGTCGGTGGTGCCCGCGGTGGCGACGATCGCGAACGGGATCAGCCCCGCTTCGTCGCACGCCTTCAGCGCCGTCTGCAGCGCGGCGATATCCATGCGCTTGCTGGCATCACTCGGCACGGCGATCACGGCGTCATAGCCGAGACCCAGCAGCGCGGCCGCCTTCTGCACGCTGAAGTGGCTGACCTCGGAGGTGAGGATGCGTAGCTGGCGGAAGTTCGGGGGGAGCCCGTGATGGCGATTGCCGGCGTGTCCGGGCATCGCTTCGCAGGCGCTGTCGCGGGCGATGCTCAACGCCATCAGGTTGGACTGGGTGCCGCCGCTGGTGAACACGCCGTCGGCATCCTCGCCGAGCCCGACCCGGGCGGCGGTCCAGTCGATCAGTTTCTGTTCGATCAGGGTCGCGCCGGCGCTCTGGTCCCAGGTCTCCACCGCCGTGTTGAGCGGCGTGGCGATCGCCTCGGCCAGGATCGATGGCAGCGTGATCGGGCAGTTGAGATGCGCGACGTAGCGCGGGTGGTGGAAATACACGGCGTGATCGAGATAGAGCCGCTGCAGCTCCTCGAGGCTGGCCTCGAGATCGTCTAGCGGTCGGTCGAGGTCGATCGCTTGGAAGGCGGGCTGCAGCTCGTGGGGCTCGATGCCGCTGCAGGGATTCCGGGCGCGGGTCAGGGTGTGCCGAACCAGCTCGACGCAGCGCTGCATGCCGCTGCGGTAGGCGTCCAGCGACTGCTCGTTGAACAGGGCCGGCGGGTCGTTCCGGCCGTCGGGCCGGGCGCGTGGTGGCACAATGGCGGGAGCAAGCTCCGTGTCATATCGCATGGCAGATCCTCCTGATTGCCTCTCTTCGGGCGCCTGGGCCGATGGCCGGAATCGCCGAGATGACGTTCCATCGGACAAAGGCGCGGCCTACGCGACGCCGTGGGCGCGCGTCGATGAACCTCGAGTGCGGTGATGCGTACTTGATGGCCCGGTGGCGTTGCCGCCAGAGACTGCCGGGCCGGATTATCGCGTGGCGAGTCGAGACGGGAAGGCGTCCTTGCCTCCCGGTTCGCCTGGCGGGCGCTACGCTTTGTCTGAAAAATGTCTGCGCTTAACCATACGGTGTTAAAAATCGGCTCAAAATGCTCATTTACACCCCGTAAACTCCGCTTTTTCGCCGATTTTTGCCTTGTCTGGCTATCGCTCGCCGATTTTTCAGACAGAGCTTAGCCAGGCGCCCGCGTGGTCGAATGGTCTGTGTGGGGTTTCCTCCCGGTGAGATCAGAACTGATAGGAAACGGTCGCGGTGACGTTACGCTCCGCGCCGAAGTAGCAGTACTCGAGCGAGTTGCACGACGCCACGTACTCCTTGTCGAGCAGATTGCCAACGTTGACCCGGGCGCTGACCCCTTGCAGACCGACCTGGCTCAGGTCATAACCCACCGCGGCATCCACCAGGGTGTAGTCGGGCACCGTTTCGGTGTTGGCGCGATCGGCATAGACATCCGCGTAGTAGCGCACGCCCAGGCCGGCATCGAGCCCGTCGAGCGCACCGCGATCAAAGGCGTAGTGCCCCCACAGGCTGGCCTGGTGGCGCGGCGCATAGATGGCGTAGTTGCCGTCCTCTTCCGGGTCGTCGCTCTTGGTGTAGCGAATGTCGGTATAGCTGTAGCCGGCCTGCAGGCGGAAGTTGTCGGTCAGCCAGGTGCGGGCCTGCAGCTCGACGCCCTGGGAACGGATCTCGCCCACGGAGCGATAGGGGTCGCTGGGCTGCTCCTTGGTGGCCACGTTCTCCTGATTGATCCGGAACAGCGACAAGGTATAGAGATCGCGGCTTCCTGGGGGCTGGTACTTGAGTCCGGTCTCCCACTGCTCACCCTCCATGGGTTCCAGCAGATCGCCCTCCGCATCGACGAAACTGGTCGGCGTGAAGGCGGTGTTGTAGCTCAGGTAGGGCGCGAGGCCATTGTCGAACAGGTAGAGCGCGCCGACACGACCACTGAACTGGGTGTCGTCGAGTTTGCTTTCGCTATCGGTGAGATGGTTCTTGTTCTTGATATCGACCCAGTCGTAGCGGCCACCCAGGGTGAGGCGCCACTGATCGATCGCCATCTGATCCTGCAGGTAGATCCCGGTCTGGCTGAGTTCATGACGCTCGTCCGCGGTCGTGTAGATACCCGGCGCTTCGGGGTCCGCACCATAGCTGGGGTTGAAGGCATCGAGGCTGGGGAAGGAACCGTAGGTCCAGGTGACGTCATTCTTGCGCTTCTGATAATCCACGCCGACCAGCACGGTGTGGTCGATGAACCCGCTCTCGAGCTTCGCTTCCACCTGGTTGTCGACGGTCCACGCCTGCAGTGACTCGCGTCCGCCGGAGTAGTAGCGGTTGAGTTCGTTGGAGTCCGGCGACACCCAGCCGAAGCCGTAGACCTGGTTCAGCTCGACGTCCGAGTTCAGGTAGCGCAGTTTCTGACGACCGGTGACGTTGTCGCTGAAGCGATGCTCGAGGTTGTAGCCGAACATGCGCTGGGTGCGCTCGTACTTGTCGTAGTCGGCCTCGCCGTCGAAGAAGTTGTTGCTGATATGGCGGCCGTTGTGGCGACTTACGGCGCCTTCGTAGGGTACGCCGGAGTGATAGCCGCCCTCTGGATCCTTCTGCAGGTAGGCCATCAGGGTGATGCTGGTGTCGTCGGTGGCGTCCCAGGTGATCGAGGGCGCGATGGCGTAGCGCTCCTCCTCGACATGATCGAACTGGGTGTCCGACTTGCTGCCGATGCCAACCAGGCGATAGGCGACGCGACGCTCGTCGTCCAGCGGGCCGGAGAAGTCGAACGCTGCGCTGCGCTGGCTATTGGTGCCGGTGCTGAAACGGAGCTCGTTGCGGTTCTCGAACAGCGGCTTCTTACTGGTCAAGGCCACGAGGCCACCGGGAGACGAGCGCCCGTAGAGCACCGAGGCCGGCCCCTTGACGATCTCGACGTTATCCAGGAACCACGGATCGATCACCATCGAGCTGTAGCCGTTGGCGTCGCCCATCACCTTGAGCCCGTCGAGATAGGTGTTGCTCAGGCTGCCGTCGGAGAACCCCCGCATGACCAGATAGTCGTAACGATTGGAGGCGCCGACCTGGTTGGTATAGACCCCCGGCGTGTACTGCGCTGCTTCGCGCACCGTGCGCACGCCGCGTTCGTCCATCTCGGCGCGGTCGACGTTGGATACGGTCTGCGGCGTCTCGACGATGGGCGTCTCGGTCTTGGTCGCGGCCGACTGCCCGGTCACCGTGACGGTATCGAGGTTGGCGGTTTCAGCCGACGCCGTGGTGGCGACGGTGTTGTCGCCCGTCTGCTGGGCCCAGACGGGAAACGACAGGCAGGCGCAGGCCAGTGCACTTGCCGGATAGCGCAGAACGTAATGCATGAACGACAGACTCCCCTTGAATGAAAATCGTTCTTATCCATGGATGTTGCCAATAAGAAGACGTAGGGGAGTCCGGTTTCTGAACCGCAATGACAATTATTTTCAAAAAAGAGAAGAACGATACGGCGAGGGCGGCGAGTGCCGGACGATCCGGGGAAGAGGGAAGAGGGAAGGGCCGGCGCGTGCCGGCCCGGCCGATCACCAGGCGATGATGGCGATGATCACGATGGCGAACAGTGCCCACTTGATGGCGTAGTACAGTGACTTGTTGCGCTTCTTGAGCGCCTTGCCCTGGCGCCGCACCGCGTAGATGTACTTGAAGGCGCGATTCAACCCGCCGGTGCGGTCGTTGTCGTCGTTGGGCGAGCTGGCGGCGGCCATCACGGTACGCCCGAAGAAGTGGTTGAGACTGCGGGCCCAGCCATATTTCATCGGACGCTCGATGTCGCAGAACAGGATGATGCGGTTCTGTTCGGAGCCGTTCTCGGCGCGGTGCAGGTAGGTCTCGTCGAACATCACGGCCTCGCCGTCGCGCCAGCTGTACTTCTCGCCATCGACATCGATGTAGCAGCGATCGTCGTTGGGCGTGATCAGGCCCAGGTGATAGCGCAGGGAGCCGGCGTACGGGTCCCGGTGCAGGGTCAGATGACTGCCCGCCGGCAGCTCGGCGAACATCGCGGCCTTGACGTTGGGAATGCCTGCCAGCAACTGCGTGGTCCGCGGGCAGAGCTGCTCGGCCGAGGCGTGGCTCTCGCCGTACCACTTCAGGTAGAAGCGCTTCCAGCCGCGGCGGAAGAAGGAGTTGAAACCGGCGTCGTCGTAGCGGGAAGAGGCCTTGATGTGGTCCTGCAGCGCCATCGCCTCGTCGCGGATCGTCTCCCAGTTGCCGGTCAGGCGTTCGAGCTCCGGGTAGTTCCGCAGGTCGTGGTAGGGGCGATCCTTGTCTCGCCCGAACAGCGTCATCAGCGCATTGATCGGCGACATGAAGGTCGAGTGATCGGAGAGCTGGCGCAACGGCTTGTGACGCACGCGCCCGCGATAGTGCGTATAGAGCACACTGGCGACGAAAAGCAGTATCAGTATCCACTTGATCATGGGATCGGGTTCCGCTGGCGAGCCGATCGCACGGGCGATCGCGCTTCAGTGAAATTAGTTTGGTCGCTCACGATTCTCGCGAGATCGCGATCAGCGTCAAGAGATAGTCGTCGATTTTCGCCACCTGCCCGGTCAACCGGGCACCGGCCCGCCACCCCGGCGACAGTGTCTCCAGCAGTTCGATCGCGACGGTTCCTTCGTCGGCGTTCCAGGCGGTCACTTGGGCATGGGGAAAGTAGAAGCGCCGACGCACCAGCGGGTAGAGCGCCTTGAACAGGCTCTCCTTGAGCGAGAACGCCACGGTGAGGAACTCTCCCTGTCGCTCACCGGGCAGGTCGTCGAACCAGGCGCGTTCCGATGCCACCAGGATCTGTGGCGCCAGACGTCGCGCGCGGTCACCGGTCATCTCCACCTCGGCGTCCAGGCCGATGCCGCGACACGCTTCCTGCCCGGCGACCACCGCCGCCGCCAGCCCCCGGCTGTGGGTGATCGAGCCGACGGTACCCGCTGGCCAGCGGGGGAGCCGCTCGGGATCCTGCGCCGGCGTCGCCGGTGAACCTGTCAGCTCGGCGAGCGCGTGGCGGGCGCTCAGGCGGCCGGCCAGGAACTCGGCCCGACGCTTGGCCGCTGCCGTCGCCAGGCGATCCGGCAGCGAAAGGTGCCAGCTATCGAGATCGGCTTCGCACAGCACACCGGTATCGAAACGCAGGGCACTAAATCTCGCCCAGGGCCAAGCCTCCCGCCAGGGCCACTCGCTCAGTGGCGAGTGGCACCCCGGCGGCAGTGCAGTGACGGCGGCTTCGAATCCAGACATCGCTCAGCGATCGACCAGCACGGCATCCAGCTCGACCGGCACCTCGTCGCCAATCTGCTGGTATCCCATCAACGAGAGAATCGAACGCACGGTCTGGTTCTTCATCAGTTCCCTGCCATCCAGCGACACCGGTTCGGCATTGCGGACGCGCACGACGTCGTCCGCCTCACGGGTGAACCGCACCGGCAGCTTCTCCTGACGCTGTTCGCCGTTGGCGTCCGTGCGCAGCGTCAGTATCTCGACCGTCGACTGGCCGACGGCCAGCGAGTTGATCCGCTCCGGCGGCAGGTGAGTGACGACCGTCACCAGGGTGGTGTTGGTGAGCGAGGACATCCATGGCGGCAGATCGCCGAGGCGATCCAGCACGTCGGTCTGGTTGAGCCGAATGGGCAGCTTCAGCGTGCCGTCCGCGCTGATCTGGCCCTCCATGCGGCGCAGGGCGTGCTTGTGGGTGATCGACTCGCCCCCACTGGTGATCTCGGTCACCGTGGCCGTGACGCGGGACTGATCGGGATCGAGCTGCCACGCCGCCTGGGCCAGGCCGCAGGACAGGGCCAGCCCGGCGGCCAGGCCGATACCCATGACGCGGCGAATGATCGGTTTCGGTGACATCGTGTCCTCCCTGGACATTCATGGCCTTCAATAGCGGCTGGCCTGTGCCGACCGCTTTGGTTATCATACGGCTCCCGCGTTTCAGGGCCTATAGCTCAGTTGGTTAGAGCAGGGGACTCATAATCCCTTGGTCGTAGGTTCAAGTCCTACTGGGCCCACCATTGATATTCCCCCAGCATGCTCTCGTGGATATTCATCGACGAGTTTCCCCCGTGTTTCTGTCGCCTATCGGGTAAGTCCTGCTAGTCCGTCGGTTAGGTTGGTTTTTGTTGCATTGGTTCATAGTGTTTCAGACCGATTTTTGTTGAGATAGCGGCCAGTCACCACGGCCACGCAAGACGGCCGGCTCATCTATCTCAGGAAAACCGCAGTACATGATCCTTACCCTCAACCAGTTGGAACGTCACCTGTTCAAGGCGGCCGATATCCTGCGTGGCCGCATGGATGCCTCGGAGTTCAAGGAATACATCTTCGGCATGCTGTTTCTGAAGCG
>NZNW01000095.1 GCA_002695065.1 Salinicola sp. | reverse complement strand
TCGTTTCAGGACAGCATCGTCTCAGGACAGCATCGTCTCAGGACAGCATCGTTTCAGGACAGCATCGTTTCAGGACAGCGCCGGGTCAGGCCGGCGGCGCTTCGAAACTCCAGCGAGTTCCCTCGCGAGAGTCCTTCAGCACGACACCCAGCGCGGCCAGTTCGTCGCGAATTCGATCGGCTTCGGCGAAATCGCGGCGGCGCTTGGCCGCCGTCCGCGCCTCGATTCGGGATTCGATCTCGGCCTCGCTCAGCGGCAGACCGGTAGCGCCCGCCTTGAGGAACTCGGCGGGCTCACGCTCGAGCAGACCCAGCACGCCCGCCAGCCGTTTCAATTCCTGTCCCAATGCGCCGGCATGAACCGGCTCGACATCGCGCAGGCGGTTGATCTCCCGAGCCATATCGAACAGCACCGACAGCGCTTCCGGCGTATTGAAATCGTCGTTCATCGCCGCCGAAAAGCGCTCGGCATAGATGCCCTCGACATCGCCGTGCATCAGCTCGACGCCATCGAGCGCGTGGTAGAAGCGCTCGAGCGACTTGCGCGCCTCGCTCAGCGACTCCGGCGCATAGTTGATCGGGCTGCGATAGTGACTCGCCACCAGCAGGTAGCGCACCACTTCCGGGTCGTGAACCTCCAGCACCTCGCGAATCGTGAAGAAATTGCCCAGCGACTTGGACATCTTCTCCTGGTTGACGCGCACCGCGCCGGCGTGCATCCACACGTTGACGTAGGGCTTGCCGGTCGCCGCCTCGCTCTGGGCGATCTCGTTCTCGTGGTGCGGGAAGGTAAGATCCGGCCCGCCACCATGAATGTCGAAGGTGTCGCCCAGGCAGCAGGTGGACATCGCCGAGCACTCGATATGCCAGCCTGGCCGCCCCTCGCCCCAGGGAGAGGGCCAGCTGGCTTCGCCTGGCTTCGCCGCTTTCCACAGCACGAAGTCGAGCGGATCCTCCTTGTGCTCGTCGACGTCGACACGGGCACCCGCGCGCATGTCATCGAGATTGCGGTTGTTGAGCTTGCCATAGTCGGCGAAGCGGCGAACACGATAGTAAACGTCGCCGTTATCGGCCGCGTAGGCATAGCCCCCCTCGATCAGGCGCTCGATCATCGCCACGATCTCCGGGATGTGGCCGGTCGCACGGGGTTCCGCATCCGGTCGCAGGACGCCTAGCCGCGCCTCGTCCTCGTGCATGGCCGCGATCATGCGTTCGGTCAGCGCCGAAATCGACTCGCCGTTCTCCTCCGCGCGCCTGAGGATCTTGTCGTCGATATCGGTGATATTGCGAACGTAGGTGACGTCCAGGCCGGTCTGGCGCAGCCAGCGCGTGATCACGTCGAACGCCACCATGACCCGGGCGTGGCCCAGGTGGCAGTAGTCGTAGACCGTCATGCCGCAGACGTACATCCGCAGCTTGCCGGGCTCGATGGGCTCGAGTTTCGCCTTGCGGCGCGTCAGCGTGTTGTGGATTTCCAGCGCGCTCATGTTCTCGTTACCTTAGCCCTGCTTCTTCTGAATCTTGGCCCAGCTGTCCTTGAGCCCCACGGTGCGATTGAATACCAGCTTGCCGTCGCGACACGCGTGACGATCGGCACAGAAATAGCCGACCCGCTCGAACTGGTAGCGCGCTTCCGGTTCGGCATCCGCTAGTGCAGGCTCGGCGATACCCTGCACGGTGACCAGAGAATCGGGGTTGAGGTGATCCAGGAAATCGGCATCCTTGTCGCGATCCGGCGCTTCCTCCAGGAACAGGTTGTCGTAGAGCCTGACCTCCACCGGCACGCCGTGCTCGGCGCTGACCCAGTGGATGACGCCCTTGACCTTGCGCCCCTCGGGGTTCTTGCCCAGGGTGTCGAAGTCGACGCTGCAGTGGAGCGCGTCGATCTCGCCACCGTCGCCCTTGATGACCTCATCGCAGCGGATGACGTAACCGTTGCGCAGGCGAACCTCCTTGCCGGGCGCCAGCCGGAAGAACTTTTTCGGCGGCTCTTCCATGAAGTCTTCACGGTCGATCCAGATCTCGCGGGTCAGCGGCAGCCGGCGCGTGCCCATGTCCTCGCGTGCCGGATGGCCCGGCACCTCGAAGACCTCGTCGTGATCCGCGGGGAGATTGGTCAACACCACCTTGAGCGGGTTCAGCACGCACATCGCTCGCGGCGCGTTGTCCTCGAGATCCGAGCGGATGGCGAAATGGAGCATCGCGATATCGACCACGTTGGCGGCACGGCTGACCCCGGTCATGTCGCAGAACTTGCGCAGCGAGGCCGGTGTATACCCGCGGCGGCGAAGCCCGGAGATCGTCGGCATCCGCGGGTCGTCCCAGCCATCCACCACGTTGCGGTCGACCAGCAGCTTGAGCTTGCGCTTGGACGTCACCGTGTGGTTGACGTTCATCCGCGCGAATTCGGTCTGACGCGGCTTGGCCGGCACCGGCAGGTGTGCCAGGAACCACTCGTAGAGCGGGCGGTGATCCTCGAACTCCAGCGTGCAGAGCGAATGAGTGATGCCTTCGATGGCGTCCGACTGACCGTGGGTGAAATCGTAGGAGGGATAGATCTTCCACTTATCGCCGGTCTGATGGTGATGGGCGTGGCGAATACGGTAGAGAATCGGATCGCGCAGGTTGATGTTCGGCGCGGCCATGTCGATCCTCGCCCGCAGCACCTTGCTGCCCTCTTCGAACTCGCCCAGTCGCATGCGCTCCAGCAGATCCAGGTTTTCCTCGACGCCACGATCACGATAGGGGCTCGGACGGCCCGGCTCGGTCAGCGTCCCCCGATACTCGCGAATCTCCTCCGGCGAGAGATCGTCGACGTAGGCCTTGCCTTCGCGAACCAGATGCTGGGCCCAAGCGTAAAGCTGGTCGAAATAGTCGGAGGCGAAGCGCACCGCACCGCTCCACTCGTAACCGAGCCAGCGAATATCTTCCTGGATCGCATCGATGTAGGCCTGCTCTTCCTTGGCCGGGTTGGTATCGTCGAAGCGAAGATGGCAGCGCCCACCGAACTGCTCCGCAAGGCCGAAGTTGACCCAGATCGACTTGGCATGGCCGATATGCAGGAATCCATTCGGCTCCGGCGGAAAGCGGGTCACGATCGTGGTGGCCTGGCCCGATTCGATCTCGTCACGAATCTGGTTGCGCAGGAAATTCGGGGCTCCGTGCGTGGTCTCGGCACCGGGCTGGGCTTCGGAACGATCGTTGGGGCTTTCGGCGCTCGTGTTGCTTTCGACGCTCATGGAATGCAGGCAACCTCTATGATTCGGATGATCGGCCGACGGTGCGGCCCTGATGACAGCAGGTTAACACGCGCGGACAGCGGTTTCTCCCGGCGGCCCAAAGCCGCTATTATAGCGCGACGCCCGCGGCCGGCGCCAAGCCGCCTGCCCTCTCCCGACAGCCAGAATCGTCCAGGATTTCCGATGATCGTTTTGCACACCAATCACGGCCCCATCACGCTCGAACTCGATTTCGAGAAAGCCCCCAAGACTGCCGCCAACTTCGAGCAGTACGTTCGCGACGGCCATTACGACGGGACCCTCTTTCACCGCGTGATCGACGGCTTCATGGTCCAGGGCGGCGGCTTCGACACCGACTTCGAGCAGAAGCCGACGCGCGCCACGATCGAGAACGAAGCCGACAACGGCCTGACCAACCAGAAAGGCACCGTGGCCATGGCGCGCACCCAGGATCCCCACTCCGCCAGCGCCCAGTTCTTCGTCAATGTCTCCGACAACGAATTTCTCAACCACCGCGACAAGAGCCTGCAGGGCTGGGGCTACTGCGTGTTCGGTCGCGTGGTCGACGGCATGGAGGTGGTCGACGAGATCCGCCAGGTCGCCACCGGACGGCGCGGCATGCACAGCGATGTCCCCGTCGAGGACGTCGTCATCGAACGTGCCGAAGTCACGGACTGACCCCCGCCCCTCACGGGCCGACCACCAACAGGAACGACCCCTCGCATGCAACTGTTGATCGCCGATCTTCACCTTCACCCCTCCCAGCCGGACATCGCCAAGGGGTTCATCGACTATCTGCACGGGCCGGCCCGGGAGGCATCGTCGCTGACCATTCTGGGCGACCTGTTCGAAGCCTGGATTGGAGACGACTATCGGGGCGAGTTCGAGCAGCGGATCATTGCCGAGCTGAAGGCGTGCGCCGAAGCCGGCACCCGTCTGGCGTTCATGCACGGCAACCGGGACTTCCTGATCGGCGAGGGGTTCGCCGCCGATAGCGGCTGCGCCCTGCTCGACGACCCCACGGTGGCGGAACTGGGCGGGCAACGAGTCCTGCTGATGCACGGCGACAGCCTGTGTACTCGCGACGAGGCCTACATGGCATTTCGACGCCAGGCTCGCGACCCCGCCTGGCAGGCACAGATCCTGTCAATGCCGGTGGAGGAACGCATCGCACTGGCCAGGAAACTCCGGGAGCAGTCCGGCGAAGCCAATACCAACAAGGCCGAGGACATCATGGATGTCACGCCCGAGGCCGTCATCGAGACGATGCAGGCCCATGACGTGAGGGTCATGATCCACGGTCACACGCATCGACCGGCGGTGCACGAACTGAGCGTCGGCGGGGAGCCGGCCGAACGCTACGTGATCGGCGACTGGCGTCCCGGCACCGGCTGGCAGCTGAGGGTGGACGACGACGGCCTGACACTCGAGTCGTTCGCCATCTGATCGCACCGGCGCGCGGTTTCGCGCCGGGCGGATTACCGGGATGGCTTTCTCGCCGTTTTCGTACAGCGCCTAGAGCTGGTAATCGGGCGAACGGGGGGACGAGGCGCTGACATTGTCCAGTAGCGTCCGCCAGCGAGTCAGAACCGGCGCATCGGAAAGCGCCACCTCCCCCAGCCGGTAACGCAGTGCGCGCTGCTTGTCCCGGTCGCCGGCGTCGACCAGGGAGAGCCACATCTCGAGACTCTTCAATTCCATGTGGGGGCTGCCGGACTCGACGGCCCAGCTTCTCGACTCCTCGATGAGAGCCGCCACGCTCTCCATGTCGTCACCCATGCGATGCCTGGCTCGGGCCATCTGCAACGCGATCTCCGGCATCATCAACGAGCGTCGCGTGCGCGCATGCTTCAGACAGGGTTCGAGATAGGCCACGGCGCGCGCCACATCGTTGAGCGCCAGGCAGGCATCGCCGTACCACAGGAAGGGCCGCTGCCAGGGCTCCCGGCCCGTCAACTCGCTCAGCCGGGCGACGCTGGACTCGATGCTCTGCAGACCCTGCGACTCCCCTGCCAGCGACCGACTCCAGCCGAGCACGCAGTCGGCCTCCCAATGCCACCGCTGGAGGTCCGCGGTCCGCGTCATCTCGTGCGCGCGACGGCCACGCTCCGTCGCCAGATGAACATGTCCCAGCTGGCGGTAGAGGGAAGCGGCAAATATCAGCGCCATGGCCAACGACCCCGGGTGCCGCACGGATTCCGCCAACCGGATGGCCGCTTCCATTTGCTGTTCTGCGCGGCGGTAGTCGCCCCGCAGACACAGCGTCCAGCTCTGGTAGCAGGCCGCAGCCACCTGCGGGTGGTCGGAGTACGGCAACCACTCCAGAACCATCGGCCAGCTCAGTGGATCGATCTGGTCGAGGTGCTCGAAGGCAAGCGAGATTCGACCACTCCAGTACTCGCCATGGGCGCGGGCGTAGAGCGCCAGGCGCTGGTAGCGCGGGTCATCAATGCGCTGCGCCAGCTCGCGCAGCTGCCGGGCCAACGACTCCGCCTCGCGATTGGCGTGGCGCTGGCTCGCGCCGACCCATAGCCCCCAGGTCACCAGAAACGCCTGATCGTCAGCTTCGTCGTCATCCAGAACCGAGCCCTGCCACAGGCTCTGGGCCCGGAGAAAGCTCTCTTGCGCCGCCGGCGAGCCATGTCCCTCCAGCGCATAGCAAGCTTGCCCCTTCACCGTCAGCAGGCTGACTTCACGCTCGGCACCGCCGCCGGATATCATGTTCAGGCAGGCGAGACCGGACTCCGCCATTTTCAGCGCCGTGCGGTTGGCGCTGACCTTCAGGCCACTCCTCGCCGCCATTTCGAAATAACGTGCGGCCCGGGCCGGATCGCCACTTCGGCGCAGATGCTCGGCGAAATCTCCCGGGTGGCGGCTGATCCAGGCGGGATAGCTGGATTCGATCAGTGCCACGACTTGCTGGTGCAGCACGATCCGCACATCCTGCGGGCAGGACAGGTAGGCCGCCTCCTGCAGCAACGGATGGCTGAACTGGAAGTCGTAGGGCGGCATATCGCAGGGTTCGATGATCTCGAGCCGTCGCATCTGCTCCAGCGCCACCTTGAAGAGATCGTCGCTGATCGCCAGACCCGCACGCAGCATGCCGGCCTCGAACTGGCGCCCCAGCGTCGCCGCCAGGTGCGCGACCTGGCGATATCCCTGCAGTTGATCGATGCGGCTGGCCAGCAACCCCAGCAGTCCGCTCGGCAGACTGTCGGCGTCCAGTCGCCGGCCCTCGCGGCGGTCGATCTCGAGCCGACGGCAGATCTCCTGCAGATAGAGAGGGACCCCCTCGCACCGCTCGATCAACTGCTCGCGCAATCGCGGGTTCAGCTTGAGGCGGTGCCGTCGGGCCAGGTAGTCCAGCATGTTCGAGGACCGCTCCGCGTCGAGACGTCCCAGCACCACCTGCTGATCCCAGTTCAACCTGACCGAGGGAACCTCTCGATTCTGATGGGAGGCAACCAGCAGCAAGGCGGTATGAATCGGCAGCCGGGCCTGCAGGTTCTGGAGGACTTTCAGCGACGGCTCGTCCAGCCACTGGAGATCGTCGATGATGATCACCAGCGGACGACGGGAACGGGTCGTCTCGAGAATCAACGCCTGGGTGAGCTGAGTGACCAACTCCACCGCCTCGTCGGCGTCCTCCCTCGCCAACGGTGCCCGCCCGAGCACATCGATCAGCAACTGCCGTCGCTCGATGCCGACCCGCTCCAATGCGGGGATCCGGTCGACCACCCCTCTGATCGCATCATCATCCGGTTCCGCCTCGAGATACCACCCCAGCAGCGCCTGGATCAAACCGTAGGACGCCTGACTCGACAACCGGGTCGTAGGACGCCAGAAAACCGCAGCCTCTTCGTGCTGCAGATATTCCCGGAAATGGATCATCAGGGCAGACTTCCCGATCCCCGTGTCGCCCAGCACCAGCAGACTTTGCCGCAGCCCCAGGGCAACCCGGGCCAGTGCATCGCGCAACTGGCGAAGTTCCGCCTCGCGTCCGGTCAGGCTGGGCGGCAGCGTCTCGCGACCGGAGGACTCCACGCCCAGCACCAGCCCCCGTCGCTGGACGCGGCCATCGCTGCTGATCAGGCGCGGCGTCAGACGAGACTGCAGATCGAACGCCGGTGGCAGATGCTGGCTGGCGTTGAGCGAGATGACCAGCTCGCTGCTCTTGGCCGCCACCATCATGGCCAACGCCACCTGGGTCACGTCGCCGAACGGATCGATCGAGTGCCGCTCGGGGAGCCAGATCACGCGGCCGCTATCGAGGCCGGCCGTCAGCGTGAACCGCGGCGGCGCCTCATCCCCCTGCCACAGGCTATCGAGCTCGGGAGCCAGTCCTTGTCGGCAGTGCTCGAACAGTGCCACCAATTCGGCCAGCTGGTGGGTCGGGCCATGGGTGCCGAAACAGGCGAGGCCCACCCCGCTTCCCACCGCCGCCTGCCAGAAACCGCCAAGATGGCGACACTGGGTCTCCAGCCATCGAAACAGCTGGTCCTGAGCCTTCAGACAAGCCAGCGCCCGGCCGAGATCGTTCCCGGCATCCACCGGCCGGAGCGCGATCGCCATCACCGTGACCTGGCGGTAGTCGATGTCCTCCGTCGAGTACCCCGGCGCCTCTCGCTGCCCCGGGGAAGTGTCGCCGCCGGAGACGTTCGACCAATCGATCCGGGGGCGCCCCTGCTCCGGCACCTCCGACCAGAACCTCGCCAACTGCAGAAAGCCCGGCTCGGGCTGCTGGCCGGAGAGTGCAAGGTGCTGCAGGAAGGCGTTGAACTGTTCCCGGGCGGCGGCGAATTGCCCGTGCTCGGCGAGCTGCCTTACCAGGCGCTCGTGGAAGGGACCAAAATCCGGGATGCGGTGAATCAGGGTTCGAAGCAGCGCCTCGGGCAGCGCCGAAGACGCCTCCAGAACCCGCTCCGCATATTCGGTCAAGCGCTGTCGCCACTCGCCCCGAGTGCGCACCAGCCACTGCTGGAAGGCGACGCACTGGCCAAGATGCAGTTCGGCCAGCAGGTCGCCGCGATAGTAGTCGAGCAGCCGGTCGAGCACATCGATGGAGGGAGGCTCGCGCAGCAAGCCATCCACCTCGCGGAGATCCCAGTGAACATTGGGCGGCAAATCGAAGGAGATGGTCTGACGGGTGACGGTCAACGACGCCTCGGCAAGATCGCCGAGGCTATGACGGAGACAGTGAAGGGCGTGGCGAAGGTTCGTGCGCCCCGACTTGACGCCCTGGTCCGGCCACAGCATCTCGGCCAGCGCGGCACGACTGGCCGGCGCATCCTGCATCAGGAGATAGACCAGCAGCGCCTTCACCTTGTCGTAGCTGAAGTGCGTCAGGGAGTCGTCGCCTTGCTGATACCCGAAATGTCCGAAGAGCGCGATTGTTGTTGTAGCTCGACCTGAATTCATCGTTTTCCGTTATCCGATAGAGGAGGCAGCCGCGCGGAGATCATCGGCAGCCCGTTGCCACGCCCTTCCGGCTGGCTTGGACCGGTACGATCGGCGAGGCGGCGACGATTCATGGCGAGATCGCTGTCGGCACGCCGCTGTGAAAGCGGAACATGGCGTCTTCACCTTCGATCAAGGCTCTCTCGTGAGTGGCAAAGCGCACCACGCGTTCGGCCACCACGGCCTCGCCCCCATAGCGTTCGGCGAGCCCGAGATAATCCTCGAAGTGGCGTCCTTCGGAACGCACGAGGGAGCGATAGAACTTGGCAAGCGACTCGTCGAGATGAGGAATGAGTCGGGCGAAACGCTCGCAGGAGCGTGCCTCGATGAACGCGCCCACGATCAGAATATCGATCAACCGATCCGGCTCTTCGCGCGCCACGTGTTCCCGCAGCCCTTCCGCATAGCGTGACGCCTGGATGTGGGAGTAGTCGACGCCCCGCTCCTGCATCAAGCCCACCACCTGCTCGAAATGCAGCAGCTCCTCGCGAGCCAACTGAGACATCTTGGTCAGTAGCTCGGGGCGATCGACATAGCGGAACATCAGGCTCATCGCCGTCGAAGCGGCCTTCTTTTCACATTGCGCGTGATCGATCAACAATAGCGCCGGATTCTCCAGCGCGGCCTCGATCCAGCGCTGGGGCGTGGCACAGGGGAGAAACTCGAGCAGTTCGGCCGGCAGCAGGCGGTCGGCGTCGACATCGATGTCGTCGGTCATTCGTTCAGTAGTCATTGACGTTCTTCGGGCGCTCGGCAATGGCCGAATACGTTGGTGGTGAAAGACGCCGAATGAGAGCCGGGCGTGTCGTATCCCGTGAAGATCGTCCCTGAGACAGTCGACACGGCCATCAAGGCCAGACCCACCCCACTCAACGGTCTCCATCGCTCGGTACGTTGAATCAGAGTGGATTCGGCGTCGCGTGGACTCATGGTAGCGCCTGGCCGACGAGACTTCGATAGCCATCTCCATGACCATGGTGACATTGACAGCCGATCGGAGCCGCCAGGGCGCGGAATCGAGGGCTCCTTAACATTGTCGACAGTTTCACGTAGACTTCGCAGCGCCCATCGCAGCCGATTTCGTGCCAGCCATTCCAATGGCTGCCAGACGATCCTGGGTCGCCGAACGACGAGCGGTTCCGTGCCTGCCACGTCATGGCACCTATGTCCGTCTCGCTCATGCGGGCTCCAACTCTAGATGAGGGTCTCCACCGTGCTTGAAGCTTACCGCCAACATGTCGAGGAGCGCGCCCAGGAAGGCGTGCCACCGAAGCCGTTGAACGCCGAGATGGCCGCGCAACTGGTCGAGCTGCTGAAGCAGCCCCCGGCCGGTGAAGAGGCGTTTCTCCTCGAACTGATCACCGACCGCGTGCCCCCGGGCGTCGACGAGGCCGCCTACGTCAAGGCCGGTTTCCTGACCGCCCTGGTCAAGGGCGAGGCCAGCTCGCCGTTGATCGACAAGATTCATGCGGTGAAGCTGCTGGGCACCATGCAGGGCGGTTACAACATCGCCACGCTGGTCGAGCTGCTCGATGACCCCGAGCTGGCCCAGGAGGCCGGCGAACAGCTCAAGCACACCCTGCTGATGTTCGATGCCTTTCACGACGTGGCCCAACGCGCGAAAAATGGCAACGCCACCGCCCAGAGCGTGCTCGAATCCTGGGCCGGTGCCGAATGGTTCCTGGCCAAGCCGGCCCTGCCCGAGAAGATCAGCATCGCCGTATTCAAGGTGCCGGGCGAAACCAACACCGATGACCTGTCGCCGGCGCCGGACGCCTGGTCGCGCCCCGACATTCCGCTCCACGCCAACGCCATGCTCAAGAACCCGCGCGACGGCATCGAGCCGGAAGTGCCGGGCAGCAAGGGCCCGCTGGCGCAGATCGACGCGGTCAAGGCCAAGGGCTTCCCGGTCGCCTACGTCGGCGACGTGGTGGGCACCGGCTCCTCGCGCAAGTCGGCGACCAACTCGGTACTGTGGTTCTTCGGCGACGACATTCCGTACGTACCCAACAAGCGCGCCGGCGGTTTCTGTTTCGGCGGCAAGATCGCCCCCATCTTCTTCAACACCATGGAAGACGCCGGCGCCCTGCCGATCGAGATGGATGTCGACAAGCTCGAGATGGGCGACGTCATCGATGTCTACCCGTACGAAGGCAAGGTGACCCGCCACGACAGCGATGAAGTCGTCTCCACCTTCGCGCTCAAGACCCAGGTCATCCTCGACGAAGTCCGCGCCGGCGGCCGTATCCCGCTGATCATCGGCCGCGGTCTGACCGAGAAGGCGCGCAACGAGCTCGGTCTGCCGGGTTCGGATATCTTCCGCAGGCCGGAGCAGCCGGTCGATACCGGCCGCGGCTTCACCCTGGCCCAGAAGATGGTCGGCAAGGCCTGCGGCATGGACGGCGTTCGCCCGGGCATGTACTGCGAGCCGAAGATGACCACCGTCGGCTCCCAGGACACCACCGGCCCGATGACTCGCGACGAGCTCAAGGACCTGGCGTGTCTCGGCTTCCAGGCCGACCTGGTGATGCAGTCGTTCTGCCACACCGCCGCCTACCCCAAGCCGGTCGATGTCGAGACCCATCACACCCTGCCCGACTTCATCATGAACCGTGGCGGCGTGTCGCTGCGTCCGGGCGACGGCATCATCCACTCCTGGCTCAACCGCATGCTGCTGCCGGATACCGTCGGCACCGGCGGTGACTCGCACACCCGCTTCCCGATGGGCATCTCGTTCCCGGCGGGCTCCGGACTGGTCGCCTTCGCCGCCGCCACCGGCGTGATGCCGCTGGATATGCCGGAATCGGTCCTGGTGCGCTTCAAGGGCGAGCGCCAGCCCGGCATCACCCTGCGCGACCTGGTCCACGCGATCCCCTACTACGCGATTCAGCAGGGCCACCTGACGGTCGCCAAGTCCGGCAAGAAGAACATCTTCTCCGGCCGCATCCTGGAGATCGAAGGCCTCGAGGATCTCACCGCCGAGCAGGCGTTCGAACTCTCCGACGCCTCCGCCGAGCGTAGCGCAGCCGGCTGCACCATCACGCTGGGCGAAGAGCGCGTCAGCGAGTACCTCAACTCCAACGTGACACTGCTGAAGTGGATGATCAGCAATGGCTATGGCGATCGTCGCACGCTGGAACGACGCATCGATGCCATGCAGGCCTGGCTGGACGACCCGAGCCTGATGCGCGCCGACGCCGACGCCGACTATGCGGCGGTGATCGAAATCGACCTGGCCGAGATCGACCAGCCAGTGCTCTGCGCACCCAACGACCCGGACGATGCCCGCCTGCTCTCCGACGTCGCCGGCCAGAAGATCGATGAAGTCTTCATCGGCTCCTGCATGACCAACATCGGCCACTTCCGCGCCGCCGGCAAGTTGCTCGAGAAACAGCCGGCGGGAAGCCTGAAAACGCGCCTGTGGCTTGCACCGCCGACCAAGATGGACCAACATCAGCTGACCGAGGAGGGCTATTACGGCATTTACGGCAAGGCTGGCGCTCGCATGGAGATGCCCGGCTGTTCACTGTGCATGGGCAACCAGGCACGTGTGGCGCCGAAATCGACCGTGGTTTCCACCTCCACACGCAACTTCCCCAACCGTCTGGGCGACGGCGCCGACGTCTACCTGGCATCGGCAGAGCTCGCGGCCATTGCGGCCGTCGAGGGCCGCCTGCCAACGGTCGAGGAGTACAAGGCTACCATGGGTGAGTTCAATGCCATGGCGGGTGAGATCTACCGCTACATGAACTTCCATGAGATAGAGGATTTCCAGAAGGCGGCCGCTACGGTCATCCCGGTCGCCCAGGAAGCCTGACAAGTCTCTTCCGATGCTCGCGCTTCATGAAGAGGTCACCGAAACGCCCTGCGAACGCAGGGCGTTTTTTTATGTCTTGCCTTCATTAGGGGCTAATCATAAAGTCTGGGCGACTCATCAAACGCTGTTCGCCAGCGTCCAGGATCAGCGTAACCACGCTCAATCGATACTGCACGGACCCAAGGACACGACGCCTGTCCGCACTCATTCAAGGGAGATTCACGATGAAGAAGACTACCTGGTTCGCCATTCCGATGGCGCTTTCCCCGCTTCTGTTGATGACGCCGACGGCCCAGGCCGCCAATGCCGACGGGCTCTATCTCGGGATCGGCGGCGGCTACGGCGAGGTGGCGAGCAGCGACAGCGACATCGGCAAGTTCGCCGGCGCCGATGGCAGCAACTATCGCGTCGACGACGACGACAGCGTCTACAAGGCGTTCGTCGGCTACGAATACAACCCCTACTTCGCTACCGAGGCCTTCTACGCCGATCTGGGCAAGCCCAACCTGATCCGCGGCGGCAACGTGGTCGACCTCAAGAGCAAGGCCTACGGCTTGAGCCTGGTCGGCAAACTGCCGGTCGGTGCCGGTTTCGAGCTGTTCGCCAAGGCGGGAATGGCGCGCTGGGAAACGGATGCCAGGGGCAACCTGGGCGCGGCGTCCAACGACCTCGACGACAACGACGGGATCGACCCGGTCTACGGCGCTGGCGTCCAGTTCCGCTACCAGCACCTGCTGCTGCGCACCGAATACGAACGCTATGATTTCGACAGCGACTTTCAGGTCGACACCTACACCGCCTCCGTGGGCTGGCAGTTCTAGACCAGCGCTTGACGATGCCGCGTCCAGGCCGCCTTCGAGCGGCCTTTTCCGTTCCGGATCAGACGAACTTGCAAAGATGACCGTTTGACGACAACACTGAATGGCGCGCCTTGTCGCGTCCATTCGCCACCGATCACACTTGGCCCGGGAAGGGACACCGCCGACCAATCCATGCTAGCACCCAGCTCATTGATTCAAGACATCGCCCGGCAGATCCGCGCCCACCTGCGCTCGCTGATCGCCTTCCACCTGTTCTTCACATTGCTCGCCTCGGCCGTCTGGGTGCCACTGTCGGCCAACACGCTGGCCGGCCTGCTGCACCGCATCGGACGCCCCGTACTCAGCAACGGACAGATTCTGGACGTCGCCTTCTCGCTGTGGGGGCTGCTCTGGCTGCTGGTAGCGATCGGGCTCAGCTTCCTGGTGATCTTCCTTCAACAGGCGGGAATGATGCTCGTCGTCTCGAGCCAGGCCGGGAACCGATACCGGGTGGCCATGGGGTCGCTATGGCACGTGCTGCGCCGTTTACCGGCCTTGATGACACTCACCCTGCTCCAGGTCGGCAGCCACCTTCTCCTGGCCGCCCCGTTCGCCATCGGTCTCGCCCACCTCTACGGCGCCATGCTCGGCGATATCGAGCCCTACATCCTGATCCACCTGAAGCCTCCCGCGCTGTGGGAATTTCTCGCCGTGGCCACGCCGATCACCCTGGTTCTGGTACTGCTCAGCGCCGCACTCTACTTTCGCTGGTTCCTGGCGCTGCCGGCGATGATGCTCGACGGCCTCGAGCCGGTTGCCGCATTGCGACGCAGCCGCGAACTGACACAGGGACGCCGCCTGCGGATGGCCCTTGCCGTCGTCGGCATGGCGCTGCTGGTGGCGGCCATCCCGGTCGTCTTCACGCTGACCTTCAACACGCTGGGCGGGACGCTGCTCGGGTACCTGCCGGAGCGCAACAGCGTCCTGATCCCGGCGATGCTTGCCTACCTGGCACTCTATATCGTCACCACGATCGCGCTCACTTTCCTGGGTATCGCCGCCAACAGCCTGCTGGTGATCACGCTGTACCACCGCGCCATCGGGCGGGCGCCGGTGTTTCGCCCCTCCGCGACACCGCAGCGCTCCGGCATCATTGCCTGGGGGGCGGAGATCCTGCTGCTGGTCTTCGCGCTCGGCCAGGCGGGCTGGATACTGCATGGGTTCGAGATCAACGACCACGTCGCGATCACCGCACATCGCGGGAGCTCGCTGGTGGCGCCCGAGAACACCATGGCCTCGATGAACCAGGCCATCGCCGATGGCGCCGACTACCTGGAACTGGACGTCCGGCTGAGTGGCGACGGTCAGGTCGTCGTCTCCCACGACAACAATCTGAGTCGACTGACCGGGGTCGACCGTAACATCAGCGACATGACGCTCGATGAGATCGAGCAGGTCGATGTGGGCTCCTACTTCGGCGACGCCTTCGTTGGCGAGCGCATTCCCACCTTCCAGCAGATCCTGGACAACGCGCGAGATCGCATCGGGCTCTACGTCGAGCTCAAACCGGCACCGGGAACCGCCGAGGAACTGGCCCAAAAGGTCATTGCCCAGTTGAAAGCCAGCCAGATGACGGACCACGCCGTGATTGCCTCGCTGTCACCCGATGTCATCGAGGTGGTCAAGAGACTGGACGAAGACCTGCGGACGACCCTGTTTCTGCAGTTCGTCCTGCCCGGTGCGCTGAATACCACCGACGCCGACATCATTGGGTTGCGCCACACCCAGGCTACGCCGAGCCTGCTGAGGACCATTCACGATACCGGCCGGGGGGTGGCGGTGTGGACCGTCAACGGGGTCGGCGACATGTCGCGTTATCTCGACATGGGGGTCGACAACATCATCACCGATCGGCCCGATGCTCTCGCCGAGATCCTGCAGGAACGACGGGCAATGTCCGACGGCGAGCTGCTGCTGGTGAAGCTGCGCAACTGGCTGCGGTCGTGACCGCCCCGGCGGTGGAGGCGCGGTTGTCGACGTCTCGCCACCACCTCGAAACCAAAAAGGCCGGCGCGATGACATCGCGCCGGCCCCCAGGGCTGCCTCGCAACGATCAGCCCAGCGTTTCGCCCGCCAGCATGAACCAGGTCTCGAGCACGGCGTCCGGATTCAACGAGACCGAATCGATCCCCTGCTCCATCAGCCACTTGGCCAGTTCCGGATGGTCGGAAGGTCCCTGGCCGCAGATGCCCACGTACTTGCCCTGAGCCTTGCAGGCCTGGATCGCCATCGACAGCAGCTTCTTGACCGCCGGGTCCCGCTCGTCGAACAGATGCGCGATGATCGCGGAATCGCGATCCAGCCCCAGCGTCAACTGGGTCAGGTCGTTGGAACCGATGGAGAATCCATCGAAATACTCCAGGAACTCGTCGGCCAGCAGCGCATTGGAGGGGAGCTCGCACATCATGATCACCTTGAGGTGATTCTCGCCGCGTTTGAGTCCATTGGCCTCGAGCAGGTCGACCACCGCCTTGCCCTCGGCGGGCGTGCGCACGAACGGCACCATGATCTCGACGTTGTTCAGCCCCATCTCGTCGCGGACGCGCTTCAGCGCCCGGCACTCCAGCTCGAAGCAGGCGCGGAAGTCGTCGGAGATGTAGCGCGAGGCGCCGCGGAAGCCGAGCATCGGATTCTCTTCGCCCGGCTCGTAGAGCTTGCCGCCGATCAGGTTCTCGTATTCGTTGGACTTGAAGTCCGACAGCCGCACGATCACCCGCTTGGGATAGAACGCCGCCGCCAGCGTGGAGATGCCCTCGACGAGGCGATCGACGTAGAAGCTGACCGGATCGTCATAGCCGGCGGTGCGCAGATCGATGGTCTGCTGCAGGTCGCTGGAGAGCTTGTCGTAATCCATCAGCGCCCGCGGATGCACCCCGATCATGCGGTTGATGATGAACTCCAGGCGCGCCAGCCCGATGCCGTCGTTGGGCAGCCCGGCAAAAGCGAAGGCACGATCCGGGTTACCCACGTTCATCATGATCTTGAACGGAATCTCCGGCATGGCGTCGACGCTGGTGGTCTGGCAATCGAACTCCAGCTTGCCCTG
Organism: Salinicola sp.; assembly: GCA_002695065.1. Taxonomy (GTDB): domain Bacteria; phylum Pseudomonadota; class Gammaproteobacteria; order Pseudomonadales; family Halomonadaceae; genus Salinicola. Next base: position 67,355 of record NZNW01000095.1, on the reverse strand, counting down.
ATAGACGTGGCCGGTGTCGCCCTCGGCGCAGGAGACCGTCACCTCGACGTCGTCCTGGAGCAGCTCGGTGGCATCGCCACAGCCGACCACGGCGGGGATTCCCAGTTCACGGGCGATGATCGCCGCGTGGCAGGTACGTCCGCCGCGATTGGTGACGATGGCGGACGCGCGCTTCATGATCGGCTCCCAGTCGGGGTCGGTCATGTCGGTCACCAGCACGTCGCCGGACTGTACCTTGTGCATCTCTTCCGGCGATGCCACCAGCTTGACCTTGCCCTGGCCGATCCGCTGGCCGATGGCACGACCGTCGACCAACACGCGGCTCTTGCTCTTGAGCGTGAACCGCTCCAGGGTGCCGCCCTCCTGGTTCGACACCACCGTCTCCGGCCGGGCCTGGACGATATAGAGCTTGCCGTCGTCGCCGTCGCGGGCCCACTCGATGTCCATCGGGCGGCCATAGTGCTTCTCGATGGTCACCGCCTGGCGTGCCAGCTCCATGACATCCTCGTCGCTCAGACAGAAGCGCTGGCGATCGGCATGGCCGACATCCACCGTCTTGACCGAGCGACCGGCGGCCGCATCGTCGGTGTAGACCATCTTGATCCGCTTGGAGCCCAGCGTGCGTCGCAACACGGCCGGTCTGCCGGCAGCCAGCGTCGGCTTGTGAACATAGAACTCGTCGGGATTGACCGCGCCCTGCACCACCGTCTCGCCCAGGCCCCAGGCGCCGGTGACGAACACCGCATCGCGATAGCCGGACTCGGTGTCCAACGTGAACATCACGCCGGCTGCCGCCGTCTCGGAGCGCACCATCCTCTGGACGCCGGCGGAGAGTGCGACGTTCTCATGCGGGTAGCCGCGATGAACGCGATAGGAGATGGCGCGATCGTTGAACAGCGACGCAAAGACCTCATGGACGGCACGCTTGACGTTGTCGAAGCCATCGATATTGAGAAAGGTTTCCTGCTGGCCGGCGAAGGAGGCGTCCGGCAGATCCTCGGCGGTGGCCGATGAACGCACGGCCACCTTGAGGTTGGGATGGCGGGCCTGCAACGTCTCGTAGGCGTCACCCAGCGCATCCTCGAACGCGGGGGGCAAGGGCGTATCGATCACCCACTGCCGAATCCTCTCGCCCACCTTGGCGAGCATCTCGGTGTCGTCGACGTCCAGTTTGGAGAGTTCCGCGTTGATGCGGTCGTTCAAGCCGTCATGGGCCAGGAACTCACGATAGGCGTGGGACGTGGTGGCGAAACCGCCCGGCACGGTGACCCCGGCGTCCGCCAGGTTGGAGATCATCTCCCCCAGCGAGGCGTTCTTGCCACCGACGCGCTCGACGTCGGACATTCCCAGTTGCTCGAAAGTGATGATGAAGGGTTCCAAAGTCGTCTCCTGATCGTCCTGGCCGGCCACTGCCGATGAAACGTGGCGCATGAAACGGCGCGCTCCGCTGCGCCTCGATGGAGCCAGAAGCTAACAGGCGACTTTGGGCTTAGCCAGAAGTTTAAGGGCGTAGAGTTTGGAGTATTTCTACAGGAATCCACGCTTTTCGCGCATTCCTGTAGTCACGCGAGTCGGTGCGGCGCCGCCACCGGGGACGAGTTGCCCCGGTCGCGGATTTCGGCTGACAATGGACGATCGACACCCACGGATGAACGCCATGCCCCGCACCGCCTTCTTCATCTCCGACGGCACCGGCATCACTGCGGAGACCCTCGGTCGCAGCCTGCTTTCACAGTTCGAGAATACGGATTTCATCCAGGTCACCAAGCCTTACATCGATACGCTCGACAAGGCCCGTTCGCTGGTGGGCATCATCGAGGCCACCGCCGAGCGCGACGGCATCCGCCCCATCGTCATCGACACCATCGTCGATCAGGCGATCCGGAGCATCGTGGCCGAGGCATCGGCCTTCAAGGTCGATATCTTCTCTACCTTCCTCGCCCCGCTGGAAGAGGAGCTGGAGACCCACTCGACCTACACCGTCGGGCGTACCCATGCGATCGGCCGCGACGACGTGTACATGCACCGTATCGAGGCGGTCAATTTCGCCCTGGACAACGACGACGGCGCACGAACGCATCAGTATCAGGAGGCGGACGTGATCCTGATCGGGGTGTCGCGCTGCGGCAAGACCCCCACCTCGCTGTATCTCGCGCTGCAGTTCGGCATCCGTGCCGCCAACTACCCGCTGACCGAGGACGACCTGGACGAGAACGGCATTCTCAACCTGCCGCCATCGCTGGCCAAACATCGGCACAAGCTGTTCGGCCTGACCATCGATGCCCGCCGGCTGTCGGCCATCCGCACCGAGCGCCGGCCGGACAGTCGCTACTGCTCGATGGACCAGTGCATGCAGGAGATCGGCCAGGCGGAGGCGCTCTACCGGCGCCACAACATTCCCTACATCGATACCCCCCGCTTCTCGATCGAGGAGATATCGACACGCATGATGAACGAGACGGGACTCCAGAGGCGATTCAGCCCGCGTTGAGCGGGCCGAAGACAACCATCACTGCCGACCGGGAACGGCCCGCCTGGCGCGAGCCTCGCGTCATAGCCCTTTCGGGGCGAAGATGCCCGGCGCGTTGCGCCAGTAGCCCTTGTAATCCATGCCGAAGCCGAACACGTAGCGGTCGACGACCTCCAGGCCGCAGTAGTCGGCCTTGAGATCGGGGGACGACTTGCGATCGTGGCGCTTGTCGACCAGCACCGCCGTCGAGAGGCTTGCCGCCCCGGCCTGGCGGCAGTAATCGAGAATGGCTGCCAGCGTGGCGCCCTCGTCGAGGATGTCATCGACGATCACGACATGGCGTCCGGCCATCGGAATTTCCGGCGACACCCGCCAGAACAGTTCACCGCCGCGAATACCGCCGCGATAGCGCGTGGCGTGCAGGTAATCGACTTCCAGAGGAAAGCCGAGCCGCGTCAGCAGATGCCCGGTGGTGATCAGTCCGCCGTTCATGACGCAATAGAAGACCGGCAGCTTGTCGCCCAGCTCGCGCGTGATGTCGGCCGCCATGCGGTCCAGAGCCTGCTCCACCTGCGCCTGATCGATCAGGCAATCGGCGTTGTCCATCACTTCCTGCATCGAGCTCAGGGCGTCGATCGAAGGGGTTTGATTCATCGTCTAAGGTTCACCATGAAGAGAGCGACGGCCAGGATCACCGCAGCCGTCGCGGGAAAACAGCGTGCCCTGCCCGTCACTCGGCCTCGTTGAGCGCCTCGAGACGCGCGTGCGTGCGCCGCCAGCGGGAGATGGCGGCGAGCGACGCCAGAGTGGGACGAGCGCGCGCATAGCGCAGCTTGGCGACACGCGGAGCCTGGCGGCCTTCACAGGCCGCGACGATCTCGCGCGCGGCCTCGGGCGCATTGCAGACGACGGCCATGTCGCAACCGGCTGCCCAGGCGGCTTCGGCCCGTTCGCGGGGCGACCCGGCCGCATGCGCCGCCGCCATGGTCAGGTCGTCCGAGAAGATGGCCCCCTTGAAGCCGAGTTCCTCGCGCAGCATGCCGAGCCAGCTGGGAGAGAAACCGGCCGGCCGCTCGTCGAACGCGGAGTAGATGACGTGAGCCGGCATGACGCCATCCAGCTTGCCCGCCAGCCTGGCGAAAGGCACCAGGTCGCGTTCACGCAACTCCGCCAGGCTGCGCGGATCCTCGGCAATCCCGAAATGGGAGTCCTGCCGCGCCCCGCCGTGGCCGGGAAAATGCTTGCCGATCGCCACCATGCCCGCGTCGTGGAGCCCGTCGATGAACGCCCCGGCCAGCGCGGTGGTCACCTCCGGGTCCGGCGAGAAGCTTCGCGAACCGATGGCGGGCGACTGGTCGTCGTCGAGATCCAGCACGGGCGCGAAGCTCAGATCGAAACCGCAAGCCGCCATCTCCATGCCCAACAGCCAGCCCGCATCCTGAGTCAACGTCAGGGCCGCCTCGGGAGACTCCGCGAAATGGCGGCCCAACACCGCCATGGGGGGAATTGGTGTCACCCCCTCCTTCAATCGCTGCACCCGACCGCCTTCCTGGTCGATCGCGACCAGAATGTCGGGGCGACACTCGCGAATCTGACCGATCAACGCCTGGGTCGTGGCGACATCCGGCGTGTTCCTGGCAAACAGCAGGACGCCACCGACCTCCGCGCGCGAAATCAGTTGGCGCTCCTCGTCACGTAACCGGATGCCTTCGACATCCAGCATGACCGGGCCGAGAGGTTGAGTCATAGCTAACACCTGAGACCATTGAGCGCCCGATTCTAGACGACAGCGGGTTGCCATGACAGAGGCGGAACGATGCCGGCGGTCACCTCACTCTACCGCCGAGCCGGCCGTCTCCAGGGCAGCGGGTAATGGCGCCTGCATGCCGGCGACCACGACGGGACGGAGGTGACGGATCAGCTCTCTGACCGACATGTGCTCCTGATACTCGCTGTCGGCGATGTCTCTCAGTGCATCCAGGCCGGACAGGGTGAAGACCACGGTACCCAGCATGAAGTGCAGTCGCCAGAATCGTTCGGCGTCCGGCAGGTCCGGCGTCGCCCGGCGCAGGCAGGCGACGAAGCGGTGGAAGGTGTCCCCGTAGTGCTCCTGAATGTAGCGGCGCAGATGCCCCTGAGCCTGGGTGTAGGCCAATCCCAGCAGCTTCATGAAGACCTTGAGGCTATTGCGCTCGGCAGGCACCTCCAGGACGCTGGTGGCAAGCTGCTCCAACAGTACCTCGAGCGGCACTCGCGTCTCCCGGTAGCGCGCCTCCAGTCCATCGAGCGCCAGGTTCAGCCGCTCCGAGAACGGATCGAGATAGCGGGCGAAGACCGCCTGAATCAAGGCCTTCTTGGAGCCGAAATGATAATTCACCGCCGCCAGATTGACCTTGGCGCGAGTCGTGATGTTGCGCAGCGAGGTTTCAGCGAAACCCTTTTCGGCAAAAAGGACCTCCGCCGTATCGAGAATACGAGTAACGGTGTCGGGTCGGGCCATGTCATACCTCGCGCCAGAGAACAACGACTTAGAACGATTATGATTCTAATCATTCCGGGACGAGCCATACAATCGAGCATTTCGTCGGACCTGGAGCGCGGGATTGCCAACTCAGGGCCCGAAAGACTTCCCTCATCGCGAACGACTGGATACAATTCCAGCCTGTATGCATGAACACGCCTAGCTGGGGTCAGGCTCCATGCCATCCGACCCATGATCAGCGGGATAAATGCCTGACCATCCAATCAGGCCCCAAACGCCTGATGACCTTCAAGGCCCGGGAGAGAACGATGGCGCGACCGCTCACCGCACGACAGCAGAACGTCTACGATTTCATCGTCAAGACGATGGGCGAATTCGGCTATCCGCCGACACGAGCCGAGATCGCCCGCGCACTGGGATTCCGCTCTCCCAATGCCGCCGAGGAACACCTGCGCGCGCTGGACCGCAAAGGCGTCATCCGCATGATACCCGGCACCTCCCGCGGTATTCGGCTGCCAGCCGGCGTCCAGGAACCGGAACCGGGCGAAGCCAGTGTCGAGGGCTTGCCGGTCATCGGCAGCGTCGCCGCGGGCAGCCCGATTCTGGCCACCGAGCATATCGACCGTTACTGCCCCCTGCCGGCCGACTACTTCACGCCCAGCGCCGACTATCTGCTGCGCGTGCGGGGGTTGTCGATGAAGGACGCCGGGATCTTCGACGGCGATCTGCTTGCCGTTCATCGCACCCAGGAGATACGCAACGGTCAGATCGTCGTGGCGAGGCTGGAGGACGATGTCACCGTCAAGCGCTTCCAGCGCCAGGGCAGCCGCGTCACGCTGATCGCCGAAAACGCGGATTTCGAGCCGATCGTGCTCGATCTGAAGCATCAGCATCTGGAGATCGAGGGGCTCGGCGTGGGCGTCATTCGTGGCGGCAACGGCTCCGGCCTCCACTGAGGCTTTCCCCCGGCACCATGCGCAAGATTCTGCACGCCGACTGCGACTGCTTCTATGCCGCCGTGGAGATGCGCGATGACCCTTCGTTGACCCATACGCCCCTGGCGATCGGCGGGAGTGCCGAGCGACGGGGGGTCATCGCCACCTGTAACTATCCGGCGCGGAAGTTCGGCATCCATTCCGCCATGCCAACGGCGCGCGCGCTGCGCCTCTGCCCCGAGTTGAAGCTGCTACCGCCCGACTTCAACAAATACCGGGACGTCTCTCAGCAGATCCAGGCCATCTTTCACGAACTGACGCCGCTGGTCGAGCCGCTTTCACTGGATGAAGCCTACCTGGACGTGACCGAAGTCACCCGCTTTCAGGGCAGTGCCACCTGGATGGCCCGCTGGCTCAAGGAGGAGGCCCTGGCGAGAACCGGCATCGTCATCTCGGTCGGCGTCGCACCCAACAAATTTCTCGCCAAGATCGCCAGCGACTGGGACAAGCCCGACGGCCTGTTCGTGATTCCGCCGACGGAGATGGAGTCGTTCATCACCGACCTGCCGGTCAGGAAACTGCACGGCGTCGGCCCGGCGACCGCCACCAAACTCGACACGCTCGGAATCGCCAGTTGCGCCGATCTGCGGGCCCAGCCGATGGACAAGCTGCTGGACCACTTCGGCAAGTTCGGGCGCCGTCTTCACGAGCTGGCTCACGGCATCGACGAACGTCCGGTCAATGTCTCGCGTGAACGCAAGTCCGTCAGCGTCGAGACGACCTATGACCGGGACCTGCCCCACCTGAGTGATTGCCATACGGCATTGAAGCCCTTGATCGAGAAGCTGCACGAGCGCATGGCCCGCCATGGCGATCCCGCCATCGCCAAGCAGTTCGTCAAGGTCCGCTTCGACGACTTTTCCAGCACGACCCAGGAAACGGGAGCCCGCGGCATCGTCGATGCGCGCTTCCATGAGCTGCTGGAGAGTGCATGGCGACGAGGCGAACGCCCCGTCAGGCTCCTGGGTGTCGGCGTACGGCTGGTGCCGGAGCAGGAGCAGCGCCAGCTGGGCCTGTTCGACGATGACGAACCGACGTCGCCCTGAACATCAAATGTTGCGAATCAGGAGAACACCACGGTCTTGTTGCCGTGAATGAGTACACGATCCTGCAGGTGCCATCGCAACCCGCGGGCGAGCACGGCCTTTTCCACATCGCGCCCCAGGCGCACCAGATCCTGCGGCGTATGACAATGGGATACCCGCTGGATGTCCTGCTCGATGATCGGCCCTGCATCGAGCTCTTCGGTGACATAGTGGCAGGTGGCACCGATCAGCTTGACGCCACGCTCGAACGCCTGGTGGTAAGGCTTGGCCCCGGCAAACGACGGCAGGAAGCTGTGGTGGATATTGATGACCCGCCCTGCGTACCGCTGGCAGAGATCGGGCGGCAAAATCTGCATGTACCGTGCCAATACCACGCTGTCGGCTTCGGCCGCCGTTATCAGGCGCTCGGTCTCGGCAAAGGCCGACGCCTTGTCATTCGGATCCACCGGCACGTGATGAAAGTCGATCCCGTACCAGGTCACCATGGCGCGCAGGTCGTCATGGTTGGAGATCACGCACGGAATGTCGCAATCGAGCTCCCCGGCCGACCAGCGATAGAGCAGGTCGACCAGACAGTGCGACTCCCGGGAGACCATGACCACGACCCGCTGGCGCCGGTCGGAGTCGCTGAGCCGCCAGTTCATCTCGAACTCCTCGGCGATGGGCGCGAAGGCGACTCGAAAGTCCTGGGCGCTCAGCGCATTGGCGCGAATGTCGTAGCGCATGAAAAAGCGCCCGGTAGCCAGGTCGGAGTGCTGGTTGGCCTCGATGATCGAGCCTTCCTGGGAGGCGATGAAGCTCGACACTCGCGAGACGATACCGACGCGGTCGGGGCAGGAAACGATGAGACGATAGTTGTGCGACATAACTGTGAGGACACTCTGTTAACGCGGGAGCGCTTTCTGAAAGAACTCTGGATGTAAAAAAAGCGCTCGAACTGATCATTGGGCACGGCTGCCGACCCGAACTCCGACGCTTCGGCGTCGTGCCATCGAAAGCGGAACCTCGACGACCCGCGGTCATGGCGCCTCCGCGACCGGAAGAAAGGGTTGGTCGGCGACAGCTCCAGACCCGGCGCCGGGTGACGCTGCGCCTCGATGGATTGCGCATTGTACCCCACTCGCGAGCGTCGACCAGCGTCGCCGCCCGTTTGAGCGCGCCGAGACGCATGACTTATAGTGGAACGAGATTTCCTCCTACAAGGATGCCGATGTTCCGTCCGCGCGCACAGATCCGCCCTCGTACTTATCCCCCGCTGCTGTTCCATCCACTGGGAGGATGCGGTGAAATCGGCATGAATCTGTCGCTCTACGGCCATGAGGGTCACTGGATCGCCGTGGATTGCGGCATGACGATTCGCCAGGACCTGCCGGATCAGCCCCTCCAGATTCCCGATGTCGACCATTTGGCAGCGAACGCCATGGTCCCCTCCGCGGTCTTCATCACCCATGGCCACGAGGACCATCTCGGCGCCCTGGCCTGGATATGGCCTCGCTGGAACTGCCCGGTCTACGCCACGCCCCTGGCGATCGAGATGCTGCGGGCCAAGTTCGCCGAACAGGGCCTGAGGGTCGACGCCCTGCAGACCATTCAGCCCGGCAACCGAGTGACCACCGGCCCTTTCGAGGTGACATTCCTGCCGGTGACTCACTCGATACCGGAAAGTTGCGCTCTCTCCATCATCACGCCGCGCTACAAGGTGCTGCATACCGGCGACTGGAAACTGGATGAGCACCCTCTCATCGGCGCGCCCTTCTCCGCCGCCCAGTTCCAGGCGCTGGCGCCGGTGGACCTCGTCGTGGCCGACTCGACCAATGCCGACGTGGAAGGACATTCCCGCAGCGAGACGGAAGCCGCCGAGGCCCTGGAATCGGTCATCCGGGCATGCCGGGGGCGCGTCGTGGTCAGCTGTTTCGCCAGCAATATCGCGCGTATCAAGGCGCTGGGGGCGATCGCCGAACGCACCAACCGCCGCGTGGCGCTGCTGGGACGCTCGATGGAACGGATGGTGTCGATCGCCACCCAACTGGGCTACCTCGACGATTTTCCGCCCCGGGTCCCGGCGCATGACCTGGGGTATCTCTATCCCGAAGAGGTCCTTGTCATCGCGACCGGAAGCCAGGGAGAGCCCCGCTCGGCCCTGTCTCGCATGTCGCAGGGACGGCACCCCGCTCTCGACCTGCTGGCTGACGACGATGTCATCTTCTCGGCTCGCGCCATCCCGGGTAACGAACGTCCCATTGCACGCCTCAAGGCCGGTTTCAAGCGTCTCGGCGTCAATGTCCACGACGAGCATACCGATCCCGCGCTTCACGCCTCGGGGCACCCGGCCCGCGAAGAGCTGCGCCAACTCTACCGGTGGTTACGACCGAAGATGCTGTTGCCGGTCCATGGGGAGGCTTCCCATCAGCAAGCGCACCGTGACTTGGCGTCTGCCATGGGCATCCGCGTTCCCCAACTGGTCAAGAATGGTGTCGTGCTGTCTCTGGATGCGGAGACCCTGGCGCACAGCAGCACGCACCATCTCAGGCCTCAGCTCATCGCTTCCAGGATGCGCCCCGGAGAGCGCTCGCACCCGGTGTCGGCCCGCCGGCACGCCAAGTCGCTGTCGATCGCGCTGAATGTCTTGCCGACCGAGACCGGCTGGACCCGCATCGGGCAGATGTTGTGGGACAGCGAGATATCGCTTCCACTGGATGAAGACGCGCTGGCCGACTGGCTGGACGAGCGGATAGACGCCATCACGGCGGAGACGTTACTCCAGCTCCGCCAGCAACTCTTCGGGCCACTACGCGAGTGGCTTCACGAACACCTGCCCACATCGCTGGAGATCCATCTGCAACTGATGCCCGCCGATCCGCAGCCGGAGTACGAAGTGCGCACAGCCCCCTAGCGCAAAAGAGATCGGGGAGAGAGTCGTCCACGCGCCTGGCATGATCGATTCTTCCCTGGCCATGACTCTCTTCGATGGGCTTCGATGGGCTTCGATGGGCTTCGATGGGCATCAACTGTCAGAGACAGAAACCAGAAAAGCGCGTCTGCCGAGTGGCAGGACGCGCTTTTCCGGGAATACCTGCTCGGGAATGTCTCTACATCATGCCACCCCGGGCCCGTGGCATATCCTCAGTTCTTGCTGGCGTTCTTGGGCGGCCGACCGCGACGCTTGCGCGGCTGTTCGCCGACCAAATCATCCATCGACAATCCAGCGTTGTTCATCGCCTCTCGAATCTCGGCCAACTTCTTCTGCTTGTCGGCTTCCTCTTTCTGGCGCTCGTGATCTTCCTGCTGCTTTTGCTCGATCACTTCCCCGATGACTTCCGACAGTTTGTGCAGTTGTTCCATGCTCAACTGACGGGCGGCGGCGCGAGCCACATTCTTATTGCGAGCGATGCGTTCCAATGACTCGGTGGACATCGTCCTCTCCTTGCTGGATTCCAATACGGCATTACACCGGTTGTTTTGATGAAAGTATATTCTTACCACCCTTCTTGGCAAGAAATTAAATCAAAAAGGCACGCCTTATTCGCGTGCCTTTACTCCCACAAGTGGCTCGAGGTTTGACGAGAATGGGTTTTAACCGCCCGTCATATTCATGAAGCGAACGACTTGTACATCGCCATCCGTCGAAAAGTGATGACGTTCCGGCTTCAAATCCATGGCCGCTATAATCTGCTCCTTGAGCGGCTCCAGTTGACCGGGATAGCGCCGCAGGGTTTCGCGTAGATCCACGGAATGCTCGTTCCCCAGACACAGTAGCAGCCGGCCTTCAACCGTGACACGAACCCGATTGCAGGTACTGCAGAAGTTATGGCTATGGGGCGAGATGAAGCCGACCCGACAATCACTATCGGGCATGCGGAAATATCGCGAGGGACCCAATGTGCTCTCGGGTGACGGCATGAGGGGGTAACGGGACTCGATTCGTGTCTGGACCTCATCGCTCGAATAGAAGGTTTCTCCCCGGGAGTGGTCAGACACGTCGCCCAGCGGCATCTCCTCGATAAAGCTGATATCCAGCTTCTCGTCGCGGGCGAACTCTACCAGATCGAGCACTTCATCGTCGTTGCGGCCGCGAAGTATGACCGCATTCAGCTTGATTCGCTCGAAGCCAGCGTCCTGGGCCGCGTGAATCCCATCGATCACCCGCTCCAGATCCCCGGTTCGCGTCAACCGCTTGAACCTCTCGGGGTCGAGGGAATCCAGACTGATATTGAGGCGGGTCATACCGCCGCTGTAAAGAGCCTGGGCATGACGACGCAGTCCGGCGCCATTGGTCGTCATGGCGAAATCCTTCAACCCCGGCAAGGTGCCGATATTGGTCACCAGATCACCGATACCTCTTCGCACCAGCGGCTCGCCACCGGTCAACCGGATCTTCTCCACGCCGAGCTCGGTAAAGGCGCGCGCGACCTGGTAGAGCTCCTCCAGCGACAGGACCTGGTCCCGGGGCAGGAACGTCATCTCTTCGCTCATGCAGTAGACACAGCGAAAATCGCACCGATCCGTTACCGAGATCCGTACATAACGGACGTGGCGTGAAAACTTGTCGATCAAATCGGTCATGAAAGCTCCCAGCGTTTGGCGGCCTCGCGATCGCTCGGCCGCTCGGACACCCAGTAAGAGCCGCTGTCGGTATGCTCTTTTTTCCAGAAAGGAGCCCGCGTTTTCAGGTAATCCATGATGAAATCGCACGCCTCGAATGCGGCACGGCGATGCGGGCTGGCCGTCATGACCAGCACGATGGCATCTCCAGGCTCGAGACGGCCAACGCGATGAATGATGGTGACGGCCTGCAGCGTCCAACGCTCACCGGCTTCGAGCGCGATTTCATGGAGCGACTTTTCCGTCATGCCGGGAAAGTGTTCCAGCGTCAGAGCCGTGACATCCGGCCTCTCGTTGGCATCTCTTACCCGGCCCGTGAAACTGACGACGGCACCGACATCCAGACGCCCCGCTGTCAAACGACGCTGCTCCGCTTCCGTGTCGAAGGTCGCCTTCTGTACGCTAATCGCAATTTTCATGGTGGACTCTGTACGCTCAACCGCCGGTGACCGGCGGAAAGAAAGCGATCTCGTCCCCCGGTGAAATGGCGGCTCCGTCCTGACTCATGGCTTCGTTGCATGCGCAAAGGACGCGCTGGTCCAGGAGCGCCTTGAACTTGGGGTCCCGCTCGATCAGCGCCAACTTGACGCCCGCGATATCGGGCGAAGGGAGTCTTTCCCACTCCAGATGGTATTCACCGGTCCCGAGGCGCTCCCTGAGCTCTGCCAGGAACTGCACTCTCAACGTCTTGGTCGGCGCCGCGGCCCCGCCCTCCCCGGAAGAGGCCGGCGGGGAGTCGAGTGCGGCCTGCCGCGACCAGTCTCCCGAGCGGCCGCCGCTCTTCTGCTCGAGGCGAACCCCGTCGATGATCATGCCCCTGTCGACCGCCTTGCACATGTCGTAGAGCGTCAGGCAGGCCACGGAAACCGCCGTCAATGCCTCCATCTCGACCCCGGTACGACCATTGAGACGGCAGAACGCCTCGACGTGAACGCAGTTTTCCGCAGCGTCCAGGGTGAACTCGAGGCTGACTTTGGACAGGGCCAATGCGTGGCAAAGCGGAATCAATTCGTGGGTCCGCTTCGCCGCCTGAATGCCGGCGATCCTGGCCGTGGCCAGTACGTCGCCCTTGGGCAGATCGCCATCGGCCAGCAGCGCCAGCGTCGAAGCCTGCATGTGAACCGAGCCACGGGCCCGGGCTTCACGCCGCGTCTCCTGCTTGTCGGCGACATCGACCATGTGGGCTTCGCCACGCGCATTGAGATGCGTGAGAGTCATGCTGAACTCGCCTCGTTTTCCATCGTTGGATCAAACATCAAGTGTAGCTTGATCGTCGCGCCGGTGCCTGCCGCGCATCCGCCACCGGATGCCGGCGATGCAACGATCCCGGCGATGACGACGCCGGTCGTTCAGCGTTGCGCCCTGGGCTGCCAGGCAGCGGCCCAGTCGACGACCCAGGTCAGGATCTCCCCCGGATCGTCCAGGTTCAGACGGGGGAGCCCCGTCGGCAGGCGGGCGAGCGTTCCGGGGGACACCTCTTCTGGCTTGTAGGCCACGGCCTGCACCCAGGGATCCTGTTCCGCCGCCCACGCTTGGTCGGAATCGCTGCGATAAAGTTCCAGCTTCGGAATCGGCCAGCGCTTGAACCCCTCGACCAGAATCAACCTCGGCTTCAAGCTGGCGACCTGCGCCACCAGCGCGGGCAGGTCAGGCTCCTGCTGCCCGGGCGTTTCCATCATGAGCGCGAAACGCCGGCCGGAGGCCACCACCATGGGTGTCGCTCCCGCCTCGCGCAGGCGATGACTGTCCTTGCCGGGCTTGTCGATATCGAAGTCGTGATGCGCGTGCTTGATGACGGCTGCCGGCCAACCCCGCGCCCGAAGCAGGGGCAACAGGGTCTCCAGTAGCGTCGTCTTGCCGGTTCCGCTCCAGGCGGCGATTCCCAGCAGAGGAACGTCGCAGGCGGGCATGTCGATGGTGTCACTCATGGCAACTACCCGGCGAGCTGGCGTGGCCACCCTGGGCGCGCCCCGCCAGCTCGACCTCGCCGGGGGTATTGAGGTTGGCGAACTGCGCTTCCTGGGCGGGGAAATCGACCTGAATCCAGCGGTGGCGATCGTACCAGCTGACGACCCGGCCGCCGCCCGCCGCCAGCCATTGCGACAGATCCGCGCCCAGGGAGCTGCGTATCAGCGCCACCAGAGGCTGCAGTCGCCTGCCATCGTGGGCGACCGCGATATCCGCCTCGCCGATCGCACCCGAGAGCCGGCTCAAGGTATCGACGGGAAGCCAGGGCATGTCCACCGGCGCCAGTAGTATCCACGGCGTGGAAACTTCCCGCAGGGCGCCCAGTACGCCGGCCAGCGGCCCCGGATAGTCGGGCAGCGAATCCGTGACGACGGCGTGACCCAGCCGACGATAGCGCCCGAGATGGCGATTGGCGCTGATCACGACGCGACCCACCTGCGGCGACAGACGCTGCAGCACCTGTGTGACCAGCGGCAGGCCGTCGAACTCTACCCACCCCTTGTCGACACCGCCCATGCGCTGTCCGCGGCCGCCGGCCAGCAGCACCCCCGTGACGTCGGTTCGCTCGATCACCGGGTACCGAAGATCTTGTCGCCGGCGTCGCCCAGTCCCGGAACGATATAGCCATTCTCGTCGAGTCGTTCGTCGACAGACGCGGTGTATATCTCGATCTCGGGATACGCCTTCTGGACCCGCTCGATGCCCTCCGGCGCCGCCACCAGCACGATGACCTTGATCTGCTGGCAGCCCCGCGCCTTGAGCATGTCCAACGTCGTCACCATCGATCCGCCCGTGGCCAGCATGGGATCGATCACGATCGCCAGGCGCTCGTCCAGGGCACTGACGAACTTCTCGAAATAGGGCACCGGCTCCAGCGTCCCCTCGTTCCGGTAGAGACCCACGACACTGATCCGCGCACTGGGGATCAGGTCGGTGACGCCGTCCAGCATTCCCAGGCCGGCACGCAGGATCGGCACGATGGTGACCTTCTTGCCCTTGATCTGTTCGACCTCGATCGGGGAGCCGTTCCAACCCTCGATCGTCGCCGGCTCCATCTCCAGGTTCTTTGTCGCCTCGTAGGTCAGCAACTTGGCCACCTCGCAGGCCAGTTCACGGAAGCTCTTGGTACTGATGTCCGCCGCACGCATCAGTCCGAGCTTGTGTTTGACCAGGGGATGGGAGATGGGGTGCACACTCATGATCGACGCCTTCGTCAAAATGGGAAACACCGATATTGTACGCGACCTGCCAGGGGTCAGGCGACGCTGGCAGGCAACTGCCAATCGATCGGCTCCAGGCCCCGCGACTGGAGAAAATCGTTGGCCTGGGAAAAGTGGCGAGTGCCGAAGAAGCCGCGATGCGCCGACAGCGGCGACGGGTGCGGCGCGTGCAGCACCAGGTGCTTGCCGCGATCGACGAAGCTCGCCTTCTTCTGGGCGTAACTGCCCCACAGCAGGAAGACGACACCGTCGCAATGCTCGTTGATCACCTGGATGGCACGATCGGTGAAGGTCTCCCAGCCGCGATTGCGGTGGGAACCGGCATTGCCCTGCTCCACGGTCAACACGCTGTTCAGCAGCATCACGCCCTGTCGGGCCCAGCTTTCGAGAAAGCCGTGATTGACCGGCGCGGTACCGACGTCGCTGGCCAGCTCCTTGTAGATGTTCTGCAGCGATGGCGGTGTCGGTACCCCGGGGCGTACCGAGAAACAGAGCCCGTGGGCCTGGTGGGGCCCGTGATAGGGATCCTGTCCCAGGATCACCACCTTGACACGCTCCAGCAGCGTCAGTTCGAAGGCGCGAAACCAGTGGGACGAGTGGGGATAGATGACCTTGTGGGCCGCCTTTTCCTGGGCGAGAAATTGACGCAGCGCCTGCATGTAGGGGGCACGAAATTCATCGCCGAGATAGGCGTTCCAGCTGTCGGGTAAGGGCGACTGGGCCATGGATTCGCTCCGCAGCGGTCAGGATTTGGGTGGACGAACCTGATCGACCAGCGGCTCGACGTAGGCGTGCCCCAGATCCCACGGGAACTGGATCCAGCAATCCTGTGCCACCTCGGTCAGATACTGATCGACCAGCGGTCGTCCTTCGGGTTTGGCGTAGACGGTGACGAAATGGGACTTGGGCAGCATGTCGCGCACGGCACGGGCCGTCTTGCCGGTATCGACCAGGTCATCGACCAGCAGCCAGCCGTCGCCATCGTGGTCGACGCCCTTCATCACGTCCAGCTTCCCCTGCGACTGCTCGTCGTAGCTCTTGATGCAGACGGTATCGATCAGGCGGATGTTGAGTTCGCGGGCGATCAACGCCGCCGGAATCAGGCCGCCGCGAGTGATCGCGACGATCCCCACGAAGTCGCGCTCGACGAGTCGATGGCAGAGCGCCCTGACGTCGCGATGAATCTGATCCCAGGAAACGGTGAAATGATGCTGGTAACGATTGGCGGTCATGGCGGGTCCAGGCAATGGGTCGGGCCGCCATCGATCGATGACGGCATCGTGGCTCGCGTTGGATGACGAGGGGCCTATTCGTCCTCGGTGAAGCTGCAGACCGCGAAGACGCTGTAGCCCGCTTCGCGAATCTTGGTCGAGCCCCCCAGCTCCGGCAGGTCGAGGATGGTCGCGGTCTCGACGACATGCCCGCCGCTGCGCTGAATCAGCGATGCGGCCGCCAGCATGGTGCCGCCGGTGGCAATGATGTCGTCGATCAGCACGATCCGGTCCTGCTCGCGAAAGGCATCGGCATGCAGCTCCACCGTCGATTC
The DNA here is from genome assembly GCA_002695065.1 of Salinicola sp. GTDB lineage: Bacteria > Pseudomonadota > Gammaproteobacteria > Pseudomonadales > Halomonadaceae > Salinicola. The sequence goes on along the minus strand of NZNW01000095.1, from coordinate 51,026 downwards.
GCCGTACTCGAGGGTGTAGGTTTCGCTGATGGTGCGGAATGGCAGCTTGCCCTTCTTGCGCACCGGCACGAAGCTGCAGCCCAGTTCATAGGCCAGCGGCGCGCCGACGATGAATCCTCGTGCATCGATCGCCGCGATGGCATCGACCTCGAGCTCCTGGTAGCGGTGCACGAAACTGTCGATCAGCTTGCGGAAGGCGGCGCTGTTCTGGAGCAGCGGCGTGATGTCACGAAAATTGACGCCGGGCTGGGGCCAGTCGGGTACGGTGCGAATGACCGACTTGATATAGTCGCCGTAGATGCTGCTGCTCATCGAAGAAACTCCATTGACCGAACACGGCGCGCCCGGGGATGACCATCGCGGAACGATAAATCCTGGCGCAAAGGCGTCCATGTTACCCAAGCCGGCGCCACGGTGCGACCTGCTCGGGAACGCCTGCATCGTCGGTGCCCGAGCGTGCCGCCAGCGCCGAACCGGTCGCTCAGGCGCGGCCGGCCAGTACCCGCTCCACGGTCTCGACGATCGCCTGGGTCTGGGGATCGATCTCGACATTGACCCGATCCCCCAGCGAGCGCTCTCCGATCGTGGTCCTCGCCAGCGTCTCCGGGATCAGGTTGACGCAGAAGCGCTCCGGCTCCACGGCGCCCACTGTCAGGCTGATGCCATCGATCCCGATGTACCCCTTGTCGAACACGAATCGCGCCAGGTCCGGCGACAGTTCGAACCACAGTCGGCGATTGTTAGGCGCCTCGTCGATCTCCACCAGTCTGGCCATCGCCATGACGTGGCCGGACATGGAATGGCCGCCGATCTCGTCGCCGAAGCGCGCCGCGCGCTCGAGGTTGACCCGATCTCCGGCGACGAGGTCACCCAGGTTGGTCAAGCGCAGCGTCTCGCGCATCAGGTCGAAACTGACGTTCTCGCCCTCGATCGCCGTCACCGTCAGACAGCAACCGTTGTGTGACACCGACGCGCCCAGCGTCAGACCCTCGCGCATCGCCGGCGACATCGATACCACATGCGTGTGCAGCTGCTCACGCGCCTCGATGGCCACTACGGTCCCCACATCCTGCACGATCCCGGTAAACATGCCCCCTCCTGGCCTCAACGGATGACGAACCAACGAAGGCAGACGCCCTCGGCGGCAGAGATCGGGAATTCTAGCATGCCGGCCTCACCGGGCATGAATCGGCCGCAGCGGAACGCGCCTGCCGGATCTCGTCCCCACATCTTCGACCGGCGGCGACGGCCTTCCCCCGGCGGCGACGATTATCCGGCCGCCGGTCGGCCTCGATAGCGCCAGGCCGGAATCGACGTGGTAAAGTGCCAGCGAATGTTATCGACCTGTCATGGCCGTGGTTCGACGCCAGGGGTGGAGAACCGCCAAGCCATTCAGATACCCGCCAGCCAGGAGGCTCATGACGTCAATCACGCCAGCCACCGCCGCCTCCCCTGGCCGTGCCGCCGCCAGCGAAGCCCGCAAGCAACGTATTCGCGATGCCGCGCTGACGCTGTTTTCCCGGTTCGGCCTACGCGGCGCCAGCCTGGATGCCATCGCCGACCAGGCCGGGGTCTCCAAGACCAACCTGCTCTACTACTTCCCCTCCAAGGAGAAGCTCTACGTTTCGGTCCTTCAGCAGATCCTGGAGACCTGGCTGGAGCCGATGCGCGCCATCGACGCCGATCAGCCCCCGGAAGCCGCGATCGGTCACTACATTCGTTTCAAGGTCGAGCTGTCGAGGGATCACGTGCAGGCGTCGCGCCTCTTCTGCCTGGAGATGATCCAGGGTGCACCACTGCTGAAGGAAGCGCTGCGACACCACTTGCGCGCGCTGGTCGAGGAGAAATCGAAGGTCATCGAGGGCTGGATCGCTGACGGCAGTCTGCTGCCGGTCGATCCGCATCACCTGATATACCTGCTGTGGGGAACCACCCAGCACTACGCCGACTTCGCCGTCCAGATCGAGGCGATTTCCGGCAGGACGCTAGCCGACCCCGATTTCTTCGAAGCCACGGTCGACAATATTCAACGCATCGTGCTGGGCGGTTTGCTACCGCGGACGAACGGCGACGCCTGACTCGCGGCGCTGCCGGCGCAAACGCACCGCAGCGGTCGCCCGGACTCCGCGAGATCCGTATACTATCGCGCTCATCGACGCGGGGCCGTAGCCGATGATGCGCTGACTTCACGCCACGCCGCCCCGCTCCCTCCCGACACCCAGACAGACGCTTTCGACACGCCCAATGATCACACTGGACAACGTTTCCAAAACCTACGGCAGCGGGCCCGGGGCCGTGCAGGCGCTGAAAGAGATCGACCTGCAGGTACCCAAGGGCACGATTCACGGCGTCATCGGCCTCTCGGGCGCCGGCAAGTCGACGCTGATCCGCTGCGTCAACCTGCTCGAGCGGCCCACCGCCGGCCGCGTCGTCATCGACGGGCAGGAACTCACCGCCATGGACGCCGCCGCCCTGCGTCAGGCACGGCATCAGTGCGGCATGATTTTTCAACACTTCAATCTGCTCACCAACCGCACCGTCTACGACAATGTGGCACTGCCGCTGGAGCTGATGGGCCAGTCGCGCCAGACCATCCGCGAGCGCGTGCTGCCGCTGCTGGAGATGACGGGGCTGGCGGACAAGACGAAGCAGTATCCGGCACAACTCTCGGGCGGCCAGAAACAGCGCGTGGCCATCGCCCGCGCCCTGGCCAGCCGGCCCAAGGTGCTGCTGTGCGACGAAGCGACCTCGGCGCTCGATCCGCAGACGACGGCATCGATCCTGTCGCTGCTGCAGGAGATCAATCGACAGCTTGGGTTGACCATCCTGTTGATCACCCACGAGATGGAGGTAGTGAAGACCATCTGCCATCGCGTGGGGCTGATCTCCGACGGACGTCTGGTCGAGGACGCGGACGTGGGCGACTTCTTCACCGCGCCCGGCACGCAGCTGGGACGGGAGTTCCTGAACGACTTCCTCAAGCTGGAAGCGCCCCAGGCCCTGATCGAGCGTCTCGAGCCGGAGGCCGGACCGAATACCCACCCGGTGGTGAGGCTGACGTTCTCGGGCGACAGCGTCGCCACGCCGCTGATCTCGCGACTGGCACGGGAGCACGGCATCGACGTCAGCATCCTGCAGGCCAAGGTCGAATCCATTCAGGGACGTACGCTGGGCCTGATGATCGCCGAGCTGATGGGCAGCGACACGCAGACCCGCGAAGCCCTGGCGACACTCGAATCCTTTGATCTGCATGTGGAGGTACTGGGCCATGTCCAGCGCACTGATTGATCTCGTCTGGCAGTCCACGCTGGAGACACTTTACATGGTTGCCGTCGCCGGCATTCTGTCGGCGCTGGCCGGCGTCCCGCTCGGGGTGCTGCTCTACGTGACGCGGCCGCGCCAGATCCTGGCGCAGCCGGTGGTCAACACGGTGCTCGGTGTCGTCACCAACGTCGGCCGCTCGGTACCGTTCATCATCCTGCTGGTGGCGATCATTCCCTTCCCCCGCCTGATCGTCGGCAGCTCCATCGGCACCAACGCCGCCGCCGTGCCGCTGACCATCGCCGCCATCCCGTTCGTCGCCCGGCTGGTCGAGGGTGCGCTCAACGAGGTCTCGCCCGGCCTGGTCGAAGCCGCCCAATCGATGGGCGCGACGCCGATGCAGATCATCATGAAGGTGCTGCTGCCGGAGGCGCGTGGCGGCATCATCAACGGCCTGACGATCACCATCGTCGCCCTGGTCAGCTACTCCGCCATGGCCGGCGCCGTGGGCGGCGGCGGGCTCGGTGACCTGGGTATCCGCTACGGCTACAACCGCTTCAACCCCACCGTGATGCTGATCACCGTGGTGGTGCTGGTGGTCATGGTGCAGCTGTTCCAGAGCCTGGGGGACTATCTGGTGCGCAAAAGCGATCACAAGTGATCGTCGAGCCTCACTAGACTCATAACCAGAATGAATTACCGTGATCGCCGTTATTCCGTTATATTTCAGCGGTCACCGGGCATTCGAATCCATGCCCGAACGTCTCATCATCAGGGAGAATGTCGCCAAATGCCGATTTCACTGACACGTACGCTGAGCGCCGCCGCACTGAGCCTTGGGCTGGTCGCAAGCGCCGCGCAAGCCGCCGACACCATCAAGGTCGGTACCATGGCCGGCCCCGAGACCGATGTGATGCAGGTGGCCAAGCAGGTCGCCAAGGAGAAGTACGGCCTCGATGTCGAGATCGTCGAGTTCACCGACTACGTGACGCCCAATGCCGCGCTCGCCGACGGCAGCCTGGACGCCAACGCCTATCAGCACGAACCCTACATGCAGTCGATGGTCAACGACCGCGGCTACGACTTCGCCATCGCCGGCAAGACGTTCGTCTATCCGATCGGCGCCTACTCCGCCAAGTACGACAGCATCGACGAGCTGCCGGACGGCGCGACGATCGCCGTGCCCAACGACCCGACCAACGAAGGGCGGTCGCTGATCCTGCTCGACAAGCACGGGCTGATCACGCTCGACGATGCCGAGAATCTGGAAGCGACGCCGATCGACATCACCGAGAACCCGCACGACTACTCGTTCAAGGAGATCGAGGCCGCCCAGATGCCGCGCGTGCTGCAGGACGTCGATATGGCCTTCATCAACAGCACCTTCACCCAGCCCGCCGGCTTGACCCTGGACGATGCGCTGATCAAGGAAGGCCCGGACTCCCCCTATGTCAATCTGATCGTCGTGCGGGGCGGCGACCAGGACCGCAAGGAGATTCAGGAGCTGGTCAAGGCCTACCAGTCCGACGCGGTCGCCGACAAGGCCCAGGAGCTGTTCCAGGGGGGCGCCGTTGCCGGCTGGAAATGATCACGGCGGCGTCACCAATGTGACGAGCCAGACATCATGATCATCACGAAACCAGCGCCTCGGCGCTGGTTTTCGTTTCCGCCCTGCCCCTGCCCGTTCCACCCCCGAAGGACATCCACGATGACCGATTACGATCTCCTCGAGCGTCAACTGACAGCGCTTCTGGACACGCGCGACTGGCTGACCAACGCAGCCCAGACCAGCGCCTTCCTGATGCAGGCCCTCGACGACCTGAACTGGGTCGGCTTCTACCTCCAGCGCCAGCCCGAGACGCTGATTCTGGGCCCCTTCCAGGGCCTGCCCGCCTGCAACCCGATCCCGTTCTCGAAAGGCGTCTGCGGTGCCGCGGCACGCTCGCGCCAGACCCAGCGAGTCGACGATGTCCACGCCGTTCCGGACCATATCGCCTGCGATGCCGCCTCCCGTTCCGAACTGGTGGTGCCGATTCTCCTGGGTGAAAAGGTCTGGGGGGTGCTGGATATCGACAGCCCGGTGCCTGCGCGCTTCAGCCACGCGGACCAGGCCGGTATCGAACGCCTGTGTCGCGTGTTCAGCGACGCCAGCGACCTGCCGCCGCCCGCCTGAAGGCGAGTACCCCATCCCCCTGGATTGAGGCACGGAAGCCCGGCCTCAATCCAGGAAGACACCCAGTTCGTCGTCCGAGCGCACCAGTTGCAGGATATCTTCATAGAGCGCCAGCAGATCCAACGCCAGCGGCCGACGAACCTCCCGCGGCATCTCGCCCAGGGCGTGCTCCTCCCGGCGCCCGCTGGCGATATTGTGGTAGAGCCCGATCGCCAGGTGCACGGCAGCGGCGTAGGGCGAGAAAGGCACGGCATCCAGCGGCTTGTCCTGGTAGGTCAGCGCGTTGCAGATGGTCTCCGGGAACCGCCAGCGACGGCCCAGCTCGGCACCCACCTCGCTGAACGTGTAGCCGAACTGGTTGGCTTCCAGCTCGGCGCGAGGGGCACCTTGGGCCACCAGCGCATCGATTCGTCGCATGGTTTCCGGATCGGCGATGTGCATCAACGCCGATCCCACGTGATGCAGGATGCCGCAGGTGAACGCGGTCTCCGGTGCCAGATCGCCCAACTGACTGTGACGGACAATCGTGCGGCTGAGATTGGCGACCATGAACGATTCACGCCAGAACGCCTTGCGATCGAGCCCGGGGACGTCCTTGAGCATGCCGACCATGCCCGAGGCGATGACGAGCGTGCGCACGCGATCGAATCCCAGCAGCAGCAGGGCGTCGTCGATCGTCGCCACGTTGCGCCCTACGCCGTATCGCACGGAGTTGGCCGAACGAAGCAGCTTCAGGCTCAGGTTGGGATCTTTGTGAATGGTGGCGGAAACACGGTGAACACTGATTCTGTCGTTGTCCAGGCTGGCAATCAGCTCGGTGACGACAGCGGGAACGCTGGGTAACTGGTGAATGTGTTCGAAAAGCGAGTTGAATGGCATGGTCTACTCCTGCTATCCCCCCATGTTATCTATCGCCCGGGCAAAAGTCGTGAGAGCGAGGTGCAGAATAGGCCGTTACGGGTCGGTGGGACAAAAAAATCCCGCCGGAGAACCGGCGGGAAGGTCGCCGCCCAGGCGACAGCAATCACTTATATCGAGTACGGCCCCTATCCTTAACTCTCCTGCCAGGATTTCACCATCTCGGCGTAGGGGACGGTCTTGCCCTGCGGCTTCTCGTTGTCGAGCTTGGGCTTGGGCGCGCCGGGCTGATCCAGCCAATACTGCGCATCGCGGGGTTCGTTCAGCTTTGGCCCGCAGTTCGGCTGGACATTGGCCCGCTCCAGACGCTCCATCATGCGATCCTGGGCGTCCGCCAACCCATCCAGGGCCTGCTGCGCGCTGGTCTCGCCGCTGACGGCCTGGGAAATATACTGCCACCACAGCTGCGCCAGCTTGGGATAGTCCGGCACGTTGGTGCCGGTCGGCGACCACTGCAGTCGCGCCGGGCTGCGGTAGAACTCGACCAGGCCACCCAGCTTCGGTGCGGCATCGGTCATCGCCTGGGACTGGATGTCGGACTCCCGGATCGGTGTCAGCCCCACCAGCGTCTTCTGCAGCGAGACCGTTTTCGAGGTCACGAACTGGGCATAGAGCCAGGCCGCGAGACGGTTCTTCTCGGGCGTCGATTTCATGAAGGTCCAGGCCCCCACGTCCTGATAGCCCTTCTTCATGCCGTCCTCCCAATACGGCCCCACCGGCGACGGCGCCATCCGCCACTTGGGCGTGCCATCCTCGTTGACCACCGGCAGGCCCGGCTGGGTCATATCGGCGGTAAAAGCCGTGTACCAGAAGATCTGCTGGGCGACGTTGCCCTGCGCCGGCACCGGTCCCGCTTCCGAGAACGTCATGCCCTGGGCTTCCGGCGGCGCGTAGGCGTGCAGCCAGTCGATGTACTTCTGGGTGGCGAACACCGCGGCCGGACCGTTGGTGGCACCACCTCGGGTGACGTTCGAGCCCACCGGCCGACAATCCTCGACCCGAATCCCCCACTCGTCCACCGGCAGGCCGTTGGGGATGCCCTTGTCGCCGGCCCCGGCCATCGAGAACCAGGCGTCGGTGAAGCGCCATCCCAGCGAGGGATCCTTCTTGCCGTAGTCCATGTGGCCATAGACACGCTGGCCGTCGATGTCGTGGACGTCATTGGTGAAGAAGTCGGCGATGTCCTGGTAGGCCGACCAGTTCACCGGTACGCCCAGTTCGTAGCCGTACTTTTCCTTGAAGCGCGCCTTGAGATCAGGGTCGTCGAACCAGTCGGCGCGGAACCAGTAGAGATTGGCGAACTGCTGGTCGGGCAGTTGATAGACCTTGCCGTCCGGCCCGGTGGTGAACGAGAGCCCGATGAAATCATCCAGATCCAGCGTCGGCGAAGTCACTTCGGCCCCGTCGCCTTCGATCATGTCGGAAAGCGGCACCACCTTGCCGTAGCGGAAATGGGTACCGATCAGGTCGGAATCGTTGACGTAGGCGTCGTAGATGTTGCGACCGGACTGCATCTGGGTCTGCAGCTTCTCGATCACGTCCCCTTCCTGGATCAGGTCGTGCTTCAACTGGATGCCGGTGATCTCGCTGAAGGCGCGGGCCAGCACCTCGGACTCGTACTTGTGGGTGGTGAGCGTCTCCGACACGACGTTGATCTGCATGCCACGGAACGGTTTGGCGGCGTCGATGTACCACTGCATCTCGGCCATCTGCTGCTCGGGCGTGAGCGTCGACGTCTTGAACTCGTCACCCAGCCAGCGTTTGGCGGCGTCCTGATACTGGTCGGCGATCGCGGTTCCCGAAACGGCCATCAGACCCGCAAGGCCGATGCCGATGCCCAGTGGCGCCCGGCGTCGCGATCCGGCGTGCTTGATATCGAACATAGCGTTAACCCTCGTTGTTATGCTGCATTTGCTGTCTTGGCGCTATCCGAAGAGCAATGATCCCTGGTCGATGCGTTACCCCCATTTCATGATGATTGCCATTCCTGCCACGCAGATCGCCGTCGCGACCCAGAGCGGCCAGTCGGTCAGTGCCAGAACCAGCAAATGGCCGTATGCCGCCGCCAGCAGACCAATGAACAGCCGATCGCCCCGAGACGTGGAGATCGGCAGGAAGCCCTTGCGCTCTCGGCCGGGCGATACGGTCTGCCAGACCGTCATCGCCACCAGCAGTGCCGCGATCGCGGCAAAGAACAGTGCCGTCGGTAGTGTCCAGGCCATCCAACCCATGGTGACTCCCCCTCTCTCTGGACGAACGGATCAGACGCGTCCCAGGGCGAAGCCCTTGGCCACGTGGTTGCGCACGAAGTAGATCACCGCGATACCGGGCAGCAGCGCGACCACGCCCGCGGCCGCCAGCACGCCCCAGTCGATCCCCGACGCCGAGACCGTGCGGGTCATCTGCGCCACGATCGGTTTGGCATCGACCGAGGTCAGCGTCCGCGCCAGCAACAGTTCGACCCAGGAGAACATGAAGCAGAAAAACGCCGTGACGCCGATGCCGGGCCGGATCATCGGCAGGAAAATCCGGATGAAGAACTTGGGGAAGGTGTAGCCGTCGATATACGCGGTCTCGTCGATCTCCTTGGGCACCGACGACATGAAACCCTCGAGAATCCATACCGCCAGCGGCACGTTGAACAGGCAGTGCGCCAGGGCCACCGCGATCGGCGTATCGAACAGCCCCACCGCCGAGTAGAGCTGGAAGAACGGCAGCAGGAACACCGCCGGTGGTGCCATCCGGTTGGTCAGCAGCCAGAAGAACATGTGCTTGTCGCCCAGGAAGCGATAGCGCGAGAACGCATAGGCGGCCGGCAACGCCACCAGCAGCGAGATCAGCATGTTCATCGAGACATAGCTCAGGGAGTTCAGGTAGCTCATGTACCAGGTCGGCTCGGTCAAGATGACCCGGTAGTTGTCCAGCGTCGGCGCCGTGGGCCAGAGCGTCAGTCCGCCGAGGATTTCCCGGTTCGACTTGAACGACATGTTGACGAGCCAGTAGATCGGCACCAGCACGAACAGCAGATAGCCCAGCATCACCAGGCTCTTGCGCAGTCTCATGGCGGCGTCATCCCTTGTCGTCGTTGTGGGTCATGGCGGTGTAGAACACCCAGGTCACCAGCAGAATGATCAGGAAGTAGATCAGCGAGAACGCCGCGGCACGGCCCAGATCGAACTGGCCAAGCGCCATCTGGGTCAGCGTCTGGCTGAGGAAGGTCGTGGCGGTGCCCGGCCCGCCACCGGTGAGCACGAACGGCTCGGTGTAGATCATGAAGCTGTCCATGAAGCGCAGCATGACCGCGATCAACAGCACGTTCTTGAGCTTCGGCAATTGAATGAATCGAAACACCGCCCAGTGGGAGGCACGGTCGATCCTCGCCGCCTGGTAGTAGACGTCCGGAATCGAGCGCAGCCCGGAATAGCACAGCAGCGCCACCAGCGACGTCCAGTGCCAGACATCCATCACCAGCACGGTGATCCAGGCATCCCGCGGGTTGGAGGCGTAGTTGTAGTCGAGCCCCAGACTGTTGAGGGTCCAGCCATACAGGCCGATATCCTCCCGCCCGATGATCTGCCAGATCGTCCCCACCACGTTCCACGGCACCAGCAGCGGCAGTGACAGTAGAATCAGACTGAACGGCACGCCCAACCCGCGCCGAGGCATCGACAGCGCAACGATGATGCCGAGCGGCACCTCGATGGCGAGCACGCAGAACGAGTAGATGAACTGCCGCACCAGCGAATCGTGCAGTCTCGGATCCGCCAGGATCTCCCGATACCACTCGGTGCCCACGAAATAACGCGTGCTCGGATCGAAGATGTCCTGTACCGAATAGTTGACCACCGTCATCATCGGGATGATGGCGCTGAAGGCCACCAGCACGAATACCGGCAGCACCAGCCACCAGGCCTTGTTGTTATAGGTTTTCATCAGCCACTCCCACCAGATGGTCATCGATATAGAAGCGCTGCCAGGCTTCGGGGAAGTGCACGCCGGTTCGCCCTTCGGGAACGCTGGCCTCCTCTCCCAGGCGCGCCTTGATCACCGGCGCCGATGGCGTATCGAGGCGCACGTCGACGATCTTGAAGGTGCCCTGGTCCTGGACCAGATCGACGTAGCCGTGCAGGACGGCATCGTCGGCCGCCACCAGTTGCACGAACTCCGGTCGGATGCCGAGCTGCAGGCGCCCTCCCTCGCGCTGCCGAAGCTGGTCGACGATCGCGTCGGGCACCGCCAGCGCGTGGCCGTCGAACTCGACGCCCGATGCCCCCAGCGCAATATCCAGCAGATTCATGCCGGGGCTGCCGATGAAGTAGCCGACGAAGGTATGCTGCGGGTTCTCGAACAGCTCGCGCGGGGTGCCGAACTGCACGATCTGGCCTTCGTACATCACCGCGATCTTGTCGGCGAAGGTGGACGCCTCCAACTGGTCATGGGTGACGTAGACCATCGTCACGTTGAAGCGCTGATGGATCTCCTTGAGCTTGCGCCGCAGCCGCCACTTGAGCTGCGGGTCGATCACCGTCAACGGCTCGTCGAACAGGATCGCCGCCACGTCGTCGCGCACCAGGCCGCGCCCCATCGACACCTTCTGCTTCTCGTCCGCCGTCAGATTCTGCGCCTTCCGGTTCAACAGCGGCTCGATCTCCAGCGCCTCGGCCACCTCTCTCACCCTGGCATCGATGCGCTCTCGAGACTGCCCCTGATTGCGCAGCGGAAACGCCAGGTTCTCGTGGACGGTCATGGTGTCGTAGACCACCGGGAACTGGAAAACCTGGGCGATGTTGCGTTGCTGCGGGGTGAGATCGTTGACCGACTTGCCGTCGTAGAGCACCCGCCCTTCCGAGGGCACCAGCAGACCGGAAATGATGTTGAGCAGCGTGCTCTTGCCGCACCCCGACGGCCCCAGCAGCGCGTAGGCTCCGCCCTGCTCCCAGACGTGGTCCATCGGCCTGAGCGCATAGTCGGCCGGGCCCGAAGGTGCACCGTGATAACTATGGGCCAGTTGTTCCAGGCGAATCTCGGCCATCTAGAGGTCTCCTCGCACGCCGGGCGATGTCGATCGCGATGAGGGAGGTGACAGCACCAGGTCGCCCCCGGGCTCGAACACGAAGAGCTGGCGAAACGGGACCTGGACGTCCAGCGCCTGATCCACGCCGAACTCGTGAATCCCGATCAGGTGCGCGACCAGATCGATCCGGTCATGCGCGAGATGCAGGAAGGTCTCGGAACCGCTGATCTCCGCGACGCGCACGACGGCGGGCAGGCGCAACGCCGCCTCCGAGAGCGGCCGGAGCGACCAGTGATGGGGCCGGATACCAACCTGATAGTCGCCCTCGGAGAGCGATCTCCAGATCTCGGGCAGTGCTTGGCGCTGATCGGCGATACGGCACTCGCCGCCCTGGATCGTCATCGGCATCAGGTTGATCGGTGGCTCGCCGAACAGCGTGGCAGCTTCACGGTTACGGGGATGACGATAGACCTCGTCGCTGGGACCGCTCTGGACGATTCGCCCCTGATGCAGCAGCGTCGTCGTCCCGCCCAGCGCCAGCGCCTCGGCGGGCTCGGTGGTGGCGTAGACCGCGATGGTGTTGCGCGACTCGAACAGCTTGCGCATCTCCACCCGCAGCGCCTCTCGCAGCTTGTAGTCGAGGTTGACCAGCGGCTCGTCGAACAGCACCAGTTCCGCATCCTTGACCAGCGCCCTGGCCATCGCCGTGCGCTGCTGCTGGCCGCCGGAGAGCTCCTGCGGATAACGGCCCAGCAGGTGCTGGATTCCCAGCATCGCTGCGGTCTCCTCGACCCGGCGGGTGATCTCCTGCCGCGCCACCCTGGCCTGCTTGAGCGGCGAGGCGATATTGTCGAAGACCGTGAGCGTGGGATAGTTGATGAACTGCTGATAGACCATCGAGACGTTACGCTGGCGAACCGGCAAGTGAGTCACGTCACGGCCGTCGAGGTACACCCTGCCGTGGTCGGGCCTGTCCAGCCCGGCCATCAACCGCATCAATGTGGTCTTGCCCGCCAGCGTGTGTCCCAGCAGCACATTGAATGACCCCGGCTCCAATGTCAGGCTGGCATCGCTGATATAGGTTTCGCCTCGCACCGACAGTGTCACGTTGTCGAGTTGTAATGACATGAGTGGCGCCGTTCCCTTTTTCTCTTTCGAGCATCCTAAAACACTCTTCTTATAAAGCTATACGACGAAAAAAGTAGGCGTGGACACCAACCACAACGGCATTTTAAACATTTGTTTTATATACTTTTAATTCAATTAACACCTTAGTCTTAACCACTAATGTCCAACATCCCATGCGAGTTTCGGCAGTATGGCGGCGTCGAAAAAAGCGTTCTTGCGGCGGGGTTTGTTCGAAAACCAACATGGTTCGCGGATGCAGGTGCCGAACATCGATGGCGGCGGGCGCCGATGGTCGGCCTACGACAAAAGGGGAAATCGCGGACACAAAAAATCGCCGGGAGCGATTTTTGACGTCGCGTCAGCGACGGCCAGCATGGTGCCCGCCAGGGATGGCAGGGCATAAAAAAACCCGAGCCGAAGCTCGGGTTTCGAATCTGGTAGGACCAAGCGGATTTGAACCGCTGACCTCCACGATGTCAACGTGGCGCTCTAACCAACTGAGCTATGGTCCTGAAGATATTGTCGCACGCCCATGTGAACTGGTAGGACCGAGCGGATTTGAACCGCTGACCTCCACGATGTCAACGTGGCGCTCTAACCAACTGAGCTACGGTCCTGCAATGACGACGGGCTCGCCGTGACAACGGATGCGAATTCTACCCGGGCGGACACGGAATGCAACCCTCTGGCCGTAAAAAAACTGACCTCAACTGCCTGTCACGGCGAGACAATTCCTCCCGGAACACGGCGTTGGCGTCGGGCGTCCCCGGTGCGCCCCAATGCCGCCACGTCGAGGCGATGCCCCTGTCGGCCCTTTCCGTTTTCCCAGATTGCGGAAGGAGCCCTCCAGCATGGCGCTGCCGCAGGCCAGATGACCGAGACACCCTGCCCATCTTCGTTTTCGATTGGCAACAATGCGAATTCGCTTTCCAACACCTAGACCATGGTCGTAGCCATGAAGGCCCCGATACGGCCAACCGAGACAACGGCAAGGCCTACAGCTTTGATAAACTGCCGGCTCGGATCAGTCACAGAATCGTCAACGGAACGCGGCAGGAAACCACCATGACACAGCAGGAACGTCACGAAGCCATCGTCGAGCTGGTCAAGCGGCAAGGCTATGCCTCGATCGAACAGCTCGCCAGAGACTTCGACGTCACGCCCCAGACGGTGCGCCGCGATCTCAATCAACTGGCGGAAGAGGGCGTCGTCAAACGTGTCCATGGCGGCGCGGGCCTGGAGTCGAGCACCGTCAACACCGCCTATCACACGCGCAAGACGCTGAACCTGGACGCCAAGCGCCGTATCGCCGAAATGCTGGCGAGCCACATTCCCGACTCCTCGTCGCTGTTCATCAACATCGGCACCAGCAATGAGTTCATCGCCGAAGCGCTGTGCCAGCACAGCGGGCTCGAGGTCATCACCAACAACCTCAACGTGGCGGCCATTCTGCAGCACAAGACCGACTTCAATGTCATCGTCGCCGGCGGCCAGGTTCGCTCGCGGGACGGCGGCATCATCGGCGAGGCCACCATCGATTTCATCAATCAGTTCAAGGTCGACTACGGCATCATCGGCATCAGCGGCATCGATGGCGATGGCTCGCTGCTGGAATTCGACTATCAGGAAGTCCGCGTGGCGCAGGCCATCCTGCGCAACTCCCGCCAGGTTTTCCTGGCAGCGGATCATTCGAAGTTCCACCGCAACGCCGTGGTACGCCAGGGCAACCTCAGCCAGATCAATGCCTTTTTCACCGATCGCCAACCACCCGATGCGCTGCGTCGATTGATGCGCGAGCATGATGTGGCGCTCTACGTCGCCGATCCTTCGATACCCGCGGATATCGAGACCCTGCCCGCCCACGCCGGCTGATCTCGAGGCCCCCTGCAATCAGCCGGCCATGCGCCGGCCTTGTCACCAGTCAACCCGTTGCCTTTTCACTCCCCATCGCGCCTCCCCATAGGATCGAGGAAACCGTCTCACGCCTATTGATGTTCGGAAGTGATTAATCTATTTTCGTATTCGAACATAACCGAACCATCATTCCTCCGGAGGACGGTATGGCCTCAACGACACAGCACCACGTCCATGACCTCATCGTCGTCGGCGGCGGCATCAATGGCACCGGCATCGCCAACGACGCCGCCGGCCGGGGCCTCTCCGTGCTGCTGTGCGAGCAGTCGGACCTGGCCAGTGCCACCTCATCCGCCAGCAGCAAGCTGATCCACGGAGGATTGCGCTATCTCGAGCACCGCGAGTTTCGCCTGGTGCGCGAAGCGCTGAAGGAACGGGAAGTCATGCTGCGCAAGGCGCCGCACATCGTCTGGCCGCTGCGCTTCATTCTCCCCCATCAGCCGCACCTGCGCCCTGGCTGGATGATTCGCGCGGGCCTCTTTCTCTACGATCATCTCAGCCACCGCGACAGCCTGCCCAATGCCAAGCGCCTGCGATTCGGTTCGGAAAGCCCGCTGGTGCCGACGATCAAGCGCGGGTTCGAGTATTCCGACTGCTGGGTGGACGATGCCCGACTGGTCGTGCTGAACGCGCTCCAGGCGCGGGAAAAAGGGGCCGACATCCGGGTCCGCACGCGTTGCGTCGAGGCTCGCGAGGAGCAGGGCCAGTGGGTGGTAAGTCTCGAAAACCTGGATACCGGGGAGCGCCAGGAGCAGCGGGGCAAGGTGCTGGTCAATGCCGCCGGCCCCTGGGTGGAGTCTTTCGTCAAGGGCAATGCCAAGCGCGACTCGCGCTACGGCATCCGCATGATCCAGGGCAGCCACCTGATCGTGCCGCGCCTCAACGACGACGACCGCGCCTACATCCTCCAGAACCAGGATGGCCGCATCGTCTTCGTGCTGCCCTATCAGCAGCGCTACAGCCTGATCGGCACCACCGATCGCCGTTACCAGGGCGACCCCTCCCGGGTCCGTATCAACGACGAGGAGATCGACTATCTGCTCGAGGTGCTCAACTCGCACTTCGTCAGGCAGCTCGGTCGCGAGGACGTCGTCGCGACCTATGCCGGTGTCCGCCCGCTGTGCGACGACGAGTCGGAGAATCCCTCGGCCATGACCCGGGACTACACCCTCGACCTCGACCGGCACGGTGCACCGATGCTGTCGATCTTCGGCGGCAAGATCACCACCTACCGCAAGCTGGCCGAGGCGGCCATGCGTAAACTCGAGCCATTGCTGCCTGCCATGGGACAACCCTGGACGGCCACCGCCAAACTGCCCGGCGGCGATATCGAATCGCGCCACGCGTTCGCCGATCGCCTGGTGGGTGAATATCCGTTTCTCGGCCGGGAATGTGCCGAGCGGTTCGCGTCCAGCTACGGCTCGCTCTGTCTCACTTTCCTGGACGGCAAGCAGAGCCAGGAGGATCTCGGCCAGCCTTTCGGTGGTGGCCTCACCCGTGCCGAAGTCGACTACCTGGTCGAGCACGAGTGGGCACGCACCAGCGAGGACATCCTGTGGCGACGCAGCAAGCTGGGACTGCGCCTGACCAACGATGAGCGAGAAACCTTGTCGCGCTACCTCGATCAGCATCCCGCCATCGACATGTCGGGCCCTTTAGCCAAAGTATCATGAGGGATTAGCTGCCACGAGGTTTCCGGGAAGTCATACTGTCGAGGGTACGAATGGCGTTTCTGCTACGCTTGGCCCTGCACGGCGCCCTATCCCGATACAAGGAATCCTCCCTTGCTGCAACTTCTGTTTAGCTGTCTCGGTTGTCTCGCGCTGTTGATCACGCTGGCGCCTTACACGCGATTTCGCCACTGGAGCGTTCGCAGTTTCGATTTCCCGCTGCTTCAGATCGCCATCGTCGCCACCGCTCTGGCGCTGATCCAGCTTGCGTTCGAACCCGTCGAGTGGTGGCATTGGGCCGGCGTCGCCGCCAGCGTGATCGCGGCACTCATCCAGTGGGCACGCATCTACCCGTGGACCCCCCTGGCCAGATGTACGGTAGTCAAATCCAACTCATACGCGCCGGAACACGAACTCAAGCTGCTCGTTTCCAATGTATTGACCCCCAATCGCCAGGCATCGAAGTTGATCGACCTGATACACGAGCACGAGCCCGATATCCTGCTGACGCTGGAGTCCGATCAGTGGTGGGGAGATCAACTGGACGCCGCCATCGGCAAGTCGATGCCGGAAGCGGTGCGTATCCCTCTCGACAATCTCTACGGGATGCACCTCTACTCCCGGCTGCCGTTGGAAGATGTCGAGGTCAAATGGCTGATCCAGGACGACATCCCCTCGATCCACGCCTGGGTGAAGCTGAGGGACGGTAGCCGTATCCGCCTCCACGCGCTGCACCCGCGGCCGCCCGCGCCATCGGAGAGCGATGAGTCGCTATGGCGCGACGCGGAACTGCTGCTGGTGGGCCAGACCATCGCCGAAAGCAGCGCCCCCACCGTCGTTGCCGGGGATCTCAACGACGTTGCCTGGTCACCGACGACAAAACTGTTCTGCAAAATCAGCGGCATGCTCGACCTGCGTCGCGGACGCGGTCAGTACAGCACCTTCCACGCTAAATATCCGATGCTGCGCTGGCCCCTGGATCACGTCTTCGTCACCGAGCATTTCACTCTCGTCCACATGGAGCGATTGCCGGAGATAGGATCCGATCACTTCCCGATCCTGGTGACGATGCGCTACAACCCGACCCGCGCAGCCGAGAACGAGCCCGAAAAGGCCGATAGCGACGAGCAAGAGGACGCGGAGGAGACCATCGAGGAGGCTCAGGACCGTCAAGGCGAGGCGCCGGTCTGAACCCTATTCGCCCGAGGCGATCTTCGCTCGACGACAACGCCACCCGACCGGGTGGCGTTGTCGTATGGGCTGCAGAGAACGCAACCGCTCACGGGGGTCCGTGGCGAGAAACAGCGTCCGGAGGGGAAGCGGAAGCTACTCCGGGATTCCTCCCTGGGTCAGCTTGGCCGGATCGAGCAGGCGCTCCAGTTCCTGGCGGGAGAGATCGGTCTCCTCCTCGGCCACATCGATGATCGGCCGCCCTGCCTGGTAGGCCTTCTTGGCGACCGCCGCCGCTGCGTCATAACCGATCACGGAGTTGAGGGCGGTCACCAGAATCGGGTTCTTCGACAGCGGGCTCTCGATATTGTCACGACGCACGTTGAACGTGGCGATGGCGCGATCGGCCAGCAGGCGGCTCACATTGGCCAGCAGCTTGATCGATTCCAGCAGGTTGTGGGCGATCAACGGCAGCATCACATTGAGCTGGAAGTTGCCACTCTGCCCGCCGATGGTGATGGCGGCGTCATTGCCGATGACCTGAGCGGCTACCTGGGCAGCCGATTCCGGGATCACCGGATTGACCTTGCCCGGCATGATCGAGCTGCCCGGCTGCAGGGCCTCCAGCTCGATCTCCCCCAGACCGCCCAGCGGACCGGAGTTCATCCAGCGCAGGTCGTTGGCGATCTTCATCACCGCTACGGCATAGGTCTTGAGATGGCCCGAGAGCTCCACTGCCGCATCCTGGGAGGCCAGGCTAGCGAAGAAGCTGTCGTTGGGTCGAAAATCGAGGTGCGTATCGATGGCCAAGCGCTGTGCCACCTTTTCGGCAAACTCGGGATGAGCATTGACGCCGGTCCCGACGGCCGTGCCTCCCAGCGCCAGACGGGTCACCCGCTTGAGGCCGTCTCCCAGCCGCTCGATCGATTGGCCGACCTGGCTGGACCAGCCGCCGAGCTCCTGGCTCAGGCGAACCGGCATCGCATCCATCAGGTGCGTACGCCCGGTCTTGACCACGTCATCGACCTCTTTCGCCTTGTCGTCGATGGTGGATCTCAGATAATTGAGCGCTGGCAACAGGCGCTCCCGAACCTGTGTCGCCGCGGCGAGGTGAATGGCCGTGGGGATCACATCGTTGCTCGACTGGCCCATGTTGACGTGATCGTTGGGGCCGACCTCCAGCCCGTCCCGGCTGGCGAGATGGGAGATCACCTCGTTGACGTTCATATTGGTCGAGGTTCCCGACCCCGTCTGGAACACATCGATCGGGAACTGATCGGCGTGCTTGCCGTCGATGATCTCGTCGGCCGCGGCCATGATGGCCCTCGCCCTCTCCTCGTCCAGCAACCCCAGCTCCCGGTTGACCTCCGCGGCGGCACGCTTGATATGCGCGACGGCGGTGATGAATGCCGGTGGCAGCGGTTGGCCGCTGATCGGAAAGTTGTTGACGGCACGCTGGGTCTGCGCGCCATAGAGTGCGCTCTCGGGAACGTTGAGTTCGCCCATGCTGTCGCGCTCGACTCGTGTCTGAGCCATGACCTTCTCCTATCGATGACGGATGAAATGCGAAAGGGGTAGCCATCACCTTGGCTACCCCTTCGGGACTCCTTCAAGCCTAGCAGTCGGTCCCCACACTGCATCCACTTCGCGCGGCGGATGTCGGGAGGCAGCCATGATACACCAGGCCGCGACTCCACCGGGGGGCCCGGACGCAATCAGTCGAAATCGATGATCTGGCGAATCGCCTCGCCGTTGGCCAGACGGTCGAAACCGACATTGATCTCGTCCAGCTTCAGGCGATGGGTCAGCAGCCGATCCACCGGCAGGCGGCCGGACTGATAAAGCGCGATGTATTCCGGCACATCCAGCGACGGCACGTGTCCGCCGAGGTAGGAACCCTTGAGGGTACGCTCCTCGGCCACCATTCGCGTCGGACTGATGGCGAAGCGCACGTCCGGATGCGGCAGCCCGGAGGTCACGGTGGTGCCGCCGCGGCCGGTGGATTCATAGGCGAACTCGAGCGCCTTGGCGACGCCCGCGAACTCGGCGGCGATGTCCACCCCGCCGCCGCTGATCTCGCGCACCTGTTCGACGGCGTCGGGATCGCCGCTGTTGACGATGTGCGTCGCGCCCATCGCCTTGGCGGTCTCCAGCTTGTCCGGTGCGATATCCGCCGCGATCACCTGACGCGCGCCACCGCCGACGGCCCCCATCACCGCCGCCAGGCCGACACCGCCGAGGCCCACCACCAGCACCGACTGGCCCAGCCGCAGCCCGGCGGTGTGGACCAGCGCGCCGACGCCGGTGAGTACCGCACAGCCGAACAGTGCCGCGATATGGAACGGCAGCTCGGGATCGATTCGGGTCAGCGAGCGCCGCGACGCCACGGCGTATTCCGCAAACCCGGAGACGCCGATATGGTGATAGATCTTCTCGCCGCCCTTGTGCAGCCGCATCCCGCCACCCAGCAGGTGACCCGCCAGGTTCGCGGCCGCGCCGGGGCGGCACAGCGCCGCCCGTCCCGACAGGCAGGAGGCGCAGCCACCGCAACTGGGCGCGAACGAGAACACCACGTGGTCGCCGGGGGCGAGATCGGTGACGCCCTCGCCGACTTCGGCGACCTCGCCGGCCGCCTCGTGCCCCAGCACCATCGGCAACGGTCGTGGCCGGTCCCCGTTGATCGTGGACAGATCCGAATGACACAGCCCGGCGGCACGCATCTTGACCAGAACCTCACCCGGTCCCGGCCCCTCCAGCTCGACCTCCTCGACCGACAGCGGCATCGATTCCCGGTAGGGTCGGGGCCTGTGCATTTCATGAATCACGGCGGCATGGATTTTCATATCAGCATCCCATTTCACGGATCGCCCTGGCTCGCTTGAACGAGCCGGGCGTGGTTTACGTTCGTCTGCCTGGCGGCACGATCAGAGAGGAGTCGTGATGAAGAGCCATGATCACGAGTAGTATTCGGGCGCATGACGGAATGTCGGCCATGCCACCGGGTCATGCCCGGTCACCACGAGTGCGCCGGTCTTCTCGACCAGGGCATGCAATTTGCGCACGGATCGCACCGTGTCCACGGTCGAGGCCAGAAAGCCCGGCAAGGCCTTCTCCTCCCAGTGATCGGTGGTGTAAGCCGCGTCCACGGCCAACAGCACCGGCCCGGTCTCGGGCAAGCGGAGCAGGAAACTGGCATGCCCGGGTGCATGGCCGGGCGTGAAGATGAAACGAATGGTGCCGTCGCCGAAGACGTCGTAGCCGTCGTCGCCATCCTCGAGCAGATGCCACTTCAATCCGGGGCGGTCGAAGTCCGCGCGAATATAGCCGCCGGCGGAGAACCAGTCCGGGGCCATGGCATACTCGTATTCGCGACGTCTGACGATATGAGTGGCATTCGGGAATCGGCCCGTGGCACCGGTATGGTCCAGGTGCAGATGGCTGTGCAGGACATAGCGGATGTCCTCGGGTTCGAGGCCGAAACTCTTCAGCGCCTGGACACAACCTTCCTCCTCACGCATCACGGGCCAATAGACCGCGGTGATATCGCCCCAGTGCTTCTCGGGATCGCTGGCGCACTCGACGGCACAGCCACCATCGATGACGACATTTCCCTCCGGGTGCGTGATGAGATACCAGGGCACGGGGATCTCGTACTCATCCAGCCCCGCATTCATCTTGATATTGCACACCCGGCACTTGAGCGTGCCGGTCTGGAACATGTAAAGACGAGGGGTAGTCATGACGCACTCCTGGTTTGTGCCACATGAAGACGACATTGCCGCCGATTGCGGTGCGAGTACGGCGAAAGATGCACCATCCGCCAGCGGCCTCGAGGCTCGCAGCCGGGGGATCGGACATGTCAGAGTAGGACACCGCCAAACGGCGTGACCAGCGGACTTTGGTCCCAGACAGCCCCCGCGGCGCGTCGGCACCTCACCCAGTCCCGACCGGTCATGCCGACTTTCAGAAAACCGATCGAGGAGTCTCGGCCATGTGGCATCGTCAACCCTTCACGCTCACCGCGCGCCCGCGCGGCTTTCATCTGGTCACCGACGAGGTCCTGGCGGCACTGCCGCGGCTGGCCGAGATCCGTACCGGCCTGCTCCATCTGCAGTTGATGCACACCTCGGCCTCGCTGACCCTGAACGAGAACGCCGACCCGGACGTGCGCCACGACATGGCGCTGTTCGCCAGCCAGCTGGCTCCCGAGAACCTCCCCGGGATGCGGCATACGCTGGAGGGCCCGGACGACATGCCCGCTCACGTGCTGGCGAGCCTGTTCGGCACCCAACTGACCCTGGCGGTGGAAAACGGCCGCCTGCTCACCGGCACCTGGCAGGGCATCTGGCTGGGCGAACATCGCCAGCAAGGCGGTGCCCGAAGGATCACCGCCACGCTGATGGGCGAATGACGCAAGTGGCGTTCTGAATCCGCCCTGCCGCCACCTCAGTGCGAGTGCCGCGGCACCTCCGCGCCCCGGCAGCCGCGCAGGAAGTCGAAGTCGCACCCCTCGTCGGCCTGCAGCACCCGTTCGATGTAGAGCTGGCGATAGCCGCCGCTGCTGGCGATCCGGTTCGACGCCGCGGTCGGGTCGACCTCGGCCAGACGACGCGCGATCTCGGCGTCGTCGACCTCGAGCTCCAGCTTGCCGCTGTCACAGTCCAGGCTGATCCAGTCGCCGTTGTGGACGGCCGCCAGCGGTCCGCCGGCGGCCGCCTCCGGGGCCACGTGCAGCACCACCGTGCCGTAGGCGGTACCACTCATGCGGGCATCGGAGATACGCACCATGTCGGTGATGCCCTGCTCGAGGATCTTGGGCGGCAGGCCCATGTTGCCGACTTCCGCCATGCCGTGATAACCCCGCGGCCCGCAGTGCTTCAGCACCAGGATGTCGTCGGCCTCGACCTCAAGCTCGGGATCGTTGATGCGCGCCTTGTAGTCGTCGAAGTTCTCGAATACCACCGCGCGACCGCGATGCCTCATCAGCTCGGGACTGGCCGCAGAGGGCTTGAGCACCGCACCGTTGGGTGCCAGGTTGCCGCGCAGGATACAGATGCCGCCATCGTCGCGCAGCGGGTTGTCCAGCGGGCGAATCACCTCGTCGTTGTAGTGCGGCGCGTCCTGAACGTTTTCCCAGATCGTCTTGCCGTTGACGGTCAGGGCGTCCTTGTGGGGCAGGCGGTCGGCCTCGCCCAGCCGGCGCAGCACGGCCGGCAACCCGCCCGCGTAGTAGAACTCCTCCATCAGGAAGCGCCCGGAGGGCTGCAGATCGACGATGGTCGGCGTGCCGCGGCCGATTCGGGTCCAGTCGTCCAGCGGCAGGTCGACCCCGATGCGCCCGGCGATCGCCTTGAGATGGATCACCGCATTGGTCGAACCGCCGATGGCGGCGTTGGTGCGAATCGCGTTCTCGAACGCCTCGCGGGTCAGCACCTTCGACAGCTTGAGATCCTCGTCGACCATCTCGACGATGCGGTTGCCGGAGAGATGAGCGAGCACGTAGCGGCGCGAATCCACCGCCGGAATCGCGGCGTTGTGCGGCAGCGACACCCCCAGCGACTCCGCCATGCACGCCATGGTCGAGGCCGTGCCCATGGTGTTGCAGGTGCCGGCCGAGCGCGACATGCCGGCTTCGGCGGCCATGAAGTCATGGATCGATATCTTGCCGGCCTTGACCTCTTCGGAGAGCCTCCAGACCACGGTCCCCGACCCGATGTCCTTGCCCTCGTGCTTGCCGTTGAGCATCGGCCCGCCGGTCACCACGATCGTCGGAATGTCGCAGCTCGCCGCCCCCATCAGCAGCGCCGGCGTGGTCTTGTCGCAGCCCACCAGCAGCACCACGGCATCCATGGGATTGCCGCGAATCGCCTCCTCGACATCCATGCTGGCGAGGTTGCGGGTGAACATCGCCGTCGGCCTCAGGTTGGACTCGCCGTTGGAGAACACCGGGAACTCCACCGGATAGCCGCCAGCCTCGAGCACGCCCTTCTTGACGTGCTCGGCGAGCTTGCGGAAGTGCGCGTTGCAGGGTGTCAGTTCCGACCAGGTGTTGCAGATGCCGATGATCGGCTTGCCCTGGAACTCGTGGTCCGGAATGCCCTGGTTCTTCATCCAGCTGCGGTACATGAAGCCGTTCTTGTCGGCGGTACCGAACCACTGGGCCGAGCGCAGTCGGCGCTTGTTGTGGGGTCTATCCGATGAATCGCTCATCTCTCTCTCCTCGAGCCATCGTCAGTGGATGACGGTCACGGCAGTCGTCCAGGTGTTGTCAGGAATCGCGGGCAGCGTCACAGCAGGGAAAATGCCAGCCATGCCAGCCCGAACGACATCAGCGAAATACCGGTGGAGATCACCGTCCAGGTCTTGAGCATGGTCTTGGTGTCGACACCGAGGAACCGACCGACCAGCCAGAAGCCGGAGTCGTTGACATGGGAATAACCGATGGCGCCCGCGACGATCGCCACGGTGATGCAGGCGGCGGGCAGCCCGGCCAGTGCCGGATCTCCCAGTACCACCGGGGCCATGATGCCGGCCGCCGTGGTCCCCGCCACCGTTGCCGAGCCCTGGGCGATCCGAATCACCGATGCGATCACGTAGCCGGCGAGAATCACCGGCAGCCCGAACGCCTGCAGGCTGTCCGCCAGCGCATCGCCGATACCGCTGGCCGTCAGCACCCCGCCGAACATGCCGCCGGCGCCAGTGATCAGGATGATGCTGCAGACCGGCGACAACGCCTGCTCGACGATCTCGTTGATCGAATCCATCGCCCCGCGCTCGCTGGAGCGAATGACCAGCAGCCACATCGCGATACAGGTGCTGATCAGCAACGCGATCGGCGTCTCGCCGATCACCATCAGCGCGGAGACCAATGGGTTGTCGCCATCGATGACGCCACCCTGTCCCAGCGTCGATAGCCCGGTGTTGAGAAAGATCAGCGCCAGCGGCAGCAGCAGTACCAGCAGCACGGTGCCGAAGGCCGGACGCTTCTCGGGCGGGACCTCGTCGCTCTCCCCGCCCATCAGGTTGGGCACCGCCTGGAACGGCGAGCGATTGGCCAGGATCAGCGACAGCCGATAACCCATCACGTACCAGGTCGGCAGCCCCACCAGCAGGGCGACGAACAGCACCTGGCCGATGTCGGCGTGCAGGAACACGGCAGCTGCGACGGGGCCGGGATGGGGCGGCATCAACGCGTGCATGACCAGAAACGCCCCCGCGGCCGGCAGGCCATAGAGCAGCAGCGACGCCTTGAGCTCGCGGGCGACCGAATAGATCACCGGCAGCATCACCACGAAGGCCGCGTCGAGAAAGATCGGAAAACCGAACAGCAGGCAGGCGATCGACAGCCCGAGGGGCGCCCGCTTGCTGCCGAAGAAACGAATCAGCGTATCGGCCAGTACGCGTGCGCCGCCCGATACCGCGACGAGACGGCCCAGCACGGCACCGAACCCGATCAGCAACGCCACGTTGCCGAGTGTCTTGCCGAATCCTCCCAACAGCGTCGGCAGCAGATCGCCGACCGAGATCCCGGTCGCCAGCGCGGTACCGATACTGACGATGACCAGCGCGAAGAACGGATGCAGGCGCACCCGAATGATCAAGATCAGCAGAATCGTGATGGCAGCAGCGGCAATCCCCATCAAACCCAAGGTGGGGAGACCGGCCGCCGCCTGTGTCGTGTCTTGCATGGCGTCCTCCTGACTCCTGCCACGGCTCCAGCCTGAAATGCTCGCCGTGGGGTGCCGCTACGTTAGCGCCAATTTCTGATAACCAAGAAATGTCAATTTATCGCACTAGCAATATGTCTTTGGTTATCGATAGACACGCCTGGAGCACGGCGCCCCGGCTTCGTCATACAAGGCGGCTCAGGCGACCCGACCAAAGTTGCAGTTTTCGTTCGACGCCCGTCAGCCACCGGCGCGCCGGGTCTGCTTCCAGCGGTCGAACATGACCGCCAGCAGCAGGATCGCCCCGCGTACCAGGTACTGGTAGAACGTGGGCACGTTGAGCAGCCCCATCGCGTTCTGTACACAGCCCATGATCAGGACACCGACCAGCACGCCGGTGATCGAGGCGACGCCACCGGAGAGAGAGACGCCGCCCAGCACGCAGGCCGAGATGACGGCCAGTTCCAGCCCCTGCGACGTATTGGGGTCGCCCAGACCCATCCGCGAGGTGAGCAGGACCCCGGCGATACCCGCCACCAGGCCCTGGAGTGCGAATACCATGATCTTCAGGCGGCGCACGTTGACCCCGGCGAGGCTGGCCGCTTCCGAATTGCCCCCGGTTGCCAGCGTGTTGCGGCCGAACGCCGTCATGTTCAGAACGACACCGAAAACCAGGAAGCAGCCGATCATCGTCCACACCGGTAGCGTCAGCCCCAGGAACGACGCACTGCCGAGATCGAAGAATCCCGGCACGGTGATCATCACCGCGTCGCCCCCGGAGGTGATGTAGGCCAGACCCCGCACGAACTCCATCGCGGCCAGCGTGGCGATCAGCGAGTTGATGCCGAAGCGGGCGACCACGAAGCCGTTGAACGCCCCGACGGCGGCGCCCGCCGCGATCCCCACCAGCACGCCGATCGCCACGCTGCCGCTGGTGGATGTCACCATCGCCGCCACCACGCCGGAAAAGGCGACGATGGAGGCGACGGAGAGGTCCACCTCTCCCAACGCCAGCACCATCATCATGGTGGTGGCAATGGTGCCGATCAGCGTCACCGACAGCAGCAGGCCGACGATGTTGCGTCCGGTCAGGAAGTCCGGCACCAGCACCGAGAGGCCGATGAACAGCAGGATGAAAACGGCGATCAGCCCCGAAGTGTCCAGCAGCGTGCGTAGCGGTTTGGGAAGTCCCCTGCGCCCCTCGACGGGCACCGTCGACTGGGTGGCAGCTTTGTCGTTCATGTTGTGGAATCCTCTTGCGATTCAGGGCTCTCGTGGAAATCCGTGGCCAGTCTCAGGCCGGCAGCGCCAGGCCCAGCAACCTCTCGGGCGTCGCATCTTCACGCGGGACGATGTCGATGAGTTCACCGTCCCGCATCACCCCGATGCGATCGCAGATGGAGCTGACCTCCGCCAGGTCGCTGGAGATGACCAGTACACCCTTGCCCCGCTCGGCAAGGTCGTAGAGCAGCGAGTAGATATCCCGGCGCGCGCCGACATCGATTCCGCGGGTCGGCTCGTCCATCACGAACAGGTCGATCTCCTCCGCCAGCCAGCGCGCCAGAATCACCTTCTGCTGGTTACCGCCGGAGAGGTTGGCGATGGGGGTCTTGGGCCCCGGCGTCTTGATACGCAGCTGCCGGATATAGTCCTGGGTATTGCGGGTCTCGCGCGCCGGGTCGCGAAACCCTCCCCAGCGCTTGAAGAAGCGACGGCAACTGATATTGAGATTGTCGGACACGCTGGCCACGGGAAAGATACCCTGGGACTTGCGGTCCTCCGGACACATCGCGATACCGGCACGGATCGCCTGCTGGGCCGAGCCGAACCGGCGGCTGGTGCCAGCGAACGAGACCTGGCCGGCCGAGGCGCGCTCGACCCCGCAGACCAGCCGCATCAACTCGCTGCGACCGGCGCCGACCAGCCCGAACAGTCCCAGCACCTCGCCGCGATGCACCTCCAGACTGACCGGAGCCCTGACGCCCCGCCCCTCGATTCCCTCGAGGCGCATCAGCACATCGCCGCGTTCCCGCGGACGGTAGCCGTAGACGTCCTCGATCTCCCGCCCCACCATCTCGCTGACCAGGGTGTCGTGATCGAGTCCTTCGAGGGTGTCGTGGGTACGGATGTGGCGGCCATCGCGGAACACGGTGACCGCATCGCACATCTCGAACACCTCCTCCATGCGATGGGTCACGTAGAGCACCACGCGCCCCTCGTCGCGGAGCCGCGAGACGATCCGCTTGAGGTGCCGGATCTCCTGGACCGAGAGCGAGCTGGTCGGCTCGTCGAAGGCGATGATGCGGGCGTCGCGCAGCAGCGCCCTGCCGATCTCGATCATCTGCTGCTGGCCGATCGAGAGATCCCGCACCTTGGTCGAGGGGTGGATATCCCCCTCGCCCAGCTCCTCCAGGATCGTCATCGCCCGCTCCCGCAGCCGGCGCCGGTCGAGAAAGCCGCGCTTGACCGGCAGTTGCCCCAGCAGCAGGTTCTCCGCCACCGAAAGATTGGGCGACAGCGTCAGCTCCTGGTAGATGATCGAGACACCATGGCGCAACGCTTCCCGCGCATTGGCGAAAACGATCGGTTCGCCTCCGATCCAAAGCTGTCCGCCGGTGACCCGGTTGACGCCGCTCAACACCTTGAGCAGCGTCGACTTGCCGGCCCCGTTCTCGCCCATCAGGGCATGGACTTCCCCCCCGCGCGCCGCGAAGCTGACACCATCCAGCGCACGGACCCCGGGAAACTCGACGGTGATGCCATCGATGCGAAGATAAGCTTCCGCCATTCCAGCCTCCTCAGCGGTAGGGAGTGCGGTTTCGCGAGAGGGCCTTACAGGCCCAGGTCTTCGCGAACCTGCTGCCAGTTGTCACGCGTCATCAGCGTGCCCGTGGTCTCGGTATTGGCCGGCGGCTCCTTGTCTTCGGTGATCCAGGTATAGAGATTGTCGGCGCTCTGGCGACCGTGCATGGTCGAGCTGACGGCGATCGTGCCGTAGAAGCCGGTCGGCTTCTCGCGGGAGAACTCCGCGAACGCCGCGCCGGAACCGTTGATGCCGACACCGATCACCTGATCGGGCGACAACCCGTACTGCTCGCTGGCCCTGACGCCACCCAGCACGCTCTCCTCGTTGAGCGCGAAGATCACCCAGTGCTCGAAGCGGCCATTCTTGGACAGCACCGGCGACGCCGCCGCGAAGGCGCTGCTGGTGTCGGTGTTCTGCTGCGGCGCATCGAAGATGTTGCCCTCGACGAAGCCGGCGTCCAGCAGCGCGTCGGTGGCGCCGTCGGTGCGTTCCTTGGCGGTGGGCAACTCGTTGTTGCTGATGCGCAAGGCTGCCACGCTCTGCGGGTCCCAGCCCCGCGCCTTCATCTCCTTGGCGATGGTCTCGCCGACCTGTCGGCCGATCTTGTAGCCCGACATGCCCAGGTGCGGCACGGAGGCCATGGGTTTGCCATCCGCGCCGAGGAACTGGTCGTCGACGGTCACGACCTTCATGCCGTACTGCTTGGCGCGGTTGGCGATCGCCGGCCCGAGTCGCACGTCCGGCGGGCAGATCACGAAGCCCTGCGCGCCCTGGGAATTCAGGTTGTCGATGGCACTGAGTACCTGCTGGCCATCTTCACCGGCCAGCCGCACCACCTCGAACCCCTTCTGTTCGCCCAGTGCACTGGCGGCATCCTGTTCATTGATGAACCACGCCTGCTCGGGCTTCTTGACGATGAACCCGATCTTGACGTCGTCCTGGGCATGGAGCGGCGCGGAGGCGACCCCCAGGCCGGTCACGCCGAGTACGAATAGTGACGATTTCAGAAAGCGAATCATTGGCGGCCTCCAGCCCTTCAAGGGCCATCGAGTTTGTTATTGGATGACGTTTGCCACGTCACGGCTGTCGTGACATTAAGCGGTTGTTCGATAACCGGCTAATAACGATCCAGCGGCAAAGCGATATATGATTTGCTATCAGCAAACCGGGAGTACAACGCGCAGGCGGGGCGAACGCCAGCGGACTGGCCTGTCGGGCCGACTAAAGTCGTTTTACGACTTTGGTTAAAACAGCTGTTTCAAACCGCCAGAGCCGCCGCGATGGCGACTCTGGCGGAATCCGCAGGCTCTCGCTGCCGGCGTTCGCCGGGCGGGGTTCAGTCGGCGTGGGGCAGGTCTTCCGACGCTGTCGTCGAGAAGCGATAGACGGTCTGCGAGTGATAGGTCTCGTCGGGCTTCAGGATCGTCGAGGGGAAGTTCGGCTGGTTGGGAGAGTCGGGAAAGTGCTGCGTCTCCAATGCCAGGCCGGAACGGTGGGTGTAGGGGCGTCCGCTCTTGCCGGTGAGGCTTCCATCGAGGAAATTGCCCGAGTAGAACTGGAGTCCGGGCTCGGTGGTGGCCACTTCGAGCACCCTGCCGCTGCGGGGTTCGATGACCCTGGCCGCCAGTGTCGGCAGATCGCCCTGGCCGGGGGTCTTGCTCAGCACGAAGTTGTGATCGTAACCCTTGGCGTAGGCCAGTTGGGTATTCTTCTGGCCCATGCGTGCGCCAATGAGGGTCGGCTGGCGAAAGTCGAATGGCGTGCCGCTGACGTCGGCGATCTCGCCGGTGGGGATCAGGGTTTCATCGATGGGCGTGTAGGCGCTGGCATTGATCATCAACTCGTGATCCAGCACGCTGGCGCTCCCCTCGCCCTTCAGGTTGAAATAGCTGTGCTGGGTCAGGTTGACCGGCGTGGCACGGGTCGTCCTGGCGCGGTAGTCGATGGCCAGCTCATTGTCATCGGTCAGCGTATAGCTGACCCGCGTCGAGAGCCGACCGGGAAATCCCTGCTCGCCATCCGGGCTGGTGTAGGTCAGCACCAGTCCTCGCCCCTCGGCGGAGGAGAAAGGCTCGACGTGCCACAGCCGTTGGTTGAACCCGACATCGCCGCCATGCAGCGTGTTCGGTCCATCGTTGGTCGGCAGGCGGTAGGTTTCCCCGTCGAGCGTGAAGCGACCGTTGGCGATCCGATTGCCGTAGCGCCCGATCAAGGCACCAAAGTAGGGGTTGGCCTGACGATAGGTGTCGGAGAGATAATCGCCGATCGAGTCGAAGCCCAGCACGATGTCATCCAGCCGTCCGGTTCGGTCGGGTGTCTTCAGCGACACGATGATGCCGCCGTAGTTGATGACCCGCATCTCGATGCCGTTGTCGTTGGTGATGCGGTAGCAGTCGACCTCGCGGCCATCCGCAAGCCGGCCGAACGAGGAGCGCTCGATTCCCGGCGGCATGGCCGATGACGAGGTGGCGGACATCGTCTGTGCCTGAGCTTGAAGACAGGCCGGGCCGATCAGCACTCCCAACAGGCCGATGCCGAGACATCGAGGAAGAGAAAAGAGATGGCGAGTCATAGCGAACTCCTGTTTTTCGTTTGAGCTTCACGTTCCGATTGTCGTTCCTGACGTTCCGGCCGACTCCTCTCCGCCGACACGATCGTTTAAACCCTAGACCGGGCGCCCCGATCTGACTATGCGAGAACAGCGCAACATGCCTTATAAAAACGTCGAATCCATGAGCGGGACGGTCGCATGAAGTCTCACTCCACCGAGCTGCTGCCGCCGGACTGGTTCCTGCGCGTCAGGCTCAAGTTTCGCCATCTCCAGCTGTTCGTCGCCCTCGACGACTGCCGCAACCTTCATCGTGCCGCCGAACGGCTGGGCATGAGTCAGCCCGCGGCTTCCAAGCTGCTGGGGGACCTCGAGCACCTGCTCGGCGTCTCGCTTTTCGACCGGCATTCACGGGGGGTGACGCCCAACTGGTACGGGGAGAGCCTGATTCGCCATGCCCGCGGCATGTTGACATCGCTGACCCAGGCCAGCGAGGAGATCAACGCGCTCAACGACGGCAACGCCGGGACGGTCTCCATCGGCACGGTCCTCGCGCCGGCCGTGACGCTGCTGGCCAGCGCGGTGGAACGCGTACACCGCGACAGCCCTCACCTGGAGGTCAACATCGATGTCGACGTCAGCCGCAACCTGGTGCCGCGGTTGCGCGATGGCGAATTCGACTTCGCCATCGCCCGGATCCCCAGCGGCATGCCGGCCGGCGATTTCGTGTTCGAGGAGATCGGGGAGGAGGCGCTGTGCTTCGTGTGCCGGGCGGATCATCCGCTCACCGCCCGGGAGAGCTTCGACCTGACGCCGATGCTGGACTACCCGTGGGTGCTCCAGCCCCCGGGGGCGCTGATGCGTCAGCGCGTCGAGCACCTATTCCTGCACCACAAGGTCGCTCCCCCTCAACGCATCATCAATACGCCGGACATCTACATGGCGCTCGCCATGGTCGACAAGTCGGATTCGGTCACGGTGACGACCCGGGAGGTCGCCGACCTGCTGTGCACGCAGCCCCGTTTCGCGATCCTGCCGTCGACGGATGCCATCAGCGTGCAACCCTTCGGCCTGATCAGTTTGCGCGAACGACGCATGTCACCCGGTGCCGCGAAGCTGATGAGCACGCTTCATCAGTTGATCCGCGAGCGCAAGGCGGCCGATGGCGGCGGCCAGGCCAGGGAGCCGGCCCATTACAGGGACGTGACGCTGTGAGCGCCGCTCGAGCCCGCCTCCCCTTCCGCCAGCCGCCGTTGCCAACGCAGCGCCACGGTCCGGGCCCGCGAAAGATCCCTGCAGTAGGTCAGCGCCCCGTCTCTGCGAGTGCCTGCACGCCGGAGCTTGACGATGATGCGCGCCGGCAGGCCGACCAGAATGAGGGCAACCTGCTGCCGCTTCATCGCCTCGATCAGGGCCTGGAATGCCACGATGGCGGTGCCATCCATGCTCGGCACGCCCTCCATGTCGATGATGACGATGCGTACCTTGGGATCGACGCGATGCAACGAGGTCAGCGCCTTCTCGGCAACGCCGAAGAACAGCGGGCCATCGATGTCGTAGACCGCGACCTCTGGCGGCAGGCCAAGGGTCGCGGGATGGCTCTCGACATCGACACGATCGGTGCGCGTCAGCAGCGCCATGCGCCGAATGAACAGCGCCGCCGCCAGTCCGATGCCGACAGCCACCGCCAGCACCATGTCGAAGAGCACGGTCAGCGCGAAACAGACGACCAGGATGACGACATCGCCGGGGGGCGATGAGCGCAGCACCCGCAGGACGTGCCGGGCCTCGCTCATGTTCCAGGCGATGACGAACAGCAGCGCGGCCAGGGATGCCATCGGCACCAGCCCGAGCAGCCCCGCCAGTGCCATGACCGCGAGCAGGACCACCCCGGCGTGCACCAGCGCGGCGATCGGGGAGCGGGCACCGCTACGAATGTTGGTGGCCGTTCTCGCGATGGCGGCCGTGGCCGTGATACCGCCGAACAGCGGAGCCACGATATTGCCCATTCCCTGCCCGATCAGCTCGGCATTGGG
Organism: Salinicola sp.; assembly: GCA_002695065.1. GTDB lineage: Bacteria > Pseudomonadota > Gammaproteobacteria > Pseudomonadales > Halomonadaceae > Salinicola. The sequence goes on along the minus strand of NZNW01000095.1, from coordinate 18,721 downwards.
ATCGTGCTTGCTGCGGGTCAACCCGTCCGCCACCACCGCGCAGAGCAGCGACTCGATCGCACCGAGCATGGCGATCGCGAGCGCCGGCCCGAGCAGTGCGCGGATCAGGTCGAAGCTCATGTCGAGGGGTTCGCCGCCGGGCCCCGACAGCAGCCAGGGAAGCGCGAACGAAGGCGCGATGGGCGGGATCCCGGTTCCGCTCGTCCCGTTCGCTTCCCAGCTGAAACGCGATGCTATCGTCTCGACGTCGGCGCCCGCCCAGTGATTGGCGCAATAGGCCGCCAGCGCGCCGGCGACGAGACCGATCAACGGCGCGGGAACGGGAATCCTGGCGCGTGGCCACAGCAGCATGACCGCCAGGGTGAAGATGCCGATGCCTGTCTCCAGCGGGTCGAGACTCGGTAGCGAGAGGGCGATTCGGCTCACGTTGTCGAGGAAATGTTCGCCCAGCTCGGCGACGGAGAGTCCCAGAAAGTCCGGAATCTGCAACGCCGCGATCACCACCGCGATGCCCGCCGTGAAGCCCAGCACCACGGGATAGGGGACGAATTCGATCAGCCGTCCCAGGCGGAATATGCCCAGGATCACCAGCATGACGCCCGCCATCATCGAGGCGATCAGCAAGCCGCCCAGGCCATGCTGCTGAACGATGGGAAACAGAATGGCCACGAAGGCGGCGGTGGGTCCGGAGACGCTGAAACGGGCGCCCCCGGTCAGTGCAATGACGGCACCGGCGACGATTGCCGTGTAGAGCCCGTGCTGAGGAGGCACGCCGGTGGCGATCGCCAGCGCCATGGACAGCGGCACGGCCACCGTGCCGACGGTGAGCCCCGCCATCACGTCCTTGCGAAGGTCGGCGATGCCGTAGCCTTCACGCCAGACCGCACGCATGGCGGTGGCGATTCCGGGCGGGTCCAGCGCAAAACGACGACGAGCCATAAGGGATCCTTGAGTCGAATTCCCGCTACCGGGGCCCGATATCGGTGTCAACAGCGTGCGTTACAGTACGACGACCGACCGGCTCGGCTCACCACTCCAGCGCCTGTTTGACGAAGGGAATGGTCAGCTTGCGCTTGGCGGACAGCGAGGCGCGATCGAGCCTAGAAAGGATCTCGAACAGCGGATCCAACTGGCGCGGCCCGCGATGGAGGATATACCGTCCCACTTCCGCCGGCAGTTCCATTCCGCGAACCCTGGCCCGGAGCTGGAGGGCGGCCAGCCGCTGAGCGTCGTCCAGCGGCTGGACATGGAACACCATACCCCAGCTCAGGCGGGAGGCCAGGTCCGGCAGCTTGACCTCGAGTTGACGCGGCGACCGGTCGGCAGCGATCACCAGCCGTTTGCCGGCATCGCGCAAGCGGTTGAAGCCGTGGAACAGCGCCTCCTCCCAGCGCTTGCGCCCCACTACCAGTTGCAGGTCATCGATGGCCAGCAGGTCGAGACGCTCCGGCTCTTCGAGAATGTCGGGCGGGAAGTGCCCCAATGTATCCAGCGGGAGATAGAGCGCGCGCTTGCCCTGGGCATCCGCCTGGTGGCAAGCCGCCTGCAGCAGGTGGCTGCAACCCACGCCCTCGCCCCCCCACAGGTAGAGGAACGCTTCACCGCCCTCTTGCAGCTGCCCGGTCAGATGCGACACCAGCGACGCATTGTCGCCCGGCAAGTAGTTGGCGAGAGTCGCATCGTCGCGGAGACCGACACCCAGCGGGAGTTGTGACGGCCCGACGCTCATGCTGATACGCTCCCCCCGCGAGGGTCCCGGACGACGTAGACGCTTTTCGGCCGGCCACGAAACGGCAAGCAACCCCCCATGGCGGCCGCGACCACCCCTCCGATCGCGCCGACGGGGAACGGCGTCGCCACCGGCGCCGGCGGGGCAGACAGCCAGATCGCCGGTGCAACCCCGATCACGCTCCAGATTTGCTGTGTTGTCATCGCGCTCTCGTCGCCCTTCGGCTGTTCCCTCAATGAAGCAATGCTACAATGCGCCCCGCCGAACATCATCCCCATTCAGAAAGGTCCTCCCATGACGCGCTCCTCTTCCGACACACCGAACGCGCCCGGTTCGTCTGGCCGGCACTCCCTGACCTATCGTGACGCCGGCGTCGACATCGATGCCGGCAATGCGCTGGTCGAGAGAATCAAGGGCGTCGCCAAGCGCACCTCGCGTCCGGAAGTCATGGGTGGGCTCGGCGGCTTCGGTGCGCTGTGTGAAATCCCCAGCGGCTACCGCCAGCCGGTGCTGGTGTCCGGCACCGACGGCGTCGGCACCAAGCTGCGCCTGGCCATGGACCTGGGTCGCCATGACACCATCGGCATCGACCTCGTCGCCATGTGCGTCAACGACCTGATCGTCGCCGGTGCCGAGCCCCTGCAGTTCCTCGACTATTACGCCACCGGCAAGCTGGACGTGGATATTGCCGCCGACGTCGTCACCGGTATCGGCGAGGGCTGCAGCCAGGCGGGTTGCGCGCTGGTGGGGGGCGAGACGGCGGAGATGCCCGGCATGTACGAGGGCAGCGACTACGACCTGGCGGGCTTCTGCGTGGGCGTGGTCGAGAAGTCCGAGATCCTCGACGGCAGCAAGGTCGGCGCAGGCGACGTGCTGCTGGGGCTGGCCTCCTCGGGGCCGCACTCCAACGGCTACTCGCTGATCCGCAAGATCCTCGAAGTCGGTGGCGGCAAGCTCGACGAGACCCTCGACGGCAAGCCGCTGGCCGACCTGCTGATGGCACCGACCCGCATCTACGTCAAGCCGCTGCTGTCGCTGATCCGTTCCGGCGGCGTCGACGTGCACGCCCTCTCCCACATCACCGGCGGCGGCCTGCTCGAGAACGTGCCGCGCGTGTTGCCGGACGATCTGGCGGCCCGGATCGATGTCACCCGCTGGCAACGTCCGGCCATCTTCGACTGGCTGCAGCAGCAGGGCAATGTGGAAGAGCGTGAGATGTATCGCGTACTCAACTGCGGCATCGGCATGGTCATCGCGATCGATCGCGACCAGGCCGACCAGGCCATCGCCCATCTCGAGGCCAGCGGTGAAAAGGTCTATCGGCTGGGCGATATCGTCGCCCGCCGTGATGGCGCCGAGGCCGTGCAGCTGGAGAATCTGCCGGCATGAGCGGTGACTATCCTTCACAGCAGCACGATACGCTGAACGATTTCGAGGCCGCCGCGGCCGAAAAGCCGCGGGTGGTGGTGCTGATCTCCGGCAACGGCAGCAACCTGCAGGCCCTGCTGGACGCCCAGCAGCACGAGGAGCTCGGTGGCGGCGAGATCGTCGCCGTGGTCTCCAACAAGGCCGATGCCTACGGTCTCAAGCGCGCCAGGGATGCCGGCGTCGACGCCGTCGCCCTGCCCCATCGCGAGTATGACTCCCGCGAAGCCTTCGACGCCGCGCTGATCAAGGTCATCGACCGCCACGAACCTCACCTGGTGGTGCTGGCGGGCTTCATGCGCATCCTCACGCCCGCTTTCGTCGATCACTACCGTGGGCGCATGCTCAACATCCACCCCTCGCTGCTCCCCGCCTACCAGGGTCTGGATACGCACCGGCGCGCGCTGGCCGACGGTGTCTCGGAGCATGGCGTCAGCGTGCACTTCGTCACCGAGGAACTCGACGGCGGGCCGGTGGTGATCCAGGCCGTGGTCAACGTCGAACCGGATCAGGACATCGACGCCCTGATCGAAAAGGTCCATGCCCGCGAGCACTTGATCTATCCCATTGCGGTACGCTGGTTCCTGGAAGGCCGGATCAAGCTGTCGCCCGATGGCAAGGTGGCACTGGACAACATGCCGTTGCCGCCGACGGGCCTTCGTATGTCCCACGCCGACGCCGCCGAAGAGCTGGACGAGGATCTCGACGACTGACCCCTCGCGCGCCGGTTCCGGCGTACCGCGGTCGCGCCGTTGCCATTGGCCTCTCCCCTGGCTTGCCCTGACGCCAATCTTTGCCAGACTGACATGACGCAATCGCCCGGCGCCTCGCCGGGCGAATCGTTTCAGTCGGCCACTGTTTCGGCAAGCAAGGAGGAGAAGCGATATGGATTATCGTCCGCTGGGCAATTCAGGACTGATGGTGTCGACGTTGACGCTGGGTACGGTGCCCTTCGGTGGCGCCAACGGTTTCGAGAAGGCCGCGAGCGTCGACGTCAAGGGCGCCAGGAAGCTGCTCGACATCGCCTTCGATGCCGGCGTCAACCTGATCGACACCGCCGATCTCTACTCGATGGGCCTGGCCGAGGAGATCACCGGCAAGGCGCTGGGCGGCAAGCGCAACGACATCATTCTTGCCACCAAGGGAAGAAGCCCGCTCGGCGACGACCCCAACGCCAGCGGTGCTTCGCGATACCACCTGATCCGCGCCGTCGAGGCCAGCCTGGAGCGGCTCGGCACCGACCATATCGACCTTTATCAGTTGCACAACTGGGATGGCGTCACCCCCATCGAGGAGACGCTGGAGGCGATGCACCATCTGGTCTCCAGCGGCAAGGTACGCTACTGGGGCACGTCCAACTACACCGGTTGGCAGATGATGAAGACCCTCGGCAAGGCCGAACTCCACGGTTTCAACAAGCCGATCAGCCAGCAGATCTACTACACGCCGGAGTCCCGCGAGGCGGAGTACGAGCTGATGCCACTGGCGCTGGACCAGAACCTCGGCTCGCTGATCTGGGGACCGCTGGGCGAAGGCTTCCTGACCGGGAAGGTCCGCCGAGGCCAGAAGACGCCGCCGGACACCCGTCAGGGCAACGGCTGGCCGGAGCCCTATGTCCACGACATGGAGCGCGCCTACGACATCATTGAGGCGCTGGCCGCCATCGGCGAGGCCCACAACTGCTCGATCCCGCGGGCCTGCCTCGCGTGGCTCAAGGATCGCCCGGGCGTTACCTCGCTGATCGTGGGCGCCCGCAGCGAGGAGCACCTGCGCGACAACCTCGCCGCCGCCGACCTCGAACTGAGCCAGGAGGAGCACCAGCGTCTCGAACGGCTGACCCGTCCGGCACCGCTCTATCCCTACTGGCATCGGGTGGTCTCCGGCATGGATCGACTCGATCCGGCGGAGAAGCCGTTCTTGGACGGTTTCGGCGAGACCATCAGGAATCGTACCGACGACCGCTCGGCTTCATGATAATCAGCTAACTACCGAAGAACGTAAGCGAGGCAGGCAAGACAAGGAGAAAACGGCCGAAAAAGCGCAGTTTACGAGTTTGTAAATGAGCATTTTAAGGCCGTTTTTGACGCAGTATTGTCAACGCAGGTAGTTCTTTCAGGTGCGCGGTAGCGTTACACCGCGCTGCCCCATGTACTTGCCGCCGCGATCCTTGTAGGAGACGTCGCAGACCTCGTCGGATTCCAGAAACAGCATCTGCGCCACGCCTTCGTTGGCGTAGATCCGAGCCGGCAGATTGGTGGTATTGGAGAACTCCAGGGTGACATGCCCTTCCCACTCCGGCTCCAGCGGCGTCACGTTGACGATGATGCCGCAGCGCGCGTAGGTCGACTTGCCCAGACAGATCGTCAGCACGCTGCGCGGAATACGGAAATACTCCACCGTGCGCGCCAGGGCGAACGAGTTGGGAGGGATCACGCAGGCGTCGCCCTTGATGTCGACGAAACTCTTCTCGTCGAACGCCTTGGGATCGACAATCGCCGAGTGGATATTGGTGAACACCTTGAACTCGTCGGCACAGCGCACATCGTAACCGTAGCTGGACGTACCGTAGGAAATCACGCGCTGGTTGTTCACGTGGCGGACCTGATCGGCTTCGAACGGCTCGATCATGCCCTCCTGCTCCGCCATACGGCGAATCCACTTGTCGGATTTAATGCTCATGCAGGCGTCCTTGAGACAGGGGCAGACGTCGTCACGACGTCGTGAAATCATCGGGGAAACTTATCGGTGGGCGACATGATAGCGGCCCGCTTCCGTGAAGGAAACGACGCGCCCGAAAACGCCCGCCCAAGGGGAACCTCCACCGAAAATGGCGGGAAGGCGCGTCTGCCCGAAGCCGCCAGCCCCGACAGGACGAGGCAGGCGGCGGCTCGGGCGCCGAACGGGATCAGTCGCTGAATGAAATCGAGGGGCCAGCGGTGTCTTGCCCGGCGACACCGCTGGCGACCGTGCGGGCCATGGCACGAAACGTGGCGGCGACTTCGCCATCCGGCTCGGCCACCACGCTGGGCTTGCCACCATCGGCCTGCTCGCGGATCGACAGCCGCAGCGGAAGCTGGCCCAGCAGCTGGGTGCCGTACTGCTCGGCAATGCGCTCGCCCCCACCGGCGCCGAAGATCGGCTCGCTATGGCCGCAATTCGAACAGACGTGCAGGCTCATGTTCTCCACCACGCCCAGTACCGGCACGTTGACCTTGCGAAACATCTCGATGCCCTTGCGTGCGTCCAGCAGCGCGATGTCCTGCGGCGTGGTGACGATCACCGCGCCATCCACCGGCACTTTCTGGGCCAGGGTCAACTGGATGTCGCCGGTGCCCGGCGGCATGTCGATGAACAGGAAGTCGAGATCGTCCCACAGCGTCTGGTTGAGCAGCTGCTGGAAGGCACCGGAGACCATCGGCCCACGCCACACCATGGGCTGATTGATATCCACCATGAACGCCATCGACATCGCCTGGATGCCATGTGCCATCACCGGCTTCATGCTCTTCTCGTCGATCACCTCGGGGCGGGTGTTCTCCGGCAGCCCCAGCATCCGCGCCTGGCTCGGACCGTAGATGTCGGCGTCGAGAAGGCCCACGCGGTAGCCTTCCGCTGCCATCGCCAACGCCAGATTGGCGGTGACGGTCGACTTGCCGACACCGCCCTTGCCGGAAGCGACGGCCACGATATGCTTGATGCCCTCGATCACGAATCTCTCCTTGCAACGGTCACACCATGATTTGGCGCCCAGTATAACGAGACGTGCCGCCGATACCCTAGTGGCGCGGTCGGAATTACTGGCGCGCCACGCCAGCAGTACCGGCGGGCAGGTGGTACAGTAATCCGAGATCCGCCCGCGCTCGGGCGCCCCGTGACAGCCTGGAGACACAGGGATGTGCCCCACGACGCTCGCCGGCCAATCCGCGGCTCACGCCACCGCGATCTCTTCCGCCGTGATGCCCTCGCCCGCCACTCCCTGGTGGCGAGGTCCGTTCGCGGCGCCAAGGGCCGGCGGCCGGATCGACGCCATCGACCTGGCCCGCGGTTTCGCCGTCGTGCTGATGATCCTGAGCCACGGCATCAAGGGGCTGCTGCCATTCGATCAGTTCCCCGACTGGGGCATCGTGCCGATCCATCTGATCACCAAGTTTTCCTCCTCGCTGTTCGTGATCGTGTTCGGTATCGCCCTGGCCGTGGTCTTCCTGCCCCGCGTGGGAGAGCCGGACTGGCCGCGCCGACGCTGGGGCCTGATCAAGCGGGGCGTGGTCGTCTGGATCTGGTACAAGATCCTCACGATCGTCGAGATGAGCCATCTTTTTCCGACGGCGGATATCCTCGACGCGCTTCGGTACCAGCGCTTTCCCAGCTTCGTCGAGATACTCGGTTTCTACGCCATCGCCCTGCTCTGGATGCCGTGGTTCCTCTCCGCATGGAAGCGATTTCCCGGTTGGCTCCGACTGGCCAGCCCGGTCCTGATGGCCGGATTCGGCCTCTGGCTCGCTCGTGAGTTCGATTTCTGGGAGCTGCCGCAGCTCAAGGCGCTGGTCGTCGAGCACCCGGACTACTACGTCTGGGGACAACTGACACGCGGCCCCCTGGTGCTGCTGGGCCTGCTGATCGGGGAGTGGATGCTCTACGGCTTCGCAAGCCCCGCTGTCAGACGAGTCCTGATCGCCTCGCTAGTAGCCACCTCCGCGACGCTGTTCGCGCTGTTCTTCTGGCTCGCGCTGCCCACCCTCGACGACACCCTAGCGGCCCTGGCCCGTAACGTCGGGAAGCACCCGCCGGCTCTCGGCTTCATGCTGTTCAGCCTGGGAGGGGCCCTGGCGCTACTGGCAATCGCCGTGGTCGGAGGAAAGACGCTGGCGACATGGCTCAGGCCGGTGACCCTGATCGGCAGCGATGCCCTGCAGGCGTTCATCTTCCATATCAGCGTGATCTTCCTGCTGTTCCGCACCGCGCTCGGTTACTGGCACAACATCGACTATTCGACGGCTCTCGGCCTGACGCTGGCCCTGATCGCCGCCACGGCCGGCTGGATCCAACTGGTCCACTTCCTGACATCGAGACGGGGCGCTTCATGATCCGTCATCGCCGACGACTGGTACTGATCGGCTGCCTCAGCATCCTGCTCTGGGCGCCACCGACATTGGCCAACGCCTGGCAGGCTCGGCTCGAGAAGCAGCTGGCGGTGATCGATCAGCGCTATCGCGACCACACGGTCGCAGGGGAGATCGGCGTTCACGTTCGTCGACTCGATGACGGAGAACGAGTCGGATGGCGCGACGCGGAGCGCTGGTATTGGGCCTCGCTGGTCAAGGTCCCGGTGGCGGTGGAGTTGCTCGACCGGATCTCCAGTGACGGTGTCGATCTCGACGACACCATGACACTTCACGCCAGCGACTACGTCGACGGCGCGGGCGCCACCAACTGGGCCGCCCCCGACACCAGGATCCCCCTGCGGACCCTGCTCGAGCGAATGCTGATCGACAGCGACAACACCGCAACCGACATGTTGATGCGAAGGGTGGGAGTGGAAGCGGTCAATCGCCGGGCGAGATCGTTGATGGACGAAGGGATCGGCCCGATTACCACCCTGATCGACGTGAGACGACATCTCTACGGCGTCTTCACGTCCAAGGCGCAATCGCTGACCGGCAGGCAACTGATCGACCTGCGACAGGCCGACTTCGGCGAACCGCGCCTGACCCGGCTCGCACAGTTGACCGATAGCCGACGGGAGCAATTTCCACCGCTCGATCTCGCCGCAGCCTACCAGCGCTATTACGCCACCGGGCTCAATTCGGGTCGGCTGGATCGCTACGCGGACATGCTGGAGAGGATCGACAAGGGCGAGGCGCTACCCGCCGCGGCCACCGCCACCCTGCTGTCGATCATGCAGCGTGCCGACACGGGCCATCGGCGCCTATCCGCCGGGTTCCAGCGGCAGTGGCCCTTTGCCCAGAAAACCGGAACCCAGTATGCGCGCTTCTGCGACGCCGGCATTCTCGACCCCGGGACACCGGGAGCGGTCGTCGTCGTCAGTTGCCTGCGGGGCGCGCCCTCGCGGCGGGAGGCCGAGCGCACCTTCCAGGCCATCGGTCGCGCGGTCGAATCCAGCGGCGTGCTGGCGCACGACGACTCCGCGGAAGACCACTGAACGTCGGTCACCCCCGCCTCAGTTCGTCCTGCACCGCCAGCTTGGTGCGAATGAAATCGCTGTGGGTCACGTAGAGCAGATCGGCCAGACGGCGAATCCGGTGCTCTTCCAGCGCCGCCAGCTCATGATCGGCATAGGCCAGACGCCACATGGCGGCAATCAGCTCGACGCGCTGATCGTAGTCGTAGCGCTCGTTGAGCAGCGACACGTACTGGAAGTGATCCACCGCCTCGTCGACCTGCCGTTGCGCCTGCTCGACCAGTTCGTCGACGGCCCCCTCATCCAGCGAGAACTGCGTCATCAGCATCCGACGCAGCATGGCCAACTCTTCGGGATCGGTCTGGTAGTCGGCGCGCAGGATCTCGCTCAATAGCGCGGCGACCGCCAGCTGTGGCGTGATCACGTCCCGGCTGTCGGATTGCGGCGTGGCGAGAACGCGATGGAAGAACTGCTGAACGGTATCGAGCATCGGTCAATCCCCTGCGGTGAACGGCGAACAATCGGGTAACGTTTTGACACCGATTGCACCAAAGGTTCGTCCAAGTGGGTCGCGCCCACGAAAAAACCCGCAGCCAGGGCTGCGGGTCCGATATGTCGTCAGCACTGTCATGGCGGGCTGACATGGGCGCCGCGCTTCACGCCCCGTGGGCGGCGAGGAACTCCTCGGTCAGCTTGAGCTCGCTGTTGGAGTTGACACCGATACCGCGCGTCGTCACGTTCCTGGCGATCTGCTGCGCTTCGTCGAGGGAGTGCATCTCCGCCGTGCCGCACTGGTAGATGTTGAGTTCGGGGATCGACTTCTGGTCCGTCAGCGCCAGCACGTCTTCCATCGCGGCGTTCCAGGCTGCGCCCACGGTAGGTTCGTCGACCTGCCCGATCAGGCTCATGTAGAACCCGGTGCGGCAACCCATCGGCGAGATATCGATGATCTCGACGCCGTCGCCATTGAGATGCTGACGCATGAAACCCGCGAACAGGTGCTCGAGGGTGTGGATCCCCCGCTCGGACAGGATCTCTTCGTTGGGAATGCAGAAGCGCAGGTCGTAGACGGTGATATTGTCACCGCCCGGCGTCTTCATCTGCTTGGCGACACGCACCGCCGGTGCATTCATCTTGGTGTGGTCGACCATGAAGCTGTCGAGTAATGGCATGCCTTGCCTCCTTGTTGACGTGTCCAGACATGTGTCTACTTTAGCACGCTAACCGGCGCTGTCATGCGCCGACGCCGAATCGTCATCCGTCCAGTTCGGGGTAGTGACGGAACACGCCGCCCTCGTTGAAATCCAGCCGCCGGTCGGACGTGAGATAGGCGGCAAGCTTCGGTCGCTGACTGACACGATCGACCAGCGCGGTCACTTCGGGTATTTCCGGCTCCAGTCGCTCCATCGCCCGGGGGAAGGCATAACGCAGCCCCGTCACCACCTGAAACAGCGACAGGTCGACATAGCTGTGCGCCGTCCCCACCAGATAGGGCTCGTTACCGGCATTGGCCGCCAGCACACGTTCGAAATAGTGGAGGAACCTGGGCAGGCGCTCCTGCACGAAGACCCGGGCACGCCGCTTCGCCTCGTCCTGCTGATCCTCGTAGTAGAGCGAACTGCCAACCGGGTGGTGGGTGTCGTGGATCTCGGCGACGAAATCCGTCAGCGTCAACTGCAGTCCGTTGGCCCAGAAGCGGCCGGCCTCATCCTCCGGCACCAACCCCAGCCGGGGGCCGAGAAACTGCAGGATGTTGGCGACGTGGGAAATGACGAACCCTTCGGCCTTCAACACCGGTGGCGCGAAATGCGGCTGTCCCAGGTCGCTACCGTGGATGAATTCGCTGACGGCACCCGCGCCGCCCCCCTTGTCGGGGGACCGCTTGCCGACATCGATATAATCCGCGCAGGCATCCTCCAGCGCCAGGCGGACGAATTCGCCACGACCGGGAATGCCCGGCCAGTAGTAGAGCTCGTAGGTCATCCGTTTCCCTCCCCTTTTCGGCACCGTTCGCGTGCGTGCCAGCTGTTGGGTACATGGCGACGCGATCGTCGGCAGACAACCCCAGGCGAGCTTGATCCACCGATCGGACACGCCCCTCAGCATAGGCCAAAAAAAGGCTCGAACCCGTTACGGTTCGAGCCTCTTGTACCGTGCCGCTGGCGACGCCCCGCGGGCAGCCGACCGAAGGCCGAGGACTCAGTGGCTCAGCGACACGCCACCGCCTGGCGCAGCGTGCTCTTCACCCACAGACGCTGACCGTCCGGCGTCTTGCCTTGATCGTTCCATTGTTGGTTGGTCTGGACACAGAACGAGCCAAGATCCTCGACGGCTGGGGCTGCGGCATCGGGGCGCTCACCACCGATCCGCAGGACATCGGTATTGTTCGACTGGTAATTGGGCGCGAAGGTATTGGAGGCGCAGCCGGCCATCGCCACGACCAAACCAGACGCCATCAGAATACGGCGGAATGCCATCTTGCATGAATCCTCGAGGGGCACCCGGCACCGCGCACCCACGTGCCCGGTTGCCTGGCGCAGCACCGGCACGATTGCCGGCAGCGCGTATTTAGCACCGCGCCCGGAGGCTGTCAATCGGCAGGTGGCGTCAGTGGCGCCGGGATAGATCGATCGCGGTCATTCAGAAAAGCCCCAGCTGTCGACCGGTGATCTTTTCGAAATCGTCGCCCACGAACGGCAGGATGCCATCGGCAACCGGTTGGAGCTGCCGACTGATGTAGTGCTCGTAGTCGATCGCCGAACGCCGATTTTCCAACGGCTCCGGGCCGGCGACCGTGATCAGGTAGCGTATCCAGCCCCCATTCTGGTACTGGAGCGGGCGCGCCATCTGGCGGTTGAACTCGTCGGCCAGGCGCGCCGCGCGCACGTGGGGCGGGACGTTGCGCTGATAATCTTCCAGCTTGCGCCTGAGCCGTTTGCGATACACCAGTTGATCGTCGTTCTCCCCGGCCAGTGTCTGCTGCACGGTCTCGCGCACGTAATCGCGATAGGGTTCGTCGGCGAAGATCCGCCGGTAGAGTTCGCGCTGGAAAGCCTGGGCCAGCGGCGACCAGTCGGCACGCACCGACTCCAGCCCCTTGAAGACCAGTCGCTCGCTCCCGTCCGCCTCGCGGACCAGGCCGGCATAGCGTTTCTTGCTGCCCTCTTCCGTGCCACGAATGGTCGGCATCAGAAAGCGTGTGAAGTGCGTCTCGAACTGCAATTCCAGGGCGCTTTCGAGCTGTAGCTCGTCTCGCAGATGCCGCTGCCACCAGGCATTGACCCTGGCCACCAACCGTTTCCCGATCGTGTTGGCGGCTTCGGCCTCGTGGGCTTTGCCCAACCACACGAATGTCGAGTCGGTATCGCCATAGATAACGGTATAACCCTCAGTCTCGATCAGCTCTCGCGTGCGGCGCATGATCTCGTGACCGCGCATGGTAATCGACGAAGCCAGCCGCGGATCGAAGAACCGGCAGCCCCGCGAGCCGAGCACGCCATAGAACGCGTTCATGATGATCTTCAACGCCTGGGCCAGCGGCGCGTTGCCCTCGCGCTTGGCCGCCTCGCGCCCTTCCCACACCTGCTCGACGATCGCCGGCAGCGCATGGGCGGTTCGGGAAAACCTCGCCCCCAGGAACCCCGCCACCGAGTGTGCGTCATCCGGCGTGCGCAACCCTTCCACCAGGCCGACCGGATCGATCAGAAACGAGCGGATGATCGAGGGATAGAGACTCTTGAAATCGAGCACCAGCACCGAATCGTAGAGGCCCGGACGCGAGTCCATCACGTAGCCGCCCGGGCTGTCGTCGCCGTCGCGGCTGCCCAGGGTCGGGGCGACGAACCCGAGCCGGTGCATGCGCGGCAGATAGAGATGGGAAAATGCCGCGACGGAGCCACCGCTGCGATCGGCGGAGAGCCCGGTGACGCTTGCCCGTTCGAGCAGGAAGTCGATGATCCGGGTGTGCTCGAAGATGCGCGTCACCAGCTCGCAATCCTTGAGGTTGTAGCGGGCCAGCGCCGGCTTGTCCTCCGCGAACATGCGGTTGATATCCGCCATGCGTTGATAGGGGTTGTCGATCGCCTTGCCCTCGCCGAGCAGCGTCTGGGCGACGTTTTCGAGGCTGAAGGAGGGAAAGCTCCAGGTCGCCGAGCGCAGCGCCTCGATACCGTCGATCGCCAGCCGCCCCGGAATGGTGACGAAATAGTGATTGGGCTGGTGACCATGCGCCCGCCACTCCACCGGCGCTCCGCCTCGCCCCAGCCGCAAGGCGACATTCAGGCGATCTGCGTGACGCTGCAGCTGGCGCAGGTCGAACTGGATCACGCTCCAGCCGATGATCGCATCCGGGTCGAAGCGCGCGAACCAGCCGTTCAGCGCGTGCAGCAGATCGGCGCGGGAGTCGCAGTAGACGAGTTCGAAATCCCGCTCGCGATCGGCCTTGCTCCCGTTGCCCGCCAGCGGCCCCAGCATGTAGACGATGCGCTGGCCGCATCCATGCAGGCCGATCGAGTAGAGCTCGCCGCGCTCGCTGGTCTCGATGTCCAGCGAGCAGAGTGTCAGCTGCGGCCGATAGTCCGGCGCCGGCTTCAACTGGGCATCGACCAGGGAACCGTCGGCCGCCTGGGTCGCCATTGCCACGACCGGCGCGGTAATGAAACGCTCCATCAGATAACGGTCCGGCGGTCGGATATCGGCCTCGAGCAGATCGACACCGGCGTCGGCGAGACGTCGCTCCAGGTTCATCAACTGCCGATGCTGGCGACAGTAGAGGCCGAGCACCGGACGGAGATCGAAGTCCTTCAGCTCGAGTTCGCGCAGTTCGACATCGCGCTCATGGCGAATCGAGCGCTCGACGCTCTCGCGCTGATCAGCCGGGACGAAAGCCACCGATCTCTGCGGCGGCAGGCGCACCAGTCGCGGCCCGTCATCGGTGGCCAGCCAAAGCGATACATCGGTACCGGTCGGCGTGTCCTGCCATTGGCGGGTCAGAATGAAACCCTGTTGCGTCACGCTATTCGATTGCACGGTGGTCGACACCCGTCCCTTTCCGTTCGGAGAGCACTCAGAAGGAGAGCACCCACGGCAGCGCGAACCCGAGATAGACCGGTATCAGCAAGGGTGCGGCCAGTGTGGTGATCAGTACGGCGATGGCGCCCTTCTCGGGGCGAATCTCCAGCTCCATGGCGATGACCACCACATTGGCGGCCATGGGGACGGCGCCGATGAGCAGAAATGCCAGCGCCAGCGAGTCCGAGACGCCCACGCTCATCCGCAGCAGCAGCACCATCATTAGCGTCGCCAGTGGCCAGACGACGAAGCGCCCCAGCACGCAGCCGGCGACGAAGCGCAGGTCGAACTCCCGCCACGTCACGCGCCCCAGCGTCATGCCGATGATCATCATCCCCAGCACCGTGAAACAGTACTTGAAGTAGTCGAGCCCATCCGCGACGACGTCCGGCACCTGCCAGCCGAGAGCGCTGACCAGCATGCCGGCCGCGAACGCGTAGATCAGCGGCAGCCTCGCCAGTCGGGTCAGGCTCTCCTTCACCGAGAAACGTCCCCTGGCGCTGACATAGAAACCGACCGTGAACTCGTAGAGCGAGACGCCCAGCATGCAGAAGAGATAGAGCGTGACCCCCTCCGGCGGCAGCAGCACCAGCGCGATCGGGAAACCGAAATAGCCCGTATTGCCGGTCCCGGCGGAAAAGGCCAGTAGCGCCCGTTCCTGTTCGGCAAAAAAGCGGCTGGCTACCCAGTTGACCGCAAGACAGAGGCAGGTCGCCAGCAGCAGCACGCTGAGCGTCAGTACCAGCTTGTCGGCACTGGGCTGCCCCTGGGTCAGGCCATGGAAGAAGGTCAGCGGTGAAATGATGTAGACGAGTAGCGTCGCTATCGGCCGAGGATCGACCCTCAATCGCCGCGCCGCCAGCCAACCCAACGCGACGAAGAAGAGCAGCATCCATAGTGACTGGGAAAGATCGATTTCGGCCATCCGGGGTTCCTTGAGCAACGGTCGGCGGTAACGGTTTGGCCGCTAACTGTAACACCCTAGAAGATGTGAACTGGATCCTAGTCTTGCGTAGATGCTGGCCAGCCGGGAAACCGGCGCTGCGTCGAAGCCAAGATGCACAGCAGCAGCAAGACCTGGAACGGCAATCGCCACAACAGCAGCCACTCGGGGACCTGGGGAAACCGCTCTGGATGGAGCCACATGTAGACATTGGCCGGCGTCACGCAGATGGTCAGCACCACCAGTCCCCAGCCTGCCAGCGCGCGAAAGCGCGGCAGCAAGATGCCGACCGCCCCCAGCAGTTCGAAGAAGCCGCTGATCAGCACCGCCGCGTCGGGCCAGGGCAAACCCGGCGGGATGATCGACGCGAAGGCGTCCAGCATCACGAAATGGCCGATGCCGCCGATGGCGAACCAGATGAAGACGACGGAGAGACCGGCGGTGCGCCAGCCATGACGATGGAGAGCGATGGGAATCACCTCTGTTCAGGGATGGGGGCCCACATGGGAGGAGAGATCGTAACCGGCAGCATAGAACATAAACGGTCCGGACCGCCCTGAAGGCCCTCGCCCGCGGCCAGCCGGGACAATGCCCATGACCCCGCTCGCACCCGACGCAAAGCCCCCGCCATCGGTGCTACAATCGTCGACCACGTTTACAGCCTATCCACCCGGCGGGGCCTTCGATACCGCGCCGCCTCGGGTTTCGTTACGGGAATGTTCCAGTCGCCATGTCGAACAACGCCTCGCTTTCGCGCCAGATCCTCGTCACCAGCGCGCTGCCTTATGCCAACGGCTCGATCCACCTGGGCCATCTGCTGGAGTACATCCAGACCGATATCTGGGTACGCTTTCAGAAGAGCCGCGGCCACGAGTGCCACTACGTCTGCGCCGACGACGCCCACGGCACCGCGATCATGCTGCGGGCCGAGCAGGAAGGCATCACCTCGGAGCAGTTGATCAGCAAGGTCAGCCAGGAGCACCAGGCGGACTTCGCCCGGTTCGGCGTGGCCTTCGACAACTACCACTCGACCCATTCCGAAGAGAACCGCCTCCACAGCGAGCGCATCTACACCGCACTGCGCGATGCCGGCCATATCAGCACCCGCGACATCGAGCAGATGTACGATCCGGTCAAGGGTCTGTTCCTGGCCGACCGTTTCATCAAGGGCACCTGCCCGAAGTGCGGCAGCGAGGACCAGTACGGCGACAACTGCGAAGTGTGCGGTGGGACCTACACCCCGGCGGAGCTGATCAATCCGGTGTCGGCGATCAGTGGCGCCACGCCGGAAGTGCGCACTTCGACTCACTACTTCTTCAAGCTGCCGAACTTCGAGGAGTTCCTCAAGCAGTGGACGCGCTCCGGTCGCGTGCAACCGCAGATCGCCAACAAGCTGCAGGAGTGGTTCGAGGCCGGTCTCAACGAGTGGGACATCTCCCGCGATGCGCCCTACTTCGGCTTCGAGATCCCCGATGCGCCGGGCAAGTATTTCTACGTCTGGCTGGACGCGCCGATCGGCTATCTGGCGAGCTTTCAGAACCTGTGCGACCGCGAAGGTCTCGATTTCGACAGCTACTGGAAGGCGGACTCCAACGCCGAGGTCTATCACTTCATCGGCAAGGACATCGTCTACTTTCATGCGCTGTTCTGGCCGGCAATGCTCGAAGGCGCCGGCATGCGCACGCCGACCGGCGTCAACTGCCACGGCTTCGTCACCGTCAACGGCGCCAAGATGTCCAAGTCCCGCGGCACCTTCATCAAGGCGCAGACCTACGCCGAGCATCTCAACCCGGAATACCTGCGCTACTACTTCGCCGCCAAGCTGACCTCCCGGGTCGACGATCTCGACCTCAACCTCGAGGATTTCGCGGCGCGGGTCAACTCGGACCTGGTCGGCAAGGTGGTCAATATCGCCAGCCGCTGCGCGGGCTTCATCAACAAGCTCGCCGACGGGCAGCTCTCTTCGACCTGCGCCGAACCGGAACTCGTCGCCAGGTTCATCCACGCCGGCGATGAGATCGCCGCCGATTTCGAGGCCCGTGAGTTCGGCCGCGCCATGCGCAAGGTGATGGAACTCGCCGACGAGGCCAATACCTACATCGCCGACAAGGCGCCGTGGGTGCTGGCCAAGGAAGGCGGTCGCGAGCAGGAAGTGATCGATATCTGCTCGGTGGGGATCAATCTGTTCCGCACCCTGATGGTCTACCTGCAGCCGGTGGTGCCGGCAATGGCCGAGCAGGCGCGACGGTTCCTGCAGGTCGACAGCCTCGCCTGGGCGAGCCGCCAGCAGGTACTGGAAGGTCATGTCATCGGCAAGTTCAAGCCGCTGATGACCCGTGTCGAGAGCGATAGGATCGAATCGATGATCGAGGCCTCCAAGGAGGTGCTCGAGGAGGAGAAGAAATTGACCGGAAAAGCCCCCTCGAACCCCGCCGAAGCGCTCCAGAATACGCCACTGGTGGACGAGCCGATCGGCGACGAGATCGCGTTCGACGATTTCATCAAGGTCGACCTGCGCATCGCCAGGATCGAGAAGGCCAGCTATGTCGAAGGCTCCAACAAGCTGCTCGAGTTGACCCTCGACCTGGGGGGCGAAACGCGCACCGTGTTCTCCGGCATCCGCAAGGCGTATGCGCCGGAGGCGCTGGAAGGCCGGCTGACGGTGATGGTCGCCAACCTGGCGCCGCGCAAGATGCGCTTCGGCGTCTCCGAAGGCATGGTGCTGGCCGCGGGCGATGAAGACGGAATCTATCTGATGTCGCCGGACAGCGGCGCCAAGCCCGGCCAGCGAGTCACCTGATTAGCCGGCGGAGTCATATTCGATGAACGCGCGGCCTCGGTCGCGCGTTTTGCTTGGGCCCAATTGCAGGCCAGAATCTCGAAGCGTACGTGGCAAAAGTCTATAATGCCGCGCTGTCCCTGCCAGGGGGCGGCCGTTCGTCCCGCTATTTCGGAAACCTCATGACAGCCGCTATCACCGTCGAACGTATCGATGCCGAACTGCCGCAGACCCAATGCGGCAAGTGCGGCCATGACGGCTGCCGCCCCTACGCCGAGGCGATCGTGGAGGGCGAGGCGATCAACCGCTGCCCGCCCGGTGGCGAGGCCACGCGTGACCGACTGGCAGCGCTCACCGGCCAACTGCCTCTCGAACTGATCGAGCCGCCCCAGACACCGTTGCTGGCCGTGATTCGCGAGGCCGAATGCATCGGCTGCACCAAGTGCATCCAGGCCTGCCCCGTCGATGCCATTCTCGGTGCCGCCAAGCAGATGCACACGGTCATCGAATCCGAATGCACCGGCTGCGAACTGTGTATCGCGCCCTGCCCGGTGGACTGCATCGATCTCGTCGCGCATCCGCAGTGGCAGAACGCCGCCGATACGGCCGAGCGTCAACGCTATCTCGACTGGCGGG
>NZNW01000094.1 GCA_002695065.1 Salinicola sp. | reverse complement strand
CTCTTGGCTCTTGGCTCTTGGCTCTTGGCTCTTGGCTCTTGGCTCTTGGCTCTTGGCTCTTGGCTCTTGGCTCTTAGCCCGTAGCCCGTGGCTCGTGGCTCGTGGCTCGTGGCTCAGGAATCGTTACGCCAGAAATCGCGAATCGATGCGATCCCCTGCGCCCCGACGGCCCGCGCCTGATTCGCATGGTGGCGCGTCATCCCGCCCAGCGCGAAGACCGGCATCGCCGCCATCTCCACCATCTGCTGGAAATCGTGCCACCCGATCGTCACCGCTTCAGGATGCGATGGGGTCGGCGCCAACGGCGAGAGGGTGACGAAGTCGCAGTCGATCTGCCCGGCCTGGGTCAGCTGTTCTTCGCCATGGGTCGAGGCGCCCAGCCACTTGTCGCTGGGAACCGGGCGTCGCTTGAGCTCCATCAGCCTGGCGCTGGTCAGATGAATGCCGTCGGCATCGACCCGCTGCAGCCACTCGGGATCGGCGTTCAGCAGCAACTTGGCGCCGTAGCGCCGGCACAGTTCCAGGGTCTTCTCCGCACGGGCCTGGTAGGCCAGGTCATCCAGCCCCTTGGCGCGCAACTGCACCAGGCGGATGCTGTCCTCTTTCAGGGCACGCTCGAGCCGGTCGAGAAAGACGGAGTCATCCGCCTCTTCGGCGGTGATGAGATACTCCTGGGGCAGCGCCACCGCGCGCAGAATCGGCAGATTGGCCGCCGGGAAGGCGTAGTTGGTCAGATCGTCGACCTCGACCCACCGCACCGGCTGCCCCTCTCTGCCGTAGGGGTCGCCTTCGTACTCGCGTACCTGCCAGACATCCAGCAGGATATGCTTGTCGGCGTACTCGTGATGCACCCGAATCAACGGCTGTGCGCGCAGGATCTGAATGCCGAGTTCCTCGCTCAGCTCCCGCTTGAGCGCCTCGAAGCCGGTTTCGTAGGGTGCCAGCTTGCCCCCCGGAAACTCCCACAGACCGCCCTGGTCGACCGTCGCCGGACGCCTGGCAATCAGCACTCGCCCGTCGCCTCGGATGACGGCGGCAGCCGCCACATGGACCCGTCTCTTGATCATCTTGCTAAGTCTCTCGCGCCACTTCAGTGTTTGACGGCGACATCCGGCTTCGGAATATCGCTCTCCGTCAGAAAGCGTTCAACTGCGGTAATCCGCGTTGATCGATACGTAATCGTGGGACAGGTCCGATGTCCAGATCGTGGCGCTGGCGCCGCCGCGACCGAGGCGGATCCGGATGACGATCTCCTCCTGCGCCATCACCCGACTCCCCGCCTCTTCGGTGTAACCGTCGGCGCGACCGCCATGCTCCACCAGGCGCTCGCCACCGAGATCGATGACGATGCGCTCGACGTCCAGATCCTTCACCGGCGCCCGCCCGACGGCGGCCAGGATTCGACCCCAGTTGGCGTCGCTGGCGTAGAGCGCCGTCTTGACCAGCGGCGAATGGGCGACCGTGAACGCCACCGCCCGCGCCTCGTCGACGCTTTCCGCCTCCTCGACCTGCAACGTGACGAACTTGGTCGCCCCTTCGCCATCACGGATGATCGCCTGCGCCAGTTCGACGAGCACCGATGTCAGCGCCTCGCGGAACCGACGTTCATCGTCGGCCGACTCGACACGCGGGCCACGGCCGGTGGCGATCAGCGTGCAGGCATCGTTGGTGGAGGTATCCGAATCCACCGTGATCGAGTTGAAAGAGACCCGCACCGCTTCGCGCAGCCACTGCTGGAGCCGGTCCTGATCGATCGCCGCATCGCAGGCGACGAATCCGAGCATGGTCGCCATGTTGGGCTGGATCATTCCGGAGCCCTTGCTGATCCCGTTGATGGTGACCGTACCACCGCCGAGCTCGACCTGGGCCGAAGCGCCCTTGATCCGGGTATCGGTGGTCATGATGCCCTCGGCGGCGAGCGCCCAGCCGTCGGCGTCCAGCGCTTCCAGGGCGGCGGCCAGACCGTCCGTGATTCGGGCCACCGGCAGCGGCTCCCCGATCACCCCGGTCGAGAACGGCAGTACATGATGGCCCTCGGTTCCGGTTAGCGCAGCCAGCGCACGGCAGCACGCCTCGGCATCGTTGCGGCCGCGGGCACCGGTACCGGCATTGGCATTGCCGGTATTGATCAGCAGGAAGCGTGGCGTCGCCTGCTGCAGGTGGTCCCGAGCGACGTGCACGGGCGCCGCGCAGAAGGCGTTGCGGGTGAACGTGGCGGCGACGGAGGCGCCCTCGGGCACCTCGATCACCACCAGATCACGACGGTTCGGCTTCTTGATACCCGCCATCGCGGTTCCCAGTCGCACGCCCTCGAGCGCCGGCATCCGGGGAAACAGTGATTTACCTACGGCCATCCCATTCTCCTCGAGGAACACAGGCCTGCCCCGTGTTCCTGGCCATTCTCAGCTCAGCGCACCATGGCACTGCTTGTACTTCTTGCCGGAACCGCACGGGCAAGGATCGTTACGTCCGACTTTCGGGCCCTCCCGGCGCACCGGCTGGGCACCATCCTCGGCCGGCTCGTCTGCCGCTTCCCCCGCCCCTTCGGCCGTCTGCCGGGCCGCGGTGACAGCCTCCTCGTGGACCGATTGGCTGGCCGCCTTCTCCCGCTCGAGCGCTTCGCGACGCTGGCGCTCCAGATCCTCGACCTCTTCCTGACGCCGCACCTGCACATGGCTCAGGATACGGGTAACGTCATGCTTGATGTTGTAGAGCAGCGACTGGAACAGCTCGAACGCCTCGCGCTTGTACTCCTGCTTCGGATTCTTCTGGGCATAGCCCCGCAGGTGAATGCCGCGGCGAAGGTGATCCATCGACTGCAGGTGCTCCTTCCAGCGTGTATCCAGCACCTGCAGCATCACCTGCTTCTCGAAGCGTCGCATCATTTCACTACCGATCGCTTCGACCTTGGCGAGATATTGGCCACGGTGCTGGTCCAGCAGGCGTTGACGCAGCACTTCCTCGTTGAAGTTGTCGTCCTCCTCCGCCCACTGCACCAGTGGCAGGGCAATGTTGAACTCCTGCTTGAGCTGATCCTGCAGCCCCGCCAGTTCCCACTGCTCCGGCAGACTTTGGGGCGGCACGTACTCGGAGATCGTCTGCTCGAGCACTTCGTCGCGGATGCTGGCGACGTTGTCGGAGATATCGTCGGCGGCGAGGATATCGTCGCGCTGCTCGTAGATGACCCGGCGCTGGTCGTTGGAGACGTCGTCGTACTCCAGCAGCTGCTTGCGGATGTCGAAGTTGCGGCCTTCGACCTTCTTCTGCGCCCGCTCGACCGCGTTGGAGACCATCTTGTGCTCGATGGCCTCGCCCTCCTCGAGCCCCAGCGCACCCATCAGACGCTGTACCCGGTCGGAGCCGAACAGGCGCATGAGGCTGTCTTCCAGCGACAGGAAGAAACGTGTCGAGCCCGGGTCACCCTGGCGGCCGGCACGGCCACGCAGCTGGTTGTCGATCCGGCGGGACTCGTGCCGCTCGGAGCCGATCACGTGCAGGCCGCCGGACTCGAGCACGGCATCATGACGCTGCTGCCACTCCGCCTTGATCGACTCGATCTGCGCCTCGCTGGGATCCTCGAGCTTGGCGACCTCGGCTTCCCAGTTGCCGCCGAGCACGATATCGGTACCCCGGCCCGCCATGTTGGTGGCCAGCGTGACGGCGCCGGGGCGACCCGCCTGGGCAATGATTTCGGCCTCGCTTTCGTGCTGCTTGGCGTTGAGGACGTTGTGGGGAATCTGCTTCACCTGCATCAGCTTGGAGAGATACTCCGAGGTCTCGATGGACGCGGTACCCACCAGCACCGGCCGGTTGGCCTCGCGCTGCGTGTTGACGTCCTCGATGATCGCGGCGTACTTCTCCTCGGCACTCAGGTAGACCAGATCGTTCAGATCCTGGCGCGCCAACGGACGATTGGTGGGAATCACCAGCACGTCGAGCCCGTAGATGTGATTGAACTCGAAGGCCTCGGTGTCGGCGGTACCGGTCATCCCGGCCAATTTCTCGTAGAGGCGGAAATAGTTCTGGAAGGTGGTGGAGGCCAGCGTCTGGCTCTCGCGCTGGATCGCCACCCCTTCCTTGGCTTCCACCGCCTGGTGCAGACCTTCGGACCAGCGGCGACCCGGCATGGTACGCCCGGTGTGCTCGTCGACGATCACCACGTTGCCGTCCGAGACGATGTAGTCGACATCGCGATGGTAGAGGCAGCGAGCCCGCAGCGCCGAGTGGATATGCTGCAGCAGCCCGAGGTTCTGGACCGCGTAGAGCGAGTCTTCCGACTTGAGCAGGCCCGCCTCCCGCATCAGCTGCTCGACCTGCTGGTGACCCTCCTCCGTCAACTCCACCTGCTTCTGCTTCTCGTCGATCAGGAAATCGCCGGTGGTCGGGTCCTCCTCGTCGCTACACTGCTTGAGCTGCTTGGAGAGCGCGTGAATGGTGCGATAGAGTTCGACGTTCTCTTCCACGGGGCCGGAGATGATCAGCGGCGTGCGCGCTTCATCGATCAGGATCGAGTCGACCTCGTCGATGATCGCGTAGTGCAGCGGTCGCTGGACCTTGTCCTGCAGCGAGAAGGCCATGTTGTCGCGCAGGTAGTCGAAGCCGTACTCGTTGTTGGTCCCATAGGTGATATCGCAGGCATAAGCCTGCTTCTTCTCCTCGTTCGGCTGGCCGGAGGCGATGACCCCGACACTGAGCCCGAGGAATTCGTAGAGCGGGCGCATCCAGTTGGCGTCACGGCTGGCCAGGTAGTCGTTGACCGTGACCACATGCACGCCTTTTCCCAGCAGCGCATTGAAGTAGACCGACAACGTCCCGACCAGCGTCTTGCCCTCACCGGTCTTCATCTCGGCGATCCGGCCCTCGTGCAGCGCCATGCCGCCAACCATCTGGACATCGAAATGACGCATGCCGAGCACGCGCTTGCTCGCCTCCCGGACGGTGGCGAACGCTTCCGGCAGCATGGATTCGTGCTTCTCGCCATCGGCCAGGCGACGACGAAACTCGGCAGTCTTGGCCTTGAGCGCCGTGTCATCGAGCGCTTCGAACTGGGCTTCCAGTTCGTTGATCGCCGCCACCTGCTTGCGCATGCGCTTGACGTCGCGGTCGTTCTTGGAACCGACCAGCTTGTGTAGTATTGCATTCAACATGATGTATTCCTGCGTGCCCCGGAGGCAGCCATGCGACGACGAGGCCAGCACCGGCTGCCGGTGATGATGAGAGAGATATGACGGTCATCAGGCGGACACAGGCGGGCCTCGGCGGGACAGCACGTCCAGGGCGGCGCTGGGGGCAACCAGGGGTTCGAGGGGAATCCGCCGCGGCTGCGGCGAGGGGGTCATGGTCCGCGGGTGCAGGGGACGCTTGGCGGCGATGCGTGCGACGCGCCGGGACTCGGCCCGAATGGCCTCCGGGGCCATCAGGTAGACCTGAGTCAAACGCTCGGCCAGCCGCATCGCCTCGGCGGGCATCAAGCCCGCGGGCAGCAGACAACCGACCAGCACACTGGCCAGCCACCAATGGGCTCGCTGCCGGGGGCGCCAGATGGCGCCACGCTGACCGGACTGCGCTTTGACCGAAGTCATGCTGTCGACGAACTCCGCGCCGTGATAGGTTTAGCGGGTCTTTCCCCACCGCGTGCAAGCCGATGAGTATAAAGGCTAAGCGTTTACGAGCCCAGCCCGTTTCCCGACTCCTTGAGCAACCGGGAGGATTGGGCGACGTGATGCGCATGGCGACGTTGATCGAACGCGCCCAGAACCACCTGAGGCGACAACTCCCACCGGACGTGGCCGAGCACCTCTACGTCGGCGGCTACCGCAACGGCGTGTTGACGCTGATCACCGATCGCGCCGCATGGTTGACGTGGCTGCGTTACGAACAGCCCCGGCTGCTCGAGCTGCTGCACCAACTGCCCGGTTTCGAGGCGGTGATGAAATTCTCGCTGAAGGTACGCCCGATCCGGCCCGTCAAGGCGCTGCCACGCCAGACGCGTCGACTGTCGCCCGCCGGCGCCGACGCACTCTCCCACTGCGCGGAGGGCCTGGAAGACTCCCCGCTCAAGCGCTCGCTGAACCGGCTGGCCTCCCACGCCCAAGTCGCACCGGAATCGGACGACGGTTCCGCCACCTGAGCCGGGCTGAACGCTCATGCTGCCCCGCGTCAGGCATCGCGCTGCCCATGGGTCGAGGGGCGGGACCAACTGATCGGAAACGACGACGCCGATCCTGGGATCGGCGTCGAATTCAACGGCTGGAGATGATGCTTTCCAGGGTGTGCCAGCGCTACTCAGGCCATGGCTGGCGCCGCGTAGGATATCGGCGCCGACTGCGACGTCTCTTCGAACGTCACGATCTCGTAAGCCT
Source organism: Salinicola sp. (assembly GCA_002695065.1). GTDB lineage: Bacteria > Pseudomonadota > Gammaproteobacteria > Pseudomonadales > Halomonadaceae > Salinicola. Next base: position 916 of record NZNW01000094.1, on the reverse strand, counting down.
CCGGATGAGCCAGCAGTTCACGGCAGAGCTGATTGTTGAGCCCATGACCGGACTTGTAGCCTCTGAACTCGCCGATCAGGCTGTAGCCGAGCTGGTAGAGATCGCCGATCGCATCGAGCATCTTGTGCTTCACGAACTCGTCGTCGTAGCGGAGGCCATCCTGGTTCACGATACGGTAGTCGTCGACGACGATGGCGTTGTCGAGGCTCCCCCCCAGCGCCAGGTTCTGCGAGCGCAGGAACTCCAGGTCGCGCATGAAACCGAACGTGCGCGCTCGCGACACCTCCTTGACGAAGGAAGTCGTGGAAAAATCGACGGTCGCGGTCTGCTTCTGCTGTTCGAAGACGGGGTGATCGAAATCGATCGCGAAACTGACCTTGAATCCATTGTGCGGCAGAAAAGTCGCCTGCTTGCCGTCGTCGTTGACGGTCACTTCGCGCTTGATACGAATGAACTGCTTCGGCGCCGACTGCTCGGCAATACCCGCCGACTGGATCAGGAAGACGAAGGGGCCGGCGCTGCCATCCATGATCGGCACTTCGGGTGCGCTCAATTCGACGTAGGCGTTGTCGATCCCCAACCCCGCGAACGCCGACATCAGGTGCTCGACGGTGGCAACCTTGACGCCATCCTTGGAGAGCGCCGTGCAGAGGTTGGTGTCGGTGACGCTTTCAGCGTGTGCAGGGATGTGCACCACCGGGTCGAGGTCGGTACGCACGAAGACGATGCCCGTGTTGGGCGTCGCAGGACGCAACGTCAGATACACTTTTTCTCCGGAATGGAGCCCTACGCCTGTGGCGCGGATCGTGTTCTGCAGCGTTCGTTGTTTGATCATGGGCATCGACCTGACAGTCAAATGGTTTGGAAACGGTGTTCACTATAACACCAAACCATCGGCCCACCAACCATATCGACG
>NZNW01000093.1 GCA_002695065.1 Salinicola sp. | reverse complement strand
GCTTGATTTCGGATGACCTTTAGAAGGAGTACTTGGTCGAAACTTGGACCTTCTGCAGGTTTCCGGACTCTCCGCTCTCGAGCGTGCGCTCGGCGTACATGTATTCGAGGCCGATATCGATCGGGCGTGACGGCGAGTATATGATGTTTGCCAGCACGTTCCAGCTTTCGTCGGTCACCGCGCCGGTGGTGAGCAGGACCGGGTTGTCCGCCTTGAAGTAGGACCCAGCCACGCTCGAGCGAAGCTTGTCCGACCACAGGTGGCGATAGGCAGCAAAACCCGAATAGGTGAAGATCGGATCGAGATCACCGTTGGCGTCGAGCGCCGCGTCATTGACGATGTTGAGTCCGATGTAACGGCCAAGGCCGTCGCCGACCGTGCCCATGAAGCGGAGGTCGTCCTTGGCGCCAAGCGCGATCTTGCCCGACAGGCTCAAGCCGTAGCCGACTGCACTGTCCTCGCCGGTACCGAAGTCGTCATCGGCAATGCGCAGGTTGCGCAGGATGCCTGCAGCGGTAATCGAGCCCCAGTCGCCGCCGAGATTGTAACGGGCAACGAAGTCGGGGAGCGTGTCGTCACCGGCCAGCAGGCGGCCACCCGCAGGCGTCGTCACAGTCGTTTCCGGCTGTTCGACTGCCAGCATCAGCCCGCCATTGGCATAGCGGACCATGGGTTGGCGCTCGAAAACCGTGCCAGGCGTCGTTCCAATGAAATCGAGGCTGTCAGGCAGCGCGCCGACGTTCTGGAAAGTCGACCACGTCTGGCCGAACAGCCAGTTGTCATAGGTGATGAAAGCCTGGCGCAGGCGCGGCTGGTAGCTGTTCGAAATGCGCTCGTCGCCGCCCGGCGTGACCATGAAGTCGAGTTCGATCTGCGAATTCAGCGTATGTTCGGCGCCGACGTCGGTCGATGTCTTGAAGATGAAGCGCGACTGGCGGGCGTTAAAATCGGTATCCCAGCCCGAGGCCTCCCCGCCCACCGGGATGGCACCGGGAATGAGGAAATCGCGCACGATGCTGCCCGATGCGACCTGCCCACCACTGGTGCGCTGGGAAATCGCATCGAGCTTGACGTATCCGGCATAGGAAACCGTGGTGTTGCCGACGCGGAAGCCCTTGTCTTCCTGCTTCTTGGGCTCCTCGATCTGCGCGGCAAGCTTTTCCTGGCGTGCCTGCATTGCCCTGGTTTCGGCGAGGGCCGCCTCGGCCGCCGCAGCGCTCTCGGCCTGGTTGGCCTCCATCTGGCCTTCCTGCGCATCGAGCCGTTCGATCAACCCCATGACCAGCGTCTCGAGCCGATCGAGCCGCGCTTCGAACTCTGCGTCCTGCGCTGCGGCTGGCGTCGCCGCGAGGCAGGACCCCGCCAGAAGAGCTACGCGAAATCCTTTCCTTACCTTGCAGCCAAGCATGTCCAATCTCCCTCGTTTGTTATAGGGAGGGACAATGCACCTCCATCATAGGAAGGATAAATCGGCAGATAGTCGTAAGACCTTGGTCTGACAGCGAAGCCCCTTGCCCTAGTGCTATTCCGAGTCGGGAAAGGTAGACCGACCATGCTCAATGCAGTTCACCGGATCAGCGACGCCACCGAAACCCACTGTACGCCGGAGCAGTATGACGAACTGTACCGCCGTTCGGTCGAGGACAGCGACGGTTTCTGGCTCGAGCAGGCCAGCCGACTGGACTGGACGAGCGCGCCGAGCAAGGCCGGCGATTGGTCCTTTGACCCGGTCGGAATCAGCTGGTTTGACGACGGCACACTCAACCTGTGCCACAACGCAGTCGACCGGCACCTGACAGATCGCGGCAACGAAACCGCGCTGATTTTCGAGCCCGACGATCCCGAAACCCCCGGGCGCACCCTCACCTATCGCCAGCTTCACGCTGAAGTTGTCGCGATGGCGAATGCGCTCAAGGCGCTGGGCGTCACCAAGGGCGAGCGGGTGACGATCTACATGCCCATGGTGGTACAGGGCGTCACCGCAATGCTTGCTTGTGCAAGGCTTGGCGCGATCCACTCTGTCGTGTTCGGTGGGTTCTCGCCCGAGGCGCTTGCAGGACGGATCGAGGATTGCGGTAGCCGCTTCGTGATTACTGCCGACGAGGGGCTGCGCGGAAGCAAGCGCGTGCCGCTCAAGGCCAATGTCGATGCTGCTCTCGACCAGCTGGGCGAGGACACGGGCGTCAAAGGCGTCCTCGTCGTTAGCCATACCGGCGGCGAGATCGCCATGACAGCCGGCCGCGACCAGTGGTACCACGAGCTTGCCAGCGATGCCGATTGCCCGTGCGAGGAAATGAACGCGGAGGACCCCCTGTTCATCCTCTACACCTCGGGCTCTACAGGAAAGCCCAAGGGCGTGGTTCACACGACCGGTGGCTATGGCGTCTGGACCGCCACGACGTTCAACTACGTGTTCGATTACCAACCGGGCGAAGTGTTCTGGTGCACTGCCGATATCGGCTGGATCACCGGCCATAGCTATATCTCCTACGGTCCACTGCTGAACGGCGCCACGCAGGTCATCTTCGAAGGCGTGCCGAGCTATCCCGATCACAACCGCTTCTGGGAGGTGGTCGAGAAGCACAAGGTCAACATCCTCTACACTGCGCCCACGGCGATCCGCGCGCTGATGCGCGAGGGCGACGACTTCGTGACCAGGCACGACCGGTCCTCGCTCCGGCTGCTCGGCACCGTGGGCGAGCCGATCAATCCGGAAGCCTGGCGCTGGTATTTCGAGACTGTCGGCGAGAAGCGCTGCCCGATCGTCGATACCTGGTGGCAGACCGAGACCGGCGGGGTTATGATCACCACGCTCCCCTCGGCACACGACATGAAGCCGGGCAGCGCAGGCCGCCCGTTCTTCGGGATCCAGCCACAGCTGGTCGACAATGCGGGCGCGGTTCTGGACGGCGCGACCGAGGGCAACCTGTGCATTACGCATAGCTGGCCCGGGCAGGCGCGCACGGTCTACGGTGACCACGAAAGGTTCGAGCAGACCTATTTCAGTACCTACAAAGGCAAGTATTTCACCGGGGACGGCTGCCGCCTGGACGAGGATGGCTACTACTGGATTACCGGCCGCGTCGACGACGTGATCAATGTCTCGGGGCACCGGATGGGCACTGCCGAGGTCGAGAGCGCGCTCGTGAGCCACGCAAAGGTCGCCGAATCCGCGGTCGTGGGGTACCCGCACGACATCAAGGGACAAGGCATTTACTGCTACGTCACCTTGAACGCCGGCGAAGAGGGATCGGACGAGCTCTATGCCGAGCTGCGCGGCCACGTCCGCAAGGAGATCGGACCGATTGCCTCGCCCGACCACATCCAGTTCACCGACGGTCTGCCAAAGACGCGGAGCGGCAAGATCATGCGCCGGATCCTGCGCAAGATTGCGGAGAACGATTATGGCTCGCTGGGCGATACATCCACACTGGCGGACCCAAGCTTGGTTGATCGATTGATCGAAGGACGGCAAAACCGCTGAGCATCATGGCCCAGCGCATTATCATCGCCGACGACCACCCGCTTTTCCGCACGGCACTCAGCCATGCGGTGGCCAAGGTGTGGCCAGATGCCGAGATCGTCGAAGCGTCGAGCGCGGGAGAAGCGCGCTGCGAGGTCGAGCAGGGGGCGGAAGCCTTGTTGCTCGATCTTCACATGGAGGATTCGAACGGTCTGTCGGCGCTGATGGACTTCCGCCAGGATCATCCCGCCCTGCCGGTCATCATTGTGTCGGCAAGCGAGGAACCGAGAGTGTATGCCGCGGCCAACCAGCTTGGCGCTGCAGCCTTCATCCCGAAATCCGCCAGCCTCGACGAAATGCGCGAGGCGCTCTCTTGCGTCCGCGAGGGCGACAGCTGCTTTCCCGACAGCGAAGACGAAACCGATGACGACCTCGCCCGCATCGCGTCACTCACCCCGGCGCAGCGTCGCATCCTCGGCCAGCTCAACGAGGGCCTGCTGAACAAGCAGATCGCCTATGAGCTCGATATTAGCGAAGCGACCGTGAAAGCCCACATTACGGCGATCTTCCGCAAACTGGGCGTGGTTAATCGCACACAGGCCGTCCTGCTGGCCGGCAATCTTATCGTGGATCAGGGCACGGCGGATCCGGCCGAGGCCTGACCGCCTGCCTGCGTTCGGGAGATGCAATCGGAAATCAGGGCCCGTAGCGCAGCCGGCGAAGACGGTTTGAGCAACCGGTTCGCGCCCATCCGCTTCGCCGCAGCTTCGGTCTCCTCGCCTGCCTCTGCGGTGAGCAGGATCGCGGGAGGCCGCACCCTCCATTCCTTCGTCAGCGCATCGTAGACACCGTCACCACGTTCATCGTCGTCCAGGCGGAAATCCATGATTGCCACATCGGGTGCTGCCGGACATACGGCCCGCGCCTCGGCAAGACTGCCGGCACAGGTGACCTGAAGGCCCCACTTCGAAAGCACGGCCGATGTCGCGCTGAGAACGGCGGGATCGTTATCGACCACCAGCACCCTTGCATCCGCAATCGCCGAGGCGCGCCGCTTCGGTTTGGCCTTGGGCCGCGTCTGCCAGCGCAGGACCGGCAGGCTGGCGGAAAAGCGGCTTCCCTTTCCGATCACTGAGCGCGTGACGATTTCGACGTCGAGCAGCGCGGCGATCCTGCGCACGATGGCAAGCCCGAGGCCGAGGCCCTCCCGGTTGCTCGAGGCGCCGCGCTGGAACTCTCCGAACAGCCGCTCGACATCCTTCTCCGCGATCCCCGGACCGGTATCGTAGACGCACAGAGAAATATCCTCTCCGGTCCTGCGCACGCCGAGCAGGACCGCGCCCTCCTCGGTGTAGCGCACAGCGTTGCTCACGAGGTTGCGCGTAATGCTCGCCAGAAGGGCGCGGTCGGTATGCAACCACGCACTCGTCAGCACGCAGCGGAAACGCAGCCCCTTCTCCTCCGCCTGCACGGCAAACTCGCGCTCGATCTCGCAGAAAATCTCCTCGAGCGCGACAGGCTCCGGCTTCGGCTCGATGCCGCCGCCGTCGAGCTTGGAGATATCGAGCAGCGCGCGGATCAGGCGGTCGGCAGAGGAAATCGAACCGTCGAGATCCCTGACGAGGCGCTCGAGCTGGTCGCGTCCGCGCACCTCCTCGCCGAGAGCGGAGGCGAACAGCCTCGCCGCATTGAGCGGCTGGATCAGATCGTGACTGGCAGCAGCAAGGAAGCGCGTCTTGGACTGGGTCGCAGCTTCGAGCTTCTCGTTTGCCTCCATAAGCTGACGCGTACGCTCCGCGACCTTCTGCTCGAGCGCCTGCTCGGCCCGGCGCTCTGCCGTCACATCGCTGTAGCTGGTCACATAGCCGCCGCCCGGCGCCGGATTGCCGACGATCAGCATGATGCGCCCGTCGGGCTGCTCGCGTTCCATGCGGTGCGTCCTGCCTGCCCGCATGTGGTCGAGGCGGCGCGCGATCTGGCGTTCGATCTCGTCTTCGTCAGTGCCGCCGAGCCGCAGATTGAAGCGGATGAGCTCTGCGATTGGCGTTCCCACACTGGCCAGTTCGTCGGGCAGTCCGAACATTTCCTGATAGCGGCTATTCCATGCCACGAGGTTCATGTCGGCATCCACCAGCGCCACGCCCTGGTCGATGTTCTCGATCGCGAGCTGGAGCAGGTCGCCGCTGAAAGTCAGGCGCCGGTTGGTCTCGTCGAACATGGCGACGACCTTTTCCAGTGGCACCGGGTCGCCCTGTGACCAGCTCGCCATCAGCATCCGGGCCGACGGCGTTCCGACGACCCCAGCAATAGTGCGCTCGGCAAGCGCCATCACTTCCTGGTCGGCAGGCGCGTCGTCGCGATAGGCGTCCCCGAGGGTTTCGAGCGCCCGCTTCTGGCCGACGAATTGCGCGAGCAGGAGGCGGATGTCGCCGACGCGTTTGCTGGTTGCGAAAGAAGGGCGCGTACCCGGGGGTGTCATGGCCACGAATGCCGCAGCCTGCGCGGCATCCACAAGCGTTTCCCGGCCGAAAGCGGAACCGGCCCAATAGGCAGCGACATTGGCGCCGAGGCTGAGGAGCACGCCTGAAACGAGCATATCGGGATGGATTGCAAGCGGCGGGGCCTGTCCTGTCGCCGAGGGAAGGATGAGCAACGTCAGCCAGCACACGAAGCCCGCGACCAGCCCGCAGACCATGCCCACCCTGTTGCCGTGGCGGCTGACCATGCCCAGCACCAGCCCGGGCGCAAACTGCGCCATCGCTGCGAAGGCCAGCGTGCCGAGGCCAGCAAGGTTCGCGGCGGCACCGAAGCCCAGATAGAACAGGTAGGCGAAGAACAGGAGCGCCGCGATGACGAGGCGCCGTACCATGAGGAGGCGGGTCGCAAGCCGGGAACGGTCCCCTCGCCCGCGCAGCTCTCGCCGGAATACAAGCGGCGACACGAGGTCGTTCGTAATCATGGCCGAGAGCGCCACGCTGGCGACCACGATCATGCCGGTCGAAGCCGCGAAACCGCCGATAAAGACGAACAGTGCGAGAGCCTCGTTCCCGCTGGCCAGCGGCAGGGCCATCACGATCATGTCCGAAGGCGTGGACGCTGGCAGGATGGCCAGGCCCGCCAACACGATCGGGACAATCACCAGAGAGGTCAGCAGGAGGTAGCCAGGGAAGAGCCACTGCATCGTATGGCTTGCCCGGTCGGTCTGGGCCTCCACGAAGGTCATGTGGAACTGCCGCGGAAGGCATAGCGCGGCACAAGCTGCGATAAGCGTCAGTATGGCGAAGCGGGCATCGATCTGCGTGGCAGAAAAGGGCGAGGCCTCGGCCATCGTGGTGCTTTCCGTGGCGAAGATGAGCATTAGGGCAAAGGCTGCCACAGCCAGCAATGCGAGGAGCTTCACGACAGATTCGACGGCGATCGTGAGGACCAGCCCCGCATTGTCGCCGGCGCTGTCTCCCCTGCGCGAACCGAACAGGATCGCGAACAATGCCATGCTGCCCGCCACGAGCAGGACCAGCTCATCTGCCGAAACGCTGGATTGCAGGTCGGGATCGAGGGCAAGCAGCGTTGCGCCGACCGATTGGAGTTGCAGCGCCATGTATGGCAGCGAGCCAATGGTGGCGATAACCGTCACCAGCGCCGCAACCAGTGCACTCTTGCCGTAACGGGCCGAAAGGAAGTCGGCGATCGAGGTGGAATGCTGCGCCTTCGCCTGCGCGAGGATGCGCCGCACCAATCCGTAGCCGACTGTGAAAACGAGGATCGGTCCAAGGTAGATGGGCAGGTAGTGCCAGCCCGCACTCGCCGCCGATCCTACCCCGCCGAAAAAGGTCCAGCTGGTGCAGTAGACCGCGAGGCTGAGGCCGTAGATCCAGTCGCGCCTGCGCCGGGAAAGCGCGTGCCCCGACTGGCCGAGCCGGTCCTGCCGCGCAGCCAGCCAGAATAGCAGCGCGAGATAAAGCGTAGCCGCCAGGATTGCTGCACCAAACAGCATCTCATCCTCCCTCCGCTTGCCAGCGTAACCCAAGGCCGTGAACTTGCAAAGAAAAGGGCGACACCGCGCGGTGCCGCCCCTCTCCTGCGAGAGCCACGAAGGGCTTAGTGGGCGTGGGCTTCCCCTGCTCCGCGCGGGACGCGGATAGAGTCCACCAGCTTCTTGATCTCGACCGGCGGACTGGCCGTCATCTTCGAGACCGCGATGGCGATGGCGAAGTTCAGCACCATGCCGACCACGCCGATGCCTTCGGGAGAGATGCCGAAGAGCCAGTTCTCCGCCACGTTCGCTTCCGGGTTCACCAGCTTGAAGTAGAAGATGTAGCTGAAGGTGAAAGCGAGGCCTGAGACCATGCCCGCGATCGCCCCTTCTTTGTTCATCGACTTCGAGAAGATGCCCATGAAGATGGCCGGGAACAGGCTGGCAGCGGCAAGGCCGAAGGCAAAGGCGACCACCTGCGCCACCCATCCTGGCGGATAGATGCCGAGATAACCTGCCACCACGATCGCCGCTGTTGCCGCAATTCGCGCTGCCATCAGCTCGCCCTTCTCCGATATGTCCGGCTTGAAGGTCGATTTGAGCAGGTCGTGGCTGACCGAGCTGGAGATCACCAGCAACAGGCCCGCTGCCGTCGACAAGGCTGCGGCTAGGCCACCGGCTGCAACCAGCGCGATTACCCATCCCGGCAGATTGCCGATCTCGGGGTTGGCGAGGACCATGATGTCGCGGTCGACATAGACCTCGTTCTCGCTGTCGGCGACCGGCGCATTGGTCACCACGCGTTCGCCCGAGGCACCCGTGCCTTCACCGAATTCCGGTGCGCCTGCGAAGGCATCACCGCTGCGATACTGCATGACGCCGTCGCCGTTCTTGTCCTCGAAGGCGATGAGGTCATTGCGCTCCCAGTTCTTGAACCACTCGGGAGCCTGCGAATACTCGGTTTCGTTCACCGTATCGATGAAGTTGATCCGGGCGAAGGCACCGACCGCGGGTGCGGTCGTGTAGAGCAGCGCGATGAATACCAGCGCCCAGCCAGCCGACTTGCGGGCATCCGACGCCTTGGGAACCGTGAAGAAGCGCACGATCACATGCGGGAGACCCGCCGTGCCCACCATCAGCGCAAGCGTGATGCAGAACACGTCGATCATGCTCTTCGACCCGTCGGTATACTCCCCGAAGCCCAAGTCGCTCAGCACGAGATTGAGCTTCTGCAGGACGTACAGGCCGGACCCGTCGTTCACCGTCGAACCCAGGCCAATCTGCGGGATCGGGTTGCCCGTGATCATGAAGCTCAGGAAGAACGCCGGCACCATGTAGGCGAAGATCAGCACGCAGTATTGCGCGACCTGCGTATAGGTGATGCCCTTCATCCCGCCGAGCACGGCGTAGACGAAGACGATGCCCATGCCGATGATGACGCCCCAGAAGATCTGCACGTCGAGGAAGCGCGAGAACACGATCCCCACGCCGCGCATCTGGCCTGCGATATAGGTGAAGCTGATGAAGATTAGGCAGATCACCGCCACCACTCGCGCGGTCTTGGAATAGTACCGCGTGCCGATGAAATCAGGGACGGTGAACTGGCCGAACTTGCGCAGGTACGGCGCCAGCAGGAGGGCAAGCAGCACGTAGCCGCCGGTCCAGCCCATCAGGTAGACGCTGGCATCATAGCCGAGGAAGGCGATGAGGCCCGCCATCGAGATGAAGCTTGCCGCGCTCATCCAGTCGGCGGCGGTTGCCATGCCGTTCACGACCGGGTTCACCCCTCCGCCGGCAACGTAGAATTCCTTCGTCGAACCGGCCCGCGACCAGATCGCGATACCAATGTACAGCGCGAAGCTGAGGCCGACGAAAATGTAGATCAGGGTCTGTGTGTCCATGATCGCCTCCTCAGTCGTCGAGATCGTACTTGCGCTCGAGCGCCTTCATACGGACGACGTAGAAGACGATGAGCGCGATGAAGATGTAGATGGAGCCCTGCTGGGCGAACCAGAAGCCGAGAGGGTATCCGCCGAGCATGAATTGGTCGAGGAAGTCGCGGAACAGGATTCCGGCCCCGAAGGAGCAGGCGAACCAGATCGCCATGAGTGAGACCAGCAGGCGGATATTGTCGCGCCAGTAGGCGCCCTCCGCTTCGCTGGTGGTGTGGGTGTCTGTCTCGTCGGCCATCGCCTCCCCCTTTCCTCTCTCTGTTCGCCGCCCGTAGATTCGGGAGCTTCAAAGCAAGGCTAGGCAGGCCATGTCACCGCGACGAGCGCGACATTAGTCTAATGGCTTTCGATGGCTCCAAGCCGCGTGTCCGCCGACATTCGCGACAACTGGGCGAGCAGCAGCTCTGCAGCCGCGATGGCATCGGCCAGCGCGTCGTGTTGATCGTGCGCTGGCAGATTGTAACGTTCGCGGGTTGCGGCGAGGCGATAGGCCTCGCCGCCCGGCAGATTGGGCTTCAGCTTGCGTTCGAGCGCCAGCGTGCAGACGGTCCTGACCGGAATGGCGAGACCCAAGGCGGCTTTGGAAATGCGGGCAATGGCATCACGCTCGACGCTCGCCCCATGCGCAACGATGATCTTCCCGGCGAATTCGCGCAGAAAAAGATCGACGGTGTCCAGCAAGGCGGCGCCGCCGCGCGCACGCTGCTCTCCGATCCCGTGAACGATCACTGCCTGATCGTCGAGCTGTCGCAAGCTGCGGACGTCGGTGCTTCGCGCCGAAAAAAGATCGATGCCTCCGTAGCTCACTGCGACCCAACCGGCCTGCAACACATGCGCGCCGCGTGCGAGGCCGTCCAATTCGAAGTCGAGCGCCATCAGCGGCGCTTCCAGAACGGGCGTATCTGATGAAGGCCAAGAGGCAGCCGAGTAGGCTTCCAGAGCGGGTATTCCGCTCTCTTGGCACGCGCGCAGCGCTCGCTCGAACCGCCAGCGGTGGACGCGCTCAAACAATGCCGCCGGCCATGTTGCGCTTCACCGATTCCAGCCCGTCGCGAATTACGGAAAAGCTGTCCTTGAGATAGTCGCGCTCAAGCGGCGAAAGCTCTCCGGGCGCGATGGCGTTATCGGGACCCTTGCCACTGCGCAGTTGCTCTGCGTGGTGCGCAATCCTGAGTTCGTTCACGAACAGCATCGCATCTCTCAGGCTGTCGGCATCGCTTCGAGCCATGTGGCCGGTTTCGGCGAGCCATTCCAGCCGCTCGAGAGTTCCGACGGCAGGGCTTCCTTCCGCCAGCGAAAGCGCGCGGGCAATATCTGTGATTGGAAGGATCGCCTGCTTCTTGGCATCGAAGACCTTCTGGCCGTCGCTCGATTTCTCGAGCACCAGATTGCGGAAAATGCCCAATGGGATGCGGGTGCGCTGGGCATCGCGGGCAAGATAGCTTAGGAAGAGCGAATAGGATTTGGCCTTCTGCCGCACGTCTTCGTGGAGCTGCCGGGCAAGTTCTATATTTCCCGACACCACGCGCATGTCGAAGAAAATCGTTGCGCGCAGGATGCGGTCTTCGTCAGGTTCGCTGATCCATTGGCTGAACCGGTCGCGCCACCCTGAAAGCGTGAGGCGCTGCGCGGCATTCTTCGCCATGATGCCGCCCTTGCAATAGACGAAGCCGCATTCGTGGAGGAGGTCGGAAAGCCATTCTCCAAACGCCTCGAAATATTGCTCGCCGGCTTCGTCGATATCGTCGGAGAGGATGAGACCGTTGTCCTGGTCCGACCCCACAAGTTGCTCGCCCCGGGCCAGCGAGCCGAAAACGACAAGCGCATAGGGACATGGTGGGGGTCCGAACTCGATTTCGGCGAGTTCGGCTGCGCGCCGGTGGACGGCTTCGCCGAGCGCAGACGTGAAACGCATCACATGGCTCGCGTGAAAACCGCTCGATTCCATCCGCGCGAAGCCTTCGGGGATGCTTTGTGCCGCTGCGATCAGCGCCTCGCGGTTGCGGGCCTTCGCCACTTTCGTACCGGTATCGATCGTGCTGTCGCCGAGGAAGGCGAGGATGTCGGTGGCGCTCAGGATGGAGCGCAGATCGCCCTCGGCCGAAACGACGGGCACATGGCGAAAACCGCCAGCAGTCATGCGGGCCATTGCCTCGGACAGGCTAGCGGTCTCAGGCAGCAGCACGGGGTCTGGCGTCATGACTTCGCTTACGGGCGTATCGAGATCGATCCTCGCCGCAACCACGCGGTTGCGCAGGTCCTTGTCCGTCAGGATGCCGCAGATCCGTTCGTTCTCGCACACTGCCAGCGTGCTGACACTGTGTTCGCTCATGGTCTTCGCGGCGTCGGCGATCCGGTCGTCCGGTTGGCACGAGACCGGCGGGCGATGCCTCTGAAGTCCGGCAATGCTCGTTTCTTCGAGGATAATGGAGCGCTTCTGCGAGAGGTCGCGCACGGCACTGCGCAGCCGCTCGCTCTCGTTCTCGGCGAAGAAGTCGCGCACCTCCCGCGATCCGTCGCGTAGGCGGTGGAATTCGGCCGCGGGGAGGAGGTAGGCGAGCGTATCTTCGAGGGCAACGGTCGTGTTTCGCACCTCGCCGCCGCGCAAGAGCGAAGGGTAAGCGAACAAGCCGCCCACCTCCATGCGCGCGGTCAGATCTTCGCCCGCCAGCCGCAATTCCACCGCGCCCGACCGGATGATGAACAGATGTTCGTTGTGCGAACCGGCTTCGAGAATGGTTTGCCCCGCACGAAAGTATCGCACGCTGATCTTGCGGGCGAGGGCGGCGATGCGCTCGCCATCGAGGCGATCGAGCGGAGGCACGGTCTTGAGGAAGGTCTCGATCGAAGCCAGTTCGCTATTCATGCCCCTACGCTAGCACCTGTTTGCCGCAAGTCGTCAGAGACTTTGGTAGCAAAGGCCCCGCGTAAAGCAGAGGGACCACTTTCAACCCAGGGTCCGACATTGGCGGTGCCGATTACCGGAGCAATTCTGCAGGTCCGCTTTCAGCTATCCTTAGGAAGAGTTCGAAAGTCTGAAATCGGGGCGCAAAGCGGACGCGGCTGCGCGAGTAGACTATTTTAGAACGAAAGGAGGTGGCTCTCTGGAAGAGAGCGGAAAAGGGCACGCGATCCCCGCGGCCCATGGAGACGTGAGATGACCGAGATTGAACAACAGAAGCGCATCGCCAGCTACCTCGCCGCCTTCGCACACCTGCTGGGTGGCAAGCCCGGACGCTTCACTGAATTCCGAGACAAGGTGGACATCATGCTGAGCGGATCGGCTCCCAACGCTTTCGGCCTGATGCAGTTCGCTTC
>NZNW01000092.1 GCA_002695065.1 Salinicola sp. | reverse complement strand
GACGGTGTTCAAAGCGACGTTGTTCAGGGTGACGGTGTTCAAGGTGACGGTGTTCAAGGTGACATTGCACCAGCCGACACGGATCATGCACCGGCTGACGGATCGACAGCCGCCGTCGAAGCGGATGCGGTGCCGGCGATGGCCGAGGCGCCGATGGCAGAGATGAACAGCCCGGCGGCGACACAGGACTCGCCGGTAAATGCCGGCCAGCTCACGCACGGGTTATGGCTGGATCGCTTCGATCAGCTCGATATTGGCGGTCTCACGCGCAATCTCGCGGCTCACTGCGTCATCGACGGCGACGATGGTCACGTGCTTCACGTCACGCTGGATCCCGGGCAGTCGGCCATGCTGTCGGACCTGCACGTCGATCGCATTACTAGGGCACTGGCGGGTATCGGCTACGCTCGCCGTCTCGAGGTCAACGTCGCCGCGCTGGACGGTTCGCGCGAGACGGCCAAGGCCAAGCGCGACCGCGAGGCTCGAGAGCGTCACGCCCGCGCCGTTGAAGCGTTGCGGGTCGACCCGCATATTCAGGAACTGGAGGCGCGTTTCGGCGCCCGTCTGATCGAAGAGAGCGTCACCGCCGACCGCGTGTGACGCTTGCCAAATATTCCGGTCTCGAAAATCCCATCTCGAAGGAGTTCGTCATGTTCAAGGGTGGCATGGGTGGCCTGATGAAACAGGCCCAGGAAATGCAGGAAAAGATGCAGCAGGTGCAGGAGGAGATCGCCCAGATGGAAGTCTCGGGCGAAGCCGGCGCCGGTATGATCAAGGTCACCATGAATGGCCGTCATGACGTCAGTCGCGTCGAGATCGATCCGTCCCTGATGCAGGAAGACAAGGAGCTGCTGGAAGATCTGTTGGCGGCCGCTGTCAACGATGCGTCACGCAAGGTGGAGACCCAGTCCAAGGCGAGGATGGAAGAGGTCTCTTCCGGGCTCAACCTGCCTCCCGGGATGAAGATGCCGTTCTGATGAGCTTCTCACCGCTGGTCGAGCAATTGCTGGAGAGCTTGCGCGTATTGCCAGGCGTGGGGCCCAAGACGGCACAGCGGATGGCGCTGCATCTGCTGGAGCGGGAGCGCGACGGCGGACGTCGGCTGTCTCAGGCATTGACCGAGGCGATCGAACGGGTTGGCTACTGCGAGCGGTGCCGGACCCTGACCGAGGAGACCCTGTGCGGTGTCTGCCAGGATCCGCGGCGCGACTCGGCGCTGCTGTGCGTGGTCGAGTCTCCGGCGGACATGCTGGCGATCGAGCAGGCCGGCGGCTATCGCGGCCAGTATTTCGTCCTGCATGGTCACCTCTCGCCACTCGACGGCATCGGGCCCGACGATATCGGTCTCGACCAGCTGGAAGCACGGCTCGCCCAAGAGACCGTCAGCGAGATCATCCTGGCGACCAATCCCACCGTGGAAGGCGAGGCGACCGCCCACTACATCGCGGAGCATCTGGTCGGGCGAGAAGCCAGGCTCTCGCGGCTGGCCTATGGTGTCCCCATGGGGGGCGAGCTGGAGTATGTCGATGGCGGCACGCTCAGCCGGGCGTTTCAGGGTCGCCAGCCGTTCTCCTCCGAGTGAAGCCTGGGCTGCGGGGCGCTGCCGCCGTGCCATCCTTCCACTTTTCGTATCGCAGGGTCACGTTCGTGGCCGCAAGGAATCTGAATGAGCGTTGACTATTCGCTGTGTTGGGTCGACACCCCGGAAGGGTTGCAGGCCGCTTACGAGGTGCTGGCCGAGGCGGATGTCGTGGCGCTGGATACCGAGTTCTTCCGTGAGACCACCTTTTTCCCCGTGCCGGCGCTGATTCAACTGACGGCTGGGGACACGGTGTACCTGATCGATCCGCAGGCCGTGGCGGCAAGCGCGGATTTCCAGCGGCTGCTGGGTGGCGGGCCGTTGAAGTTGATCCACGCCTGTGGCGAGGATCTGGACGTGCTGTCACTGTGGGCTGGCGTGACGGTGTCACCGCTGATCGATACCCAGATCGCCGAATCCTTCCTGGGCAGCGATCCGGCGATCGGTTACCGGCGGCTGGTCGCCCGGCGCTGCGATGTCGACCTGCCGAAGGAAGAGACGCGCTCGAACTGGCTGGAGCGTCCGCTGACACCGGCCCAGCTCGAGTATGCGGCGCTGGACGTGGTGTTTCTTCCCACCATATGGGAACAGCAGCATCGGGAGCTGGTCGAGCTGGGTCGGGGCGAGTGGCTCGAGGAGGAGTGCGCGGCGTTGAGCCGTGGGCACGAAGGGGGCGCCGATCAGTGGTATGCCCGTCACCGCCAGTTGTGGCGGTTGAATCCTCGTCAGATCGAGGCGTACCGCGAGCTCACCGCATGGCGGGAAGTGGAAATACGCCGTCGCGACTTACCGCGCGGCTGGCTGGTCAAGGATGCCGTGCTGTTCGCGGTCGCCGAGGCCATGCCACAGAATCGCTACGAGCTGGCGGCCATCGAAGGCGTTACCCCCAGCCTGGTCAAGCGCGAAGGCGACACCCTGCTGGCGCTGGTCAAGGCCGCTCGGCACCAGGAGGAATCGACGCTCTGCGAGCCGCTCCCGATGCCGACCTCGCCTCCGTTCAAGCGTCGCCTCAAGGCGCTGAAGCAGGTCGTCCAGGCCCACGCCGAGGCGCTCGGCGTGGCCCCGGAGAGACTCGCCAACCGGGCGGAGATGGAGGCGATCGTCAACGCCCATCTCAAGGGGGAGGCGCTGCCATTGCCGACCGGGTGGCGCGGGCGCGAGCTGTCGGCCGACTGGGAACGGGCGCTGGCCGAACAGGAGGTGGCGTGATGGACGCCTCCCGGCTGATTTGTGAGGTGGTGAAGAGCCCGCGTCGAGACGAGATGTATCTCTATCTCGACAAGGCCCAGGGCATGGCGCCGGTGCCGCAGGCACTGCGTGAACGGTTCGGGCCGCCCATCGCGGTGATGACGCTGCTGCTGCGGGCCGATCGGCCGTTGGCGCGCGTCGACGTGGTCAAGGTCATGACGGCGATCCGCGACCAGGGCTTCTATCTGCAGATGCCGCCGGCCAAGGATCCGGAGATGCTGGATCTGTTCACGCCGCGGGGAGAGTGATGAGTCGTGCCACATTCCCACGGCGCCCACTCCCGCGGCGAGGGTGCGGCGGGGATCATCCGGGCGGAGGTCGATATGCGTGATCGATTCTGGGAGCGCTTCTCCCTCGAGGAGCTGACCCAGCAAGAGTGGGAAGCGCTCTGCGACGGGTGCGGCAAGTGCTGCCTGGTCAAGATGGAAGATGCCGACACGGGAGACGTCGCGACGCTGAACGTGGCCTGCCGCCTGCTGGACATCGGCAGTTGCCGCTGCAGCGACTACGAGAACCGCTTCGAGAAAGTGCCCGAGTGCACCCAGTTGAGTCTCCAGAACCTCGACGAGTTCCACTGGTTGCCTCACAGCTGCGCCTATCGTCGTCTCGCCGAAGGGCGCAGGCTGGCCAGCTGGCATCCGCTACGCAGCGGTGACGACCGTCGCCTGCACGAGCGCCGGATGAGCGTGCGCCATTTTGCCGTCAGTGAAGCCGACGTCGACGAGGCCGACTACGAGGCCCATATCATCGATATCATCCCGCTCGACGAGCGGCGTTGAACGCCTGACCGGCACATTCTCATCGCGCCCCGCCATAGTCGGTCTCTATCCTTCGGCGTCGAGCCCCAGCGCCCACAGGATGAAGGCGTCCTGACGCGCATTGTCCCGCCAGGCCTTGAACCGGCCCGATGCCCCGCCATGTCCGGCTGCCATGTCGGTTCGCAGCAGTACCGGCCCCCGGGCGCTCCCCAGCTCGGTCATGCGTGCATAGAGCTTGGCCGGCTCCCAGTAAGGCACCCGTGAATCGTGCCAGCTCCCCTGCAGCAGCATGCTGGGGTAGGGCTGGGCGGTCAGGTTGTCGAGCGGCGAATAATCGCGGATGCGCCGACGCGCGGCGGGCTCTTCCGGATTGCCCCACTCGGTGTACTCCGCCGTGGTGAGAGGGAGGTCGGGGTTCTCCATCGTCCGCAGCACGTCGACGAAGGGGACATCGAGCACGGCTGCGCAGAAGGCTTCCGGTTCCATGTTCAGACTGGCCCCCACCAGCAGGCCGCCGGCGCTGGCGCCATATGCCGCCACCCGGTCGGGGTCCGCCAGGCCTTCGGCGACCAGCGCCTGGCGCGCCGCCAGAAAGTCCCTGAAGCTGTTTTCCTTGTACTCGAGCTTGCCCGCCAGGTACCAGGGCTCGCCGCGGTCGCCACCGCCGCGGACGTGGGCGACGGCGAACGCGACGCCACGAGAGAGCAGTTCCAGGCGCGCGATCGAGAACCAGGGGTCGAGTACCTCGCCGTAGGCGCCGTAGCCGTAGAGCAGCGTCGGCATCGGCGCCTTGCCCAGCATGTCGGCTCTGGCCACCACCGAGACGGGAATACGCTCCCCGTCATGACCCGCGGCCCACAGCCTCTGGCAGACCAGGTCCCGGGGCTGCAGATCACTGTACAGCGGCTGCGTCTTGAGAACGCGCTGCTCGCCGCTGTCCAGGTCATGCTCGACCCATCGCACCGGCAGGGTGAACGACTCTTCGCGCAGGTGAAGTTTGCGGGTATGGAAGTCGGGGGTGTCGCCGAGCGCGAGGCTGCAAGGGGCCTCGGGAAGCGGCAGTCGCAAGCCTGGCGGCTCCTCCGGCCGCCGGGTGTCGTCCTCCGACGACCCCTCATCCGGGAGTTCGATCACGCGCAGGTACACCTGGGCCTCGTGATGGTCACGCTCGGTAATCACCATTCCCCAGACGAAAGCGTCGATGCCCTCGAGGGTGACGTCGTCGCGATGCGGTACGAGTGGGGTCCAGCTCGACGGGCGAGACGCCGGAGCGGTGTCCAGGCGGAAGTGAGAGGCATCGCGATTGTGCAGTACGTAGAAGGTATCGTTGCGGTGCTCCAGGCCATACTCGACCCCCGCTTCCCGCGGGCGGACGCAGCGGGGCGGGGTGCCAGGTGCATCGGCCGGGATCAGGTGGCATTCGGCGGTGTCCTTGGAGGCCGTCTCCACGATCAGCCATTGGCGAGAGCGCGTCTTGCCCACGCCGACCCAGAATTCGACATCGCTCTCTTCGAAGATCTTCTCGCAGTGGTCGTCCTCGGGCCGCAGCAGCCATACGCTGGCGGGGCGCTGCGTGGCGTCGTAGCGGGTGAACAGTAGCGTGCGGTTGTCCTCCGCCCACACCAGATCCGGGCCGATGCGGCGGCGCAGGCGGGCCGGCTCGCCGTCCGGTAACCGCTTCAGATAGAGGTCGAAATATTCGTTGCCGCTGGCATCCTCGGTCCAGGCCAGCCACTGCTCGTCCGACGAGATCGCCATGTCGCCCAGCTCGAGGAAGTCGTGGGCTTCCGAGCGTGACTCGAGGTCGAGCAGCAGCTCGGCGGGGCCGGTACCGTCCATCGCCTGACGCCACCACAGTGGATAGTCGGCGTCGCTGGCCGTTTCGCTCCAGTAGCGAAAGCGTTCCAGGGCCGTCGGCAAGCCGGTGACCTGGAGCTCGCGTCGCGCCAGATGTCCGTCGTACAGGGCATTCTCCAGCGACGCGAGGGGAGAGAAGAAGGCATCGCTCTCGCGATTGGCCGCGCGCAGGAACGCTTTGACCTGAGGGTCGTCACGTGACTCCAGCCAGTGCCAGTCGGGATCGTCACTGCGGCGGAAGTGAACGGCGGGGGGCGCTTGGGTGGTCTGCGAGCGGGACATGGGGCTGTGCGGGATCCTTGCGGGCTGGAGCTGTCGGGGAACGGGCGCCGCCCTCCCGGGCTGGCGCTCAGGGGCGGCGGTGTACCGGCGGTTCGGGATCGAATCGCGCACCCGATCGCGCGGGCGCGGCTGTGCTTTGCCTGGTTGGAGTGTACCATGTGGCAAATCGTATGAATCGAGAGTCATTACCATGCTGTTTTCCGATTCGCTGCCGCAGCTCTGGCTGAGTTATGGCGCACTCTCCCTGATCGTTCTGGTAACCGGTTACCTGGGGGTGCGGTGGCTGCCGCTGTTGCCGCGGCTGATTCTGGTCGGCGTCGTCGCTGGCGGGTTGTGGATGGTGGCGCCGTTCTCGCTGCCGCTGTTGCAGCCAGGGGCGACCTACTCCGGTCTGGCCCCGGCCATCGTGGTGATGGCTGTCGGCGTCATCCAGCACGATGGCGGTCAGGTCGCCGGCGCGATGCCACTGTTGCTGGTCGGAGCCGCGACCGGTGGCGCGCTGGGCCTGGTGGCGTGGCGTCTGCTGCGGCGCCGCCACGACGACGCCGATGGCGGCTCCGGTCGGGATCGGAAGCAGGATCGGAAGCAGGGCTCCCCGGCGCGGGCTAGCGGCAAGCGTGGCCACGCCCGTGGCAAGCCGGGTGGTCGGCGCGAGCCGATGGTCAACTGATTTCCGCGGATCGAATGACTATCCAACGATGTTGCTGGACGAGGGCGGCGTGACCTCGTTCTCGGCGTGTGTTTCGACAAGGAAGCGAGAGATGCGTGCGTTGTTGTTGATCGTACTGCTGGCAACGGGGTTCGCCCCAACCTGGGCGCTGGCGCAGTCCGCGCCGGACGTGCGGATCGTCGTCGACGTTTCCGGCAGCATGAAGCAGAACGATCCGCAGAACCTGCGGGCCAACGCCCTGGGCTTCGCCGCGACCCTGCTGCCGCCAAGCGCTCGGGCCTCGATCTGGACCTTCGGCACCACCGTCTCCAATCCCCTCCCGAGCGGCGCGGTGGCGGCCGCCTGGCGCGGCCGCGTGGCCAGCCTCTCGCCGCGGTTGACCGACTATCAGCAGTTCACGGACATCGAGCGGGCGCTGCGCCAGGCGGCCGATGCCGCGCCGGACAGTGGCAACCGGCACCTGATCCTGCTGACCGATGGGATGGTCGACCTGCCGGCGTCCGGCAGCGACAAGGCGCAGCGCGACAGGGCATCGCGCCAACGCATCATCGACGAGTTGTCGCCGGAGCTTGCCGGGCGTGGCGTCGTCGTCCACGCCATCGCGCTCTCCAACAATGTCGATCTGCCGCTGCTCGAGCAGGTCGCCCAGGCCACCGGCGGGCTGGCGGCGGTCGCCGACACGCCGGAAGAGCTGCTGCGTGCCTTCCTGGACGTTCTCGATCGCATCCTGCCGGGCGACCAGATTCCCATCGACGGACAGCAGCGGTTCAACGTCGATGACGACATCGACGAATTCAACGCGCTGCTGTTCCACGATCCGGGCGTCGATTCGCCGGTGCTGGTGGGACCCGATGGCCAGCGCTACTCCCGCGGCGATCATCCGGGGACCGTGGAGTGGCAGAGCAGCGATCGTTACGACCTCGTCACCGTGCCCGATCCGGCCCCCGGAGAGTGGCGAATCGAGGGCGACATCGGTGGCGATAGCCGTATCGGCATTCACGCCGATACCATGCTGCGCAGTGCACCGCTTCCGGCAACGCTCTATCGCGGCTTTTCCACGCCGCTGGACGTCTGGCTGGCCGCGGACGGCGAAACGCTGGGAGCGGACAGTCGGCCCGACGGACTCAGCGTTCGGGCTGAGCTGAAGGATCTGGACGGGGCCGTCCTCGCCGGGACGCCGCTGGAACCGTCCGACGACCATTTCCGCGGTGATCTGCCAGGGGTCGACCAGCTCGGCAACGCCCGGCTGACGATCACCGCGCGCAGCGATCGCATGATTCGCCAGCAGGTGCAGACGGTCAACGTGGTGGCCGCACTGAGTGCCGTGCTGAGCGAGGACGGCTCGCAGATCGTCGTGCATGCCAATCATCCCGATCTGGACGTCAACAATACCCAACTCAGTGCAAGCCTCACCGGCAGGCCACTCGATGTGCGTCGGAGCGGGGAGCGGGAGTGGACGATTGCGGTGCCGCGGACCGATCCAGGCCAGTCGCTGCCGGTCACCATTGCCGCCGACGCCCGTGTCGACGGACGCACGCTGCACTTCGAGCTGCCGGTCGTGCGGCTCAATCCCGAAGCCTCCGTCGGGCTGAGCGGCGCGGATCTCGAACGGGGAGTCACCAGCGACTCCCGCCAGCAGGACGATGGTACGGGTCCGGACGCTGGCGATGACTTCACCGACGGACTGACCGCTTCGCAGATGGCCGACATTGCCGTCGACAAGGCGCAGCAGGGATGGCGGCTCGCCAGGCCCTACGTGGAAACCTACGCGCAGCGGCCGGTGACCTGGATCGTCATCGCCGTCATCCTGCTGTCGTGGATCTTGTTGCGCTGGCGGCGCGCGGCGAAACGGCGCCGGCTGGCCCGGCGCGAGGAGCCGTCGATCTAGCCGTTCGGCGGTGACCTGGTCACGCCATCGCCATGCGGCGGCCGTGTCGGGCCTCTTACAACCTTGGTGGCAGCGCCTCGTCGGCCCGATCTGATATAAGATCGATAACCGTCACGAATCAAGGAGATCCCATGGCTGACAGCGCGAACGCCCACGTCGAGTCCGGAGTGCCCCTGACGGGGCTCGAGGCCTTCCACTCGGTCAACGACATCATCGCCGACGCGTGTCGCCGCTACGCCGACAAGCCGGCGTTCAGCTGCATGGGCAAGACGCTGAGCTATGCCGATATCGATCGTCTCGCCGACCGCTTTGCCGCCTGGCTGCAGAGCCATGACGATCTCGCACCGGGCGATCGCATCGCCATCCAATTGCCCAACGTGCTGCAGTTCCCGGTGGCCGTGTTCGGCGCGCTGCGTGCCGGGCTGGTGATCGTCAACACCAATCCGCTCTACACCGAGCGCGAGATGCGCCACCAGTTCCGCGACGCCGGGGTCAAGGCGATCGTGGTGCTGGCCAATATGGCCCACAAGCTCGAGAACGTGATCGCCCAGACCGATATCCGTCACGTGGTGGTCACCGAGATGGGCGATCTCCACGACTGGCCCAAGCGTGCGCTGATCAATGTCGTGGTGCGTCGGGTCAAGAAGATGGTGCCCGCCTACTCGCTGCCCCAGGCGGTCGGCTTTCGGCGCACGCTGGCGGGCGGCGGGCGTGCGGCCAAGGTCGCGGCGGGGCAGGACGAAGAGATCGCCGTGCTGCAGTACACCGGCGGCACCACCGGGGTGGCCAAGGGCGCGATGCTGACGCACCGCAACCTGATCGCCAACATGCTGCAGACCCAGGAGCTGCTCGGCGACACCCTGGAGAACGGTCGCGAGACGATCATCGCGCCGCTGCCTTGCTATCACATCTATACCTTCACCGTGAACTGCCTGTACGCAATGACCACCGGTCAGCACAACATCCTGATACCCAATCCCCGTGACATCGCCGGCTTCGTCAAGACGTTGTCGAAAACGCCGTTCACGGTCTTCGTGGGGCTCAACACCCTGTTCAACGCCCTGTGTCAGCGCGACGACTTCAAGGCGCTCGACTTCTCGCGGCTCAAGTTCACCATCTCCGGCGGCATGGCGCTGACCCAGGCCACGGCCAAGCGCTGGCAGGAGGTGACCGGCAACGGCATCGTCGAGGGCTACGGCTTGACCGAGACATCGCCGATCGCCCTGGTCAACCCGCCCGATGCGGCGCAGATCGGTACCATCGGCCGCCCGGTGGCGGGCACGTCGGTGCGGGTGGTCGACGACGAGGGGCGCGCGCTGCCGCCGGGGGAGAGCGGCGAGCTCTGCATCAAGGGGCCGCAGGTGATGAAGGGTTACTGGAATCGCCCGGAGGATACCGCCAAGACGCTCAGCGACGACGGCTGGCTGCGCACCGGCGACATGGCGGTGGTGCAGGAGGATGGCTACGTCAAGATCGTCGACCGCAAGAAGGACATGATTCTGGTCTCGGGTTTCAACGTCTATCCCAACGAGATCGAAGAGGTGGTCGTGGGGCATCCGGACGTACTCGAGGCCGCCGCGGTGGGCGTGCCCGACGAGGAGACCGGGGAGGCCGTCAAGCTGTTCGTGGTCGCTCGCAACGAGAGTCTCGACCCCCAGGCGCTGCGTCAGTGGTGCAAGCGGGAGCTGACCGCCTACAAGGTGCCCAAGTTCGTGGAGCTGCGGGACGAACTGCCCAAGAGCAATGTCGGCAAGGTCCTGCGGCGGGAGCTGCGCGATGAGGCGTCCGGCAAGGCAGGCGATGAGCCCCCGGCGTGACATCGGTTCCCCTCGGACGTGAGTTGATCCGCTGACGGCGCTACAATGACGGGTTCGTCACCATCCTTGGTGGCGGCCCGTTCTCGCCGACGTAGAGGATCTCTTGAGCGCTATCGCTTCCCCCTCGCTGCAAGCCCTGAATGACCTGGAAACTCGCCTGGACGGCTGTCTGCTGCGCGATGCCCACGAGCAGCGTCGGCGGCTCCAGCGCCTGGCGCAACGTGCCCGCGACGGCAAGCCGATCGACCGGTCGCTGAAAGAGGTCGAAACGCGACTGGCGGCGTCCAGTGAGGTACTCGCGCGTCGCCAGCGCCAGCCGGTGACGCTGAACTACCCCGACGCGTTGCCGGTCGCCGCCAAGCGCGAAACCATTCTCGAAGCCCTGCGCGAGCATCAGGTGGTGGTGGTCGCCGGCGAGACCGGCTCCGGCAAGACCACCCAGCTACCCAAGCTCTGTCTGGAGCTGGGACTGGGGCGGCGTGGCATGATCGGCCACACCCAGCCGCGCCGTCTGGCGGCACGTTCGGTGGCGGCCCGCCTGGCCGAAGAGCTGGAGGTGCCGCTGGGCGAGCAGGTCGGTTATCAGGTTCGCTTCACCGATCAGAGCAGCGACGACACGCTGGTCAAGCTGATGACCGACGGCATCCTGCTGGCCGAGACGCAGCACGATCCGGACCTGATGCGCTACGAGGCGATCATCATCGATGAAGCGCACGAGCGCAGCCTCAACATCGACTTCCTGCTCGGCTATCTCAAGCGCCTGACGGCCCGACGCCCCGACCTCAAGGTGATCGTCACCTCGGCGACCATCGACGTCGAGCGACTCTCCCGGCATTTTGCCGTCGAGCGCAACGGCGAGGTGCAGCCCGCGCCGGTGGTCGAGGTCTCCGGGCGTGCCTATCCGGTCGAGGTGCATTATCGGCCGCTGGTGCGGGAGTCGCGGGACGAGGAGGACCTGACCCTGCAGGAGGGCATTCTGGCGGCGGTCGACGAGGTCGAGCGAATCGAGCGCGAAAAGCGCTGGTATAGCGGCCCGCGGGATATCCTGATCTTCCTGCCGGGCGAGCGCGACATTCGCGAGACAGCAGACGTGCTGCGACGCGCCGAGCTCAAGAGCACCGAGATCCTGCCGCTCTATGCGCGGCTCTCCAACGCCGAACAGAACCGGGTGTTCCAGCCCCACGCCGGCCGGCGCATCGTGCTCTCCACCAACGTGGCCGAGACCTCGTTGACCGTACCCGGCATACGCTACGTGATCGATCCCGGCCTGGTCCGAATGAGCCGCTATAGTGCGCGCGCCAAGGTCCAGCGTCTGCCGATCGAGCCGGTGAGCCAGGCCAGCGCCGATCAGCGCAAGGGCCGTTGCGGGCGCGTGGCTGAAGGTGTCTGCATCCGACTCTACAGCGAAGAGGATTTTCTCTCCCGCCCGGAATTCACCGAACCCGAAATCCAGCGCACCAACCTGGCCTCGGTCATTCTGTCGATGCTGTCGCTCAAGCTGGGCGACGTGTTCGATTTCCCGTTCGTCGATGCGCCGGATGCCCGCTTCGTCAAGGACGGCTATCGGTTGCTGTTCGAGCTGGGGGCCGTCGACGACGGCGAGCGCATCACCGCCATCGGACGACAGCTGTCCCGCTTGCCGATCGATCCGCGCCTGGCGCGAATGGTGCTGGCGGGCGAGCGTTTCCAGTGCCTGCGCGAGGTGCTGATCGTGGTCAGCGCGCTGGCGACGCAGGATCCCCGCGAGCGGCCGGCGGAGAAGCGCCAGGCCGCCGACCAGCGTCACAAGCAGTGGGAGGACCCCAACTCCGACTTCGTCGCCTGGCTCAATCTGTGGCATGGCTTCGACGCCATGCGCGAGACGCTGTCGAGCAGTCAACTGCGGCGCTGGTGTCGCGACCAGTATCTGAACTACCTGCGCCTGCGCGAGTGGCACGACACCTATCGCCAACTGCGCCAGTTGACCCGCGAGATGAAACTGACGCCGTCGAGTGCCATGCAGCCCGATACCGCCCCACCGGCCGGTGAAAATGGCGCGGCGGGCGCGGAGCAACAGCCGGCGGAGCAGCCCCGGGTCGATACCCAGCGCCTGCATCAGGCATTGCTTGCCGGGCTGCTCTCCAACCTGGGGCAGTTGCAGCCGGAGAGCCGGGAATTCCTCGGTGCCCGGAACCGGCGCTTCCTGATTCATCCGGCATCGGGCCTGTCACGCAAGCCGCCCAAGTGGGTGATGGCCGGCGAGATGGTGGAGACCAGTCGTCTGTTCGCGCGTGATGCGGCGAGGATCAAGCCGGAGTGGATCGAGCCGCAGGCGGCGCACCTGATCAAGCGCAGCTACAGCGAACCCCACTGGGAGCGCAAGCGCGCCCAGGTGGTGGCGCTGGAGCAGGTGACGCTATTCGGCCTGCCGATCGTTACCGGCCGCCGCGTGGATTACGCCAAGGTGGCGCCGCAGGAGGCCCGGGAGATCTTCCTGCGCCGGGCACTGGTGGAGGGCGACTACCAGACC
This sequence comes from Salinicola sp., assembly GCA_002695065.1. Classification (GTDB taxonomy): domain Bacteria; phylum Pseudomonadota; class Gammaproteobacteria; order Pseudomonadales; family Halomonadaceae; genus Salinicola. The sequence goes on along the minus strand of NZNW01000092.1, from coordinate 22,799 downwards.
CGGGCGGCGTTCTTCGAGCACAATCGTGCGATGATGGCGGAAGTGGAGGATCTCGAGGATCGGGCGCGCAAGCGCGACATCCTCATCGACGAGGAGACACTGTTCGCCTTCTACGACGAACGGGTTCCGGCGGATGTCGCCGGCGGGCGCAGCTTCGAGAACTGGCGCAAGCAGGCCGAGCGCGACACGCCGGATCTTCTCAAGCTGGACAAGGCGGCGCTGATGGCGCGGGACGCCGACGACGTCAATGTCGAACAGTACCCCGACGAGCTGGTGTTCAACGGCGTGCGCTATCCGCTCAGCTATCACTTTTCGCCGGGGGCTGGCGACGATGGCGTCACCTTGACCGTGCCGGCGGTCATGTTGGCGCAGTTGCCGCAGGGGCGCTTGAGCTGGCTGGTGCCCGGGTTGCTGCGCGAGAAGTGCATCGCACTGCTCAAGGCCCTGCCCAAGGCGATGCGTCGGCAGGTGGTACCGATCCCCGACTGGGTCGATGCCGCGCTGGCGTCGCTGACGCCGGACGACCGGCCGGTCGAGGAGGCGCTGGGGGAGTTCCTGCGGATCAAGACGGGAACGCGCCTGGACGCGTCGGCTTGGCGTCACGATCAGCTCGATCCGCACCTGGTGATGAACCTGCGCGTGGTGGATCACAATGGCCAGGTGCTGGGTGAAGGACGTGACCTGCGCCAACTGCAGACGCGGTTTGGCGAGGCCGCCGCGGCGGGCGCCAAGGCGCTGGCCCAGGCGCCGAAAGACAACGCCGAGCGTCTCGACGACCTGCCCGAGACGCCGTTGCCGAGTTCGCGCACGACCCGCCAGGCCGGGATCCAGGTCGAGGTCTATCCGGCGATGGTGGTGGAGGAGGACGAACTGCGGGTCGCCTGGTTCGACCACGCCGCCCGCGCCGAAGCCGCCCATCGCGACGGGATCGTCAAGCTGGCCCGGCGCAGATTGCCCGATACCGTGCGCTATATCCAGCGCGAGCTGCCTGCGCTCAAGCAGTCCGCGCTGCTGTTTGCCAAGGTCGGCAGTCACGAGCAGCTGTCCCGTGACGTCATCGATGCCTGCCTGGCCCAGACCGTGGCCGCCGATCCCTTGCCGCGCTCCCGCCAGGCGTTCGAGGCCCGGCTCGAGACCTGGCGCGGAGAGCTGGTCGCCTATGCCGAGGCGCTGCTGGATGACCTGCACAAGGCGTTGCAAGGCCATCTGGCAGTGACCAAGGCGCTCAAGGGCAACGTTACGCTGGCGCTGGCGCTGACCTACAGTGATCTCAAGGCGCAGATGCAACGTCTCGTCTACCCTGGCTTCGTGCGCGACGCCGGCCCCTGGCTCAAACATTACCCGCGCTACATGCAGGCGGCCGAAATCCGGCTCGAGAAGGCGCCACGGGACCTGCGTCGGGACCAGTTGTCGATGCAGCAGGTGCAGGCGTGGGAGGAGCGGGTCGATACGCGGCGCCGGCAAACCCATCGCGACGGGATCGTCGATGCCGACCTGGTCGAATTCGGCTGGTGGCTGCAGGAGTGGCGAGTCTCGCTATTCGCACAGCAGTTGGGCACGCTGGAGAGCGTATCGGAGAAGCGCCTGGCGCGACGCTGGCAGGAGATAACCGGGCAAACCGTGTGATCGGCGGGCTCGATACACTGCATCCGCCGTCGGCGGGTGCGCGTAATGATGGAAAGCGGCGGATGCCGCGGGAGGTAATAGCCGATGACGCAAGCCGTGATTACCGCGACGGGCCTGTTCACGCCGCCGGATTCGATCGATAACGCCGAACTGGTCGCCAGCTTCAATACCTGGGTCGACGCCGAAAATTCGCGGCACGCGGCAGCGATCGAGCGGGGCGAGCGCGAGCCGCTGGCGCACTCCAGCGAAGCCTTCATCCTCAAGGCGTCGGGTATCGAAAGTCGCTACGTGATGGAAGCCGGCGGGATTCTGGATCCCGAACGCATGCGACCCCGGATTCCACAGCGCGCCAACGACGCCCTGTCGGTACAGGCCGAGATGGGTGTGGCCGCGGCTCGCCAGGCGCTGGACAAGGCGGGCTTGCGTGCCGCTCAGCTCGACCTGATCATCGTCGCCTGCTCCAACCTCCAGCGCCCGTATCCGGCGGTCGCGGTCGAGGTCCAGGCCGCGCTGGGCGCCGGCGGCTACGCGTTCGACATGAACGTGGCCTGCTCCAGCGCGACGTTCGCCATCGACATGGCCACCAACGCCATCCGTGCCGGCAGCCTGGAGCGGGTTCTGGTGGTCAACCCCGAGATCTGTTCGGCGCATCTCAACTTCCGTGACCGGGACAGCCACTTCATCTTCGGTGACGCTTGTACCGCCATCGTGCTGGAGGCCGACCATCTCGCCCAGGATCGGGAGCACTTCACGGTATTGGGAACGCGCTTGAAGACACAGTTCTCCAATGCCATTCGCAATAACTTCGGATTTCTCAATCGTCTTGCCGACGAAGGGCACGATGCGTTGGACAAGCTTTTCGTCCAGGAAGGGCGCAAGGTGTTCAAGGAGGTCTGCCCGATGGTCGCTTCGTTGATCCTCGATCATCTGGAGAGCCAGTCGCTGACCGGGGACTCGGTCAAGAAACTGTGGCTGCACCAGGCCAACCGTCACATGAACGACCTGATCGCGCAGCGCGTGCTGGGCCGCGAGCCCTCGCTATCGGAAGCGCCGGTGATACTCGATCGCTATGCCAATACCAGTTCGGCGGGATCGATCATTGCGTTTCATCTGCATCGTGACGACCTTCAGGACGGCGACGTGGGGGTGGTGTGTTCCTTCGGTGCGGGCTACAGTGCGGGCAGTGTGATACTGCGTAAAGGGAATGCGTGTTGATGAAATCGATCCATTGGCTGGGCGGCGCCTGTGTCGCCGCGGCGCTGAGCGGTTGCGCCTCGACCGGGGAAGAATCGAATCCCCAGGATCCGTGGGAGGGCTTCAACCGGGGTGTCTATCAGTTCAACGATACGCTCGATCGCTACGCGCTCAAGCCGGTTGCGCAGGGATACGACACCATAACGCCGGATCCGGTTCAGGATGGCGTTGGCAATTTCTTCTCCAACCTGGGGGAGATTCGCACGGTCTTCAACAGCATCCTCCAGTGGGAATGGGGCAATGCCGGCGTCGCTTCCGGACGCTTTCTGGTCAACACCGTGCTGGGTGTCGGTGGCGTGCTCGATCCGGCCACTCGCATGGGGCTGGACGAGAACGAAGAGGATTTCGGCCAGACCCTGGGCGTGTGGGGGGTCGGAAGCGGCCCGTACCTGGTGCTGCCGATTCTGGGGCCGAGCACGGTTCGAGACACCAGCGGCCTGCCGGTCGATATGTACACTTATCCGGTCACCTATGTCGAAGAGGACAAGTGGCGTTACGGCCTGACCTTCCTGCGCTACGTGGATCTGCGCGCCGGCCTGCTCGACCAGGAAGCGCTGATCCAGGGAGATCGCTACAGCTTCATCCGCGACGCCTATCTCCAGCGTCGCCAGTTCGAGGTCACCAACGGAGCGGCTGGCGAGGATCCGTTCGCCAGCGGCGGATTCGGTGACGATTTCGAATATAGTGAAGACGACTTCGCCGAGTAGATTTGTGTCCAATACGCTGTCGGACGAGCTGCCTGTGATCGGTCTGATCGATCTGCCGGGACCGGACCGTGAACGCTTGATCGAAGAACTCTCCCGTCTCGACATCGTGGTGCGGGCCGCCGTCTCGGTTTCGACGCTGCCGGCGCATTGCGATCTCGTGGTGGCACACGTGCGAGCGGTGTCGCACGACGGGTGGGAGCGGCTGGCCGTTGGGCGTCCGACCATCGTCATCAGCGAGAGCCGGCGCGACAACGACCTGCACAAGGCGCTCGATGCCGGGCTGATCGATTACCTGGTCGAACCGCTCAAGCATGTCGACATTCTGCGGCGCTTGGTCGAACGGGCCCTGGAACTGACGCGGCTGTCCCGCGATCACAGTGAAAGCCGGGCGGAGCTCGAAGCGTTGAACGATCGTCTCGAAAGGCATCTCGAGATGCTCCGGGACGACCAGCGGGCAGGTGGGCACGTGCAGCGCAAGCTGCTGCCGCCGCCGGGTGTCTCGCACCTCGGCGTGCGCTGCGACTACTGGTTCGCGCCTTCGCTCTATCTGTCGGGTGACTTTCTCGATTTTCAGCGATGTGACGACCGCTACAGTTTCTTCTATTTTGCCGATGTCGCCGGCCACGGCGCCTCTTCCGCCTTCGTCACCGTGTTGTTGAAGTATCTCTGCAATCGCTGGCTGGCCCAGTGGCGGACGCTGCTGCCGGAAGCGTTTCCGTCCCGGTGGCTGGGCGAGCTCAACCGGGAGCTGCTGGAGACCGGCATCGGCAAGCACGCCACGGTCTTTGCCGGTGTGCTGGACCACGAGCGTCATTTTCTGCACTATGCGCTCGGCGCCCAGCTGCCGATGCCGATTCTCCAGGCGGAGGGGCGAAGCGTATACCTGGGGGGAGAGGGGCCTCCGGTGGGGTTGTTTCCCGATGTGGAGTACCCCATCTACGGGTGTCCATTACCCGAGTCTTTCCGACTCTGGTTCTGCTCCGATGGCGTTCTGGAATGCCTGCCGGAGGGTTCATTGAACGCGCGGCTCAAGGAACTCGAGCACCGCACGGCACACTGCACCAGCGTCGACGATCTGAGGGAAGGGTTGGCGTTGGGGGATCCTCTGCCGGATGATCTCAGCATGATGACATTGAGTGGTTTCGACCATGATTGAAGGGCGGATCAGGGCGGCCTTCGAGTCGGGCGTATTTGTGCTCAAGCTGTGCGGCGACGTGCGCTTGACGCTATGTGCGACACTGGATGCCGAGGCGCAGCGCCTGGCGGATCTGCCGGGCTTGCGGGCGGTGATGGTCGACCTGCGCGAGGCGACCAACGTCGACTCCACTGCACTGGGGTTCCTGGCCAAGGTGGCGATGGCCGTCCAGGGGCGATTGGACGACCCGCCCACGATCATCGCCGAGCACCCGGACGTTCGGCGGATGCTGGACGTCATGGGGTTCGCGCGTTACTTCACGCTGCTCGAAGCGCCGTTGACCGAGCCGGCGGAGCTGGATGAGCTGCCTCAGGTCGAAGCCGACGAGAGCGGCATTCAGCAGCGAATCCTGGAAGCCCACCGCATCCTCATGCGCATGAGCGAGCACAATCGACACGAGTTTCAGCCGTTCGTCGAACTGCTCGAATCACAGCGTGTCGACGCCCCCCCGCACGGTTGATCTGCTCGACCGAGGGCCGTAACGAGTGACGATCCCCGCGACGCGGGCGTCTGCTCCTGCGCCATCGCCCCGATGATCGACAGTACGCCTTCACTGCCAGGCCGGACCGTACTGGCCTCGAACGCCTGTCCGGGCGAGCGGGGCTCTTTCAAGCCGCGCCCGGGCAGTTTCCGTCTGTCGAGCACGACAACGCTGCCTCGAAGCCGGGCGTACGGCGGGATGCCGATCAGCAACAACTCGATCTTGAAGGAGAACATGTGACGATCTTGAGCGCACGGCGGCTGGCGTTGCTGGTGGCTGCCAATACGGCGCTGGCACCGCTGGCGATCGATGCCTACCTGCCGGCAATGCCTGCTCTCGCGACGTCGATCGGTGCCAGCGTGCACCATACCGAGCTGTCGCTCAGCGTCTTCCTGCTCGGATTCGCACTCGGGCAACTGGTCTGCGGCCCGCTGTCGGATCGTTTCGGTCGCAAACCGGTATTGATGATCGGGTTGGGCGTCTTCCTGGTCGCCAGCCTGGCGCTGACCCAAGTGGGCTCGCTGGCGACGCTCTGGGGATGGCGCTTCGTGCAGGCGCTGGGCGGTGGTGCGTGCGTGGTGAATTCCGCCGCCATCGTGCGCGATCGCTTCAGTGGTCGGGAGGCGGCCAAGGTGATGTCGACCATGGTCATGATCCTGATGATGGCGCCACTGGTGGCGCCAGCCATCGGCAGCGCGCTGCTGCACCTGGCGGATTGGTGGCTGATCTTCCTGTTTCTCGCCGTCTACGCCGCTTTCGTGCTGTGGTTGCTTGGGCGCTATCTGCCCGAGACGCATGGTCGCGATCCGAGCGCACCCTCGGCGCGGCAGATTCTGGGGAACTACGTCAGCGTACTACGCCACCGAGAGGCAATGGGCTACATCGGGGCGGTATCGATGTCGTTTGCCGGCATGTTCGCGTTCATCACCGGCTCCCCCTATCTCTACATGGAGCATTACGGGCTCTCGACCACGCTTTATCCGTTCGTATTCGGTGCCAATATCCTGATCATGGCGTCCTCAAGCCGGCTCAATATCCGATTGTTGAAGACCCGCACCCCGCAGCAGAACCTTCTTCTGGGCCTTGGGGTCCAGTTGACTGCGGGCGTGTTGCTGGTGGTGATGGTGGCAACGGGTCTGGACTCCATTTTCACGATCGCCCCGCTGATGGTGGTTTTCGTGGGGATGCAGGGGTTGATCAGCCCCAACGCCATGTCGTCGATGCTGGACCATTTCCCCCGCATGAGTGCCACGGCAACGGCGCTGCAGGGCTGTCTGCAGTTCACCTGCGGCGCCGTCTCCGGGGCGCTGGTCGGCGCCTTCGAGCTGGCCAGTGCCTGGCCGACGGTGCTGACGATGCTGGGCGCCACGCTGCTGGGCAACGTCGCGGTGCGGGCGCTGGCTGGCCGGGCGCTCAAGCAGCGCGTCGCAGCCGAGGAGCCGGCCACCTGAGCCGTTACCTGAAGCGGCGTCATCGTTACTCGTCTTGACGCTTGTCATTTGATTGTCATTTAACCTTGTCATGGTGGGTGCCGCGAAGGTTGCCATCCATGCTCTCCAGGCTGCACCTAAAGAACCATCGACGACTCTGGGGATTCGGGAGATCGTTCGGTGGTTTTTTTCTTTCGGACAATCACGACGGTCGAGTTCATCTTTTTCATCGATGACACCGCTGTCATAAAACTGTCACGGCACTGACGTACGGTTTGCGCTGAGAGTGCTGGCAACCTTCGCAACGTCGTTATCGCTCACGCATCCAAGGTGGAAACAGGATATCGCTATGCTTAAACACGTCTTCGCAACGCTCATTTCCGGATCGCTGGTTCTGGGCGCCGCTGGTGTCCAGGCTCAAGACGCCATCACCGGCGCTGGCGCAACCTTCCCGTACCCGGTCTATTCGCAGTGGGCGGACGCCTATCAGGACGAGTCCGGCATCGGCCTCAACTATCAGGCGATCGGCTCCGGCGGCGGCATCCAGCAGATCGTCGCCAAGACGGTCACCTTCGGTGCCAGTGACGCGCCGATGACCAAGGAAGAGCTGGACAAGAATGGCCTGATGCAGTGGCCGATGGTCATGGGTGGCGTGGTCGCCGCGTTCCATGTCGAGGGGATCGAGGGCGGTTCGCTCAACCTGGACGGCCCGACACTGGCCGACATCTACCAGGGCAAGATCACCAACTGGGACGACGAGGCCATCGCCGAGCTGAACCCGGACATGGACCTGCCGGACACCCAGATCACGCCGGTCTACCGCGCAGAGGGCTCCGGAACCAACTTCCTGTTCACTCACTACCTGTCGCAGGTCAGCCAGGACTTCGCCGACAACGTGGGCGAGGGCAAGTCCGTCGCTTGGCCGGCAGGCGTCGGCGCCAAGGCCAATGCAGGGGTGGCCAGCCAGATCGCCAACACCAACGGTGCGATCGGCTACGTCGAGTTTGCGTACGCCGCCCAGAACGATCTGAGCCTGGTGCACCTGAAGAACAAGGCGGGCAAGGTCGTCGCGCCGAGCATGGAGTCGTTCATGGCTGCCGCTGCCAACGCCGACTGGAAGAATGCGCCGGGCATGTATCTGGTGCTGACCAACCAGCCGGGCGACGAGAGCTGGCCGATCACGGGCGCCTCTTTCATCCTGATGCACAAAGAAGTTCAGGATGCGGAGGCTGCCGGCCAGGCGCTCAAGTTCTTCGATTGGGCCTACAAAAATGGTAACGACATGGCGCAGGAGCTGGACTACGTGCCGATGCCGGAGAACGTTGCCGACATGGTTCGTGACAGCTGGAGCGAGATCAAGGGCCCGAATGGCGAAGCCGTCTGGAACCCGTGATTCTTGACTGACGTGCCGCGACGGCAGGCGGGGAACCGCCTCCGTCGCGGCGCTGTATCGGAACCCGCCTGAAGGCGGTAAGTGGCAAGTGACGAGGAACGAAGATGGCCACCACCAACGCGATTCAAGCCAGCGGTCTGGGGCATCTCAGCGATGCCACCCGCAAGCGGCTGCAACGAAAGGCACGCATCGATGTGTGGTTCGAGCGTACGTTGTTCGCCTTTGCTTTTGCCGTACTGCTGCTGCTCGGTGCGATCATCGCGTCACTGATGTTTTCCAGCTGGCCTGCGATTCAGCGCTACGGACTGGATTTCTTCACGGAAAACCGGTGGGCGGCGAATGTCGAGGTCTTCGGCGCTCTGCCGGCGATCTATGGAACGCTGTTGACGTCATTCATCGCCATCGTCATCGCCGTGCCGGTCTCGTTCGGCATCGCGATCTTCCTGACCGAGCAGTGCCCGGGGTTCCTGCGACAGCCGCTGGGTACCTTGATCGAGCTGCTGGCGGGAATTCCTTCGATTATCTACGGCATGTGGGGCATGGAGGTGCTGGCACCGCTTTTGCGCACCTGGTTTCCCACGGTCTTTCCCGCCGGCACCGGCCTGGCGACGGCGGGCATCATTCTGGCGGTGATGATCATTCCCTTCATCACCGCCGTGACCCGCGACGTCATCAATACGGTTCCAGCGGTCATGCGCGAATCCGCCTATGGACTGGGCTGCACCACCTGGGAGGTGACCCGGCGCGTCATCCTGCCCTCGGTGAAGGGCGGGCTGGTCGGCGGCGTCGTGCTGGGACTGGGACGTGCGCTAGGGGAAACGATGGCGGTGACGTTCGTCATCGGCAATAACCTGTTCCTCAGCACCACCCTGACGGGGCAGGGGACCTCGATCGCGGCGCTGATCGCCAACCAGTTCTCCGAGTCCGACGGGACACAGCGTTCGGCGCTGCTGGCGTTGGGTCTGATTCTGTTCCTGATCACCTTCGCGGTGCTGGCTTTCGCGCGTTACCTGTTGCGCAACAGCACCGGTCGCCACGCCTGAGCGGCGGGAGAGAAAGAACCATGGATATCAAGCAAACGCCACTCTATCGTCGCCGCAAGCGCCTCAATCAGTTGGTGATGGTGCTCTGTCAACTGGCGACGGTGATCGGTTTCGTCTTTCTTTTCGCCATCCTCTTCACCTTGGTGACCAAGGGGATCGGGTCGATCTCGCCGTCGACGTTCGTCGAGCGCACCCGCATGAACGGCGGGGGGCTGGGCAACGCGATCTGGGGGACTTTCCTCATGACCTGCGCCGCCACGGTGATCGGGACCGTGATCGGTGTCGCCGCCGGTACCTGGCTGGCGGAATACAGCGGCAAGGGCTTGATGGCCAAGGTGATCCGCTTCATCAACGACATTCTGCTTTCGGCACCTTCGATCATCATCGGCCTGTTCATCTATGCCGTGGTGGTGGTCCCGATGGGCAACTTTTCCGGCTGGGCCGGCGTACTGGCGCTGACGGTCATCATCGTGCCGGTGGTCATCCGCTCGACGGAGGACATGTTGCGCTTGATCCCCAACTCGCTGCGGGAAGCGGCCGCCGCGCTGGGTGCCCATCGCTGGTGGATCATCGTGCGGGTCTGCTACAGCGGCGCACGTGCCGGCATCATGACCGGAATTCTGCTGGGGTTCGCACGCATCAGCGGCGAGACGGCGCCGCTATTGTTCACGTCGCTGAACTCCAACCAGTGGAACTTCTTCGACCTGGGTAGCGAGATGGCCAACCTGCCGATGACCATCTACCAGAACATGACGATCAACGCCTTCATTCCCGACCTGGTCGCTCTGGCCTGGGGCGGGGCATTGATCCTGACCGCTGCCATCCTGATTCTGAACATTGCGGCGCGCTACTTCTCGCGCCAGCGTTCCTGATTCCCAGCTGCGAGACCGCCATGACAGCCGATATTCATCTCGACCAGAAGCGCGACACCGGCGCCGTTGAAGCGGCAGCCGTATCGCAGATCGCCACCAAGCTGCGCGTCAACGACCTGAATCTCTATTATGGAAAGTTCCAGGCGATCAATAATGTCACCATGGAAATTCCCGAACGCCAGGTCACGGCGTTCATCGGGCCGTCGGGTTGTGGCAAATCCACCTTGATCCGTTGCTTCAACCGGATTCACGACCTGTACGAGGGGATACGCACCGAGGGCCAGATCCTGCTCGACGAGCATGACATCTACGACTCGGGGATCGACCTCAACCTGCTGCGCTCCCGGGTCGGCATGGTGTTTCAGAAACCGACGCCGTTCCCGATGTCGGTCTTCGACAACGTTGCATTCGGCATTCGCCTCTACGAGAAGCTCTCCGCCCGGGATCTCGAGGAGCGGGTGGAGTGGGCCCTGCGCAAGGCTGCCCTGTGGAACGAGGTCAAGGACAAGCTCAAGCAGAGCGGTCAGGCGCTCTCGGGCGGCCAGCAGCAGCGCTTGTGTATCGCGCGAACCATCGCCGTGAAGCCCGAAGTGATTCTGCTCGACGAGCCGACCTCGGCACTGGATCCCATCTCGACCGGGTACATCGAGGACCTGATCAACGAGCTCAAGAAGGACTACACGATCGTCATCGTGACCCACAACATGCAGCAGGCGGCACGAATCTCCGATATCACCGCGTTCATGTATCTGGGAAGCCTGATCGAGTGTGATGACACCACCAAGATATTCACCCAGCCGAAAGAGTCCCGGACTGAGGATTACATCACCGGCCGTTATGGCTGATCGCTCACGATCGTAGCCATACCCTGGGAATCTGGCGCCCTCGAGTCGACGACTCGGGGGCGCTTGTCGTCAGGCCCAAGGCCGGCTTCGAAGTTTGCGCCGCAGCAACGTACCCGCGGCGGGATCGTGCTAATGTCGTGGCCCACAGGACGTGTACCACCAGGATTTTGCTTATGTCGCCCGGACAGGAACCCGCTTTTCGTAACGTTCCCTTCAATTTGATGCTGACGCTGGCGTCACTGACGATCATCATCGCGGGGATGCGCGCAGCGGAAAGCCTCATCATCCCGATTCTGCTGTCGCTGTTCGTTGCGGTGATCTGCACCTCGCCGGTCCATTGGCTCTATCGACGCGGTGTCAATTCCTACGCGGCAGTCCTGATCACTCTGCTGATACTGGGAGGGTTGCTGGCGCTGTTCGGCACCTTGCTGGGCAACAGCTTCACGATGTTCATGGATAGTTGGCCCGAGATGCAGAAGCAGCTGGAAGGCCACTACCTGACATTGCTGGAGTGGCTGGCGAATCAGGGGCTTTCGGTCTCCCCGCAGCAGTTGTCCAGCATGGTCGACGACTCCGGAGATCAGAACTGGGTGTCCGGCTTTATCAGTGGGCTAGGTCTGGTGCTGTCCCAGAGTCTGGTCATCCTGCTGATGGTCAACTTCATGCTGTTCGAGACGCTGGATTTCCGGCAGAAGGTGGCCAGGGCGCTAACCAATCCGGGGCCGAGCCTGGAGCGATTCACGGAGTTCAGCTACAACCTCAAGCGCTACATGGCAGTGAAGACGGCGATCAGCCTGGTCACCGGCGTGCTGGTCACCATCTCGGCCTGGCTCGTCGGCGTCGAGTTCGCCCTGCTGTGGGGGGCGCTGGCTTTCATTCTCAACTACATCCCCAACATAGGTTCAGTGCTGGCCGCGGTACCACCGGTGTTGCTGACGCTGGCGATGCCGGAAGGCGGGGTCGTGAAAGCGATGACGCTGGCGGGCGCCTACCTGACCATCAACTTCGTGCTGGGCAACATCGTCGAGCCGCGTGTCATGGGGCGGACGATGGGGCTCTCGACGTTGGTCGCCTTTCTCTCACTGGTGGTCTGGGGCTGGATCCTGGGCCCGGTGGGAATGCTGCTGTCGGTTCCGCTGACCATGACGCTCAAGATTGCGCTGGACAGCCATCCCGAGACACGCTGGATCGCCAAGATGCTGAGTCCTTCGGAGCGCCGCCGTCGCCACCAGCGCAAGGTCCAGGAAGCGCTGGACGAACTGGAGGAGGAGGTGGAATAGCGCCCGTGACTCGAGCCCGCTCTGCCGATCTTGCTGCTTCAGGCACAAGAAAGCCGCGCTCCCGGGAGCGCGGCTTTCTTGTGAAGAGCGGCGTATCGAGAGGTCAGCCGTTCTGTTCGAGGAACTGCGTCAACTGGGATTTGGACTGGGCGCCGACCAGTGATGCCACCTTGGCACCGGACTTGAACAGCATCACGGTGGGGACGCCGCGGACACCGTGCTCGGAGGCGATCTCCGGGGCGTCATCCACGTTGACGCTGACGACCTTGATGTCATCCGCTTTCTCGTCGGCGACTTCGTCGACGACGGGCGCCATCATCTTGCAGGGGCCGCACCACGGCGCCCAGAACTTGAGCAGCACCGGCTTGTCCGCGTTCAACACTTCCTGCTCGAAATTGGCGGTGGTGACATCGACATTGTTGGACATGACGTTAACTCCTGCAGACATTGCGCTCTTTTCGAGCTGATGGAGGCGATGTTAGCCCTTGCACAGGGTGGTGGCAAATCTCACGGTTTATCGGGACGATAGCGCCAGGTTATTAAACGTCTCTTTTTCATACCCAATTGTGGCGATCCTTTGGCTCTTCACGCCCTGCGACTTATTGCGTAAAGTAATCCATGTCTTGTTTTTTATGCCGTTTTGACGATTCTGGAAGCCACGAGGTTGCTCATGAAGCTCCAACAGTTGCGCTATGTATGGGAAGTGACACGGCATCAGCTCAATGTCTCGGCGACCGCCCAGAGCCTGTTCACGTCACAGCCTGGAATTTCCAAGCAGATTCGCCTGTTGGAAGACGAGCTTGGCGTTGAGATATTCGCGCGTAGCGGCAAGCATCTGACTCGGGTCACGCCGGCGGGAGAGGCGATCGTCGAGCTGGCCGGCAAGGTATTGCGGACGGTCGATGACATCAAGCACGTCGCCCAGGAACATAGTGACGAGCGCCGCGGCAGTCTGGCGATCGCCACCACGCATACCCAGGCGCGCTACGTGCTGCCCAGCGTGATCGGCGAATTTCGCCAGAAGTATCCGGATGTCGCCCTTCACATGCAGCAGGGAACGCCCAAGCAGATCGCCCAGATGGTGAGCGAGGGGTCGGCGGATTTCGCGATCTGCACCGAGTCCCTCGAGCTGTTCAACGACCTGGTGTTGCTACCGTGCTATCGCTGGAACCGCTGTGTCCTCGTCCCCAAGGGGCATCCCCTGGCGAGCGGTGAGTTGACGCTCGAACGGGTGGCCGAGCATCCGCTGGTGACCTACGTCTTCGGTTTCACCGGCCGCTCTCAGCTCGACGACGCGTTCAAGTCCCGTGACCTGACCCCTAATGTCGTTCTCACCGCAGCCGATTCCGACGTGATCAAGACTTACGTGCGACTGGGTCTCGGCATCGGCATCGTCGCCCACATGGCGGTCGACCCGGTGGCGGACAGCGATCTCGTCGCGGTGGATGCTTCGCATCTGTTCGAGAGTTCCACCACCAAGATCGGCATTCGCCGCGGCACTTTCATGCGGACCTACATGTACGACTTCGTCAAGCGCATGGCGCCGCACCTGGATAGAGAGACCGTCGAGCGCGCGCTGGCGGCGGGCCCGCGACACGAGGCCGAGCTGTTCAAGGGAATTCAGCTGCCAGTCCTTTGAGAGTCCGCTCCCCGGGGATCCGACACGCGCCCGAATGCAAGGAGCCCCGCCAGTGGCGGGGCTCCTTGCGCTCTATTCCGATGCGAGTCAGTGCTGCAGATGCAGCCCGCACTCGCGCTTTTCCTCGACCTTGGTCGGGTCGAAGTAGTCGAAATTGTTGGGCAGATCGTGCTGCTGCAGGTACTGGTACATCTGCTTGGCGGTCCAGTGCAGCACCGGCGCCACCTTGAGCAGGCCGTCGGCATTGCGTGACAGTGGCTGCATGCGCGAACGCTCCGGAGTGTCTTCGGCCCGCAGCGCCGTGAACCAGATGTCCGGCGCCGTCTCGGCCAGCGCGCGACGGAAGGGCTCGAGCTTTACCTCCTCCGTGAACGCCGCGTGGCGTGGGTCGCCGATCTCCGGAGTCGGGCCCTCCACGGACTCGCGATGGGCCCGAGAGCGATGCGGATGGTAAATGGTCAGGTTGAGATCGAGCCGCTTGGTCAGCTCCTCCGCGAAGCGGTAGGTTGCGGGGGTGTTGTAACCGCTATCCATCCAGACGATGGGGATGTCGGGACGAACGCGAGTGACCAGGTGCAGGATCACGGCCTCGAACGGGCGGAAATTGGTGGTGCAGATCGCCTTCTGATCCAGGCCCAGTGCGAATTCGGTAATGGCCAGGGGATCGTGACCGATTTCACGATTGAGAGCATCGAGGTCGAACGCCATGAGTGACTCCTTTGGAGGGCGCGTCTGAGTTGCCGACGAGGCCCGCCGAGGTAAGTGGGATGGCCGTCACTCTACCAACCCTCTTCAGGCGTGGACCAATACCGTTTGGTTAGATTGATATATAACCAAATTATCTACATGGTGGCGCGAACTGATCTTCTGATTATTAAGCGCCGAGTGGGCGCAGTGCCGAGAGGGGCGTGATACGCGGCGGGCCATCCGCTGGCCAGTCAACGTGGGCATCAATGGCGTAGATCTCCCGCAAGCGAGCTGGCGTCAACACCTCTCCCGGTTTTCCGCTGACCACCCGGCGTCCCTCCTTGATGACCCAGAGGTGATCGGCAAAGCGCGCGGCCAGGTTGAGGTCGTGAATGGCCAGAATGACGGTGATCGCTTCCCGGCGCGCCAAGCGCTGCAGGTAATCGAGTACCTGCAACTGGTGATGGAGGTCCAGTGCGCTGGTCGGCTCGTCGAGCATCAACAGTGCCGGGCTGCGTACGATGGCCTGGGCGATGGCGACGCGCTGGCGCTGGCCGCCGGACAGCGCCACCAGCTCGCGCTCGGCAAGTGGTTCGAGTTCCAGCGATGTCAGTGCGCGTTCGACGGCCGAGAGGGCCTGGGCGGCGGGTTCGGCCACCTGGGTTCGACGCGCGAGCAGAACGGCCTCGAACACGCTCAGCGCGGCCTGGGTGCCGGTGTCCTGGGGGAGGTAGTAGAGTCGCCGGCTGCGTTGCTCGAGCGGTAGCGCATCGATTCGCTCACCGTCGAGGAGGATGCGCCCGCTGGCACGCTCGATGCCGGCGATCGCCTTCAGCAACGTCGATTTTCCCGCCCCGTTGGGGCCGATCAGTGCCGTTATCTCGCCGGGTCGCGCGGTCAGGTCGGAGATATCGCGCAGTACCCGGTGTTTTCCCAGCGAGCAGTCGAGCCGCTCGATTCGCAGGTTCATCGCCAGATCTCCTTGCGCGAGCGCAGGATCAGCGAAACGAAGAACGGCAGGCCGATCAGCGCGGTCAAAATGCCGATCGGCAGCAGAATGCCGGGAATGAGCGTCTTCGAGAGAATCGAGGTCAGTGAGAGGATCAGCGCGCCGGTCAGTGCGGACATCGGCAGGAAGACGCGCTGGTCCTCGCCGACCACCAGGCGAGCGATGTGCGGCCCGACCAGCCCGACGAAACCGATGGTCCCCACGAACGCGACCGCAGTCGCCGAAAGCAGCGCACAGCAGAGCAGCATGCGCAAGCGCAGCCGGCCGACGTCGATACCCATGGACTTGGCCTGGATCTCTCCCATGCGCAGGGCCGTCAATTGCCATCTGGCCCGGATGAAGATCGGCATGGTGGCAAACAGCGCCAGGGCCGCCAGCGCCACTTTCCCCCAGCTTGCCTTGCTCAAGCTGCCCAGCGACCAGAATACGAGTTGCTGCAGGGACTCGGCGGAAGCGACGTACTGGAGCATTCCCAACAAGGCATTGAAGAAGAACATGATCGCGATCCCCATCAGCACCATCGTCTGCACGCTGACGCCTTTCAGCCGGCTCAGCGCCCAGATCACCAGCGAGGCGAACATGGCCAGGATGAAGGCGTTGGCAGTCAGCAGCAGCGTGCCGGCCACCGGCAGGAGTCCGAACCCCAGCACGATGGCGAGCGCTGCCCCAAAGCTGGCTGCGGAAGAGATCCCCAGCGTGAAGGGGTCGGCGAGGGGATTGTTGAGCAGTGTCTGCATTTCCGCGCCAGCGACGGCAAGACTGGCGCCGACGACGATGGCCATCGTCGCGACCGGCAGCCGGATCTCCCAGACCACGACCTGCAGCACGCGGGAAGCCTCCGACGGCATTGCCAGCGTCTTCACCACGTCGATTAGCGGATAGGCGCCTGGCCCGGTGGCGATATCGATCATCAGCGAGACCAGCGTGGCCATCGCGGTCAGCGCGATCAGCCAGTACTGGCGGCGCTGACGGGCGAGGTAGCGATGGACCGTGGTTTCGTGGGTCTTGGCACGGGATGAAATCGTCGTGGCTTTCAAGGTGGGGTTCGTTGTTTGGCGATGGCGTCGGGCAGCGTAAACCAATGGAATGTTATTGGGAATCGTTCTCGACCTGATGAGGGGCCGTCAGTGCCTGCATCAATCGTTCGATCTTGGCGAGCGTCTCCCGGTATTCGGCTTCCTCGTCCGAATCCGCCACCAGCCCGCCGCCGCCCCAGATATGCAGGGTATCGCCGTCGGAGACGACGGTGCGTATCGCGATCGAGGTGTCCAATCGACCACGTCGGTCGAGATAGCCCAGGCTGCCGCAGTAGACGCTGCGCTGACTGGGTTCGAGCTCATCGATGATCTGCATCGCGCGATGTTTGGGCGCGCCGGTGATGGAGCCCCCGGGAAAAGCGGCGGCCAGCAGGTCCAGCGGTGTCGCGGGGGAAGCCAGCTCACCGCGCACGACGCTGACCAGATGGTGGACGTTGGCGTAGCTCTCCAGTCCGCAGAGCTGCGGGACCGTAACGCTGCCGGGGCGGCAGACGCGGCCCAGGTCGTTGCGCAGCAGGTCCACGATCATGACGTTCTCGGCACGATCCTTGTCGCTTCGCTGAAGCTCGAGCGCCAGGCGCCGGTCTTCATCGGGCGTCGACCCGCGAGGGCGAGTGCCCTTGATCGGCCGGGTCTCGACCTGTCCATCGACGACGCCGATGAATCGTTCGGGCGACAGGGACAGGATCGCCTTGTCATCCCAAGCGAGATAGCCGCCGTAGGGCGTGGGCGTTGCGCGACGGAGGCGGCGATACGCTTGCCAGGTACTGCCCTCGAAACGGGCGGTGAAGCGCTGTGCCAGATTGATCTGGTAGCAGTCGCCAGCATGGAGATAGTCGATGACGCGCTGGAAGCGTCTGGCGTAGCCGCAGCGGTCCATATCGCCGACGAAGGCCCCGATCAAGGTGAAGTCCGACGAAGCGGGCGTCGCGGCGTCGTTCAGCCACTCCATTACCTGCCGGCGGCGTTCGGCGGTCGCGACCATCCAGGTACGCCGTGCCTCGTGATCCTGGATCAGCGCCCAGTCGTAGAGCCCGAGCCTGGCCGAGGGCAGCTCTGGCCCCGGGCGACGATCGATGTGACGTGGGCGGTCGCTCTTGTCTTGCGCCGTGGTCAGTGAATAGCTCCAGTGGCCGATCAGCCCACCGATAAAGGGCAGGTTGGAGGTCCGTGCGGCAAGGGAGGCGGGCAGGCGTGGCAGCCACTCGGCTTCGGCATGGTCCAGCAGGGCGCGCTGGGCCGCGAATGGTTCTTCCGGCAGGGATATCGATGGCTGGCATCGAGTTCGACCGTCGTCGATGGTCAGTGTCGCCAACGGGTCGCTGCTGAGGATGTCGAAGCGGCCGCCCGGGGCGTCAGGGCGGCCGCTGTCCAACAGCACGACACCTGGACGTCGCTGCAGTCGCTCGAAGAGCGGGCCCGGATCGGGCGCATAGGGGAAGTCGGCTATCTCGAGCCAGGGTCTCGCGCCAGCCATGAATACCTTTTCCAGACGAATGAACGACGACCCGGCGTCGATAGCCGCGCCCAGGATAGCGGGCAGTTTACGCCGGCCGGCAAGTTTATCGGGAGTCGTAGTGATGAGCGAGCCCTCCACGCGCTGCGCGAACGGGCAATATCCGGCATCGAGACGCCGCGCGGGCGGGTGCAGCAGTGGAGGGGCGCGATAAGCGGGACCTCAAATTGTCGACAATTCCGAGATTCCCATTTTTTGTCTCTCGACTAAAGTGCCATTTAATGAGCGTTATTTTACGTTGCCCGAGAAAAAAGCCGCGCCTATGATAGGAGTACGCCCTCTTATTGTTAACAACTTAATGTCCCAATCCCATTTTGACAGTCACGATGCCGATACCGAGCTGCCGGTGGTTCGCACACTGGCCGAGCGTGTCTTTCACCAGCTTCAGCGCGCGATCGTTCGCGGCGAGCTGCCTCCCGGTACCCGTATCACGGAGCCGGAGCTCTCTTCCCATTACGGTATCTCCCGCGGGCCCCTGCGGGAAGCGATGCGTCGGCTGGAAACCTATCGGCTGATCGAGCGCGTGCCCCATGTTGGTGCCCGTGTCGTCAAGCTTTCGATGGATGAGCTGCTGGAACTGTTCGATGTGCGCGAGGCGCTGGAGAGTATGGCGGCGAGGCTGGCGGCGACTTCGATGACGGCCGAGGAGATTGCGGGACTGCGCGGCGTTCTCGCCTTTCACGAACGGCAGGAAGACTTGGCCAGTGGCGAAGCCTACTACCAGCGGGAAGGCGATCTCGACTTCCATTACCGCATCGTGCAGGGCAGCCACAATCGTATGCTGATGACGCTGCTGTGCGATGACCTCTACTATCTGGTGCGGCTCTATCGTACCCAGTTCAGCGCCAAGGGCTCCCGGCCGCAACGCGCCTTCGTCGAGCATCATCGCATCGTCGACGCGATCGAGGCGGGGGACGCCGAGCTCGCCGAACTGCTGATGCGTCGCCACGTCAGCGCTTCCCGCGAAAACGTCGCCGCCCACTACGCTCGAACGCTGGTGGAAGAGCCGGCGCCTTCTCCCCACACCTCAAGGATCGAATCATGACGTCATCGAGTCCCGGTGCACGCTTTCGGGCTGCGCTAGCCGCCCATCGTCCGCTTCCCATCGTCGGTGCCATCAACGCCTACAGCGCGATGATGGCGAAGGCGGTCGGGCACCATGCGCTCTATCTCTCCGGCGGTGGCGTGGCCAATGCGTCCTACGGGCTGCCGGATCTGGGCATGACCACGCTCAACGATGTCGTGGAAGATGCCCGCCGCATCACTGGCGCCTGTGACCTGCCGCTGCTGGTGGATATCGATACCGGTTGGGGCGGGGCTTTCAATATCGCACGAACGATCAAGGAGATGGAGCGGGCCGGCGTGGCGGCCGTCCATCTCGAGGATCAGGTGGCCCAGAAGCGTTGTGGACATCGGCCCAACAAGGAGATCGTTTCCCAGGCGGAGATGGTCGATCGCATCAAGGCGGCATCCGATGCTCGTCACGACGCGGATTTCTACCTCATTGCACGCACCGATGCCTTCCAGAAAGAGGGGCTCGCGGCCGCCGTCGAGCGTGCCAATGCCTGCGTCGAAGCCGGAGCCGACGCGATCTTCGCCGAGGCGGTTCATACCCTGGACGATTACCGGGCTTTTTGCGAGGGCGTCGATGCGCCAATTCTCGCCAATATCACCGAGTTTGGCGCGACGCCCTTGTTCTCCCAGCAGGAGTTGGGGGAGGTCGGCTGTCGCATGGTGCTTTACCCGTTGTCGGCATTTCGTGCGATGAGCGCGGCGGCACTCAAGGTCTATCAGGAGATTCACGCCAAAGGGCATCAGCGAGACATCGTCGATTCGATGCAGACGCGAGAGGAGCTTTACGAGTTTCTCGATTACCACGCCTTCGAACGCAAGCTGGATACGCTCTTCGAGAAAGGCGGCGAATGAGCGGAGGAGACCATCATGTCGGAAAGACCCAAAAGCACCGGACTGCGAGGACAGAGTGCAGGCTCCACGGAGATCTGCACGGTCGGCAAGAGCGGCTCGGGGCTCACCTATCGTGGTTATGACATCCAGGCACTCGCCGAGAACGCCCGCTTCGAGGAGGTCGCCTATCTGTTGCTGAAGGGGGAGCTGCCCAATCAGTCACAGTTGGATGATTACATTGCCTTCCTCCAGCGCTCCCGTTCGCTGCCGGAACCGCTGAAAAGAGTGCTGGAGCAGATCCCATCGGATGCGCATCCAATGGATGTGTTGCGCACCGGCACTTCGATGCTCGGCAATCTGGAAACCGAGCAGCGCATGGAAGATCAGCAGCAGCATGCGGATCGGCTGCTGGCCGTCATGCCGTCGATTCTCAACTACTGGTACCGATATTCGCATCATGGCGAGCGTATCGAGACCGAAACGGACGACGTCTCCGTCGGCGGTCATTTTCTGCATCTATTGCACGGCAAGCCGGCGTCCGACCTGCATGCGCGAGTGATGAACGTTTCGCTGATCCTCTATGCCGAGCACGAGTTCAACGCCTCCACCTTCACCGCACGGGTCTGCGCGTCGACATTGTCGGATCTGCACAGCTGCATCACCGGTGCGGTCGGTTCGCTGCGAGGGCCACTGCACGGTGGGGCCAACGAAGCGGCAATGGAGATGATCAGCCGCTGGTCGACGCCGGACGAAGCGGAGCGCAGTCTGCTCGAGATGCTCGAGCGCAAGGACAAGATCATGGGGTTCGGTCACGCCATCTATCGCGAATCCGATCCCCGTAACGCGATCATCAAGCAGTGGGCGAGACAGTTGGCGGATGATGTCGGCGACAATCACCTCTATGCCGTATCGGAGCGTGTCGACGAGGTCATGTGGAGAGAGAAGAAGCTCTTCCCCAACGCCGACTTCTACCATGCCAGCGCCTATCACTTCATGGGCATCCCCACCAAATTGTTCACGCCGATCTTCGTCTGTTCCCGCTTGACGGGGTGGAGCGCGCACGTCTTCGAACAGCGCGCCAACAACCGCATCATCCGACCCAGTGCCGATTACGTCGGCCCGGAACGACGCGATTGGGTGCCGATCGAGCAGCGTCGCTAATTCGGGCTTCGAGCCAAGGTCCATTGACGAGCAACAAATTCAAGGAAACGCCATGAGTGCCAATGTCGATCTCAACCAGCGCCCCGACTACGATCCGGAACTCCAGGCCATCGCGGACTATGTGCTCGACTATCGGGTCGACAGTCGGGAGGCGCTGGATACCGCCCGGCACTGTCTGCTGGATACGCTTGGCTGCGGACTGCTGGCGCTGCGCTTCCCGGAATGTACCAAGCATCTGGGGCCGCTGGTGGAGGGTACGGTCGTTCCCAACGGGGCCCGTGTGCCGGGAACGCAGTTTCGACTGGACCCGGTGAAGGCCGCCTGGGATATCGGCTGCATCATTCGGTGGCTGGACTACAACGATACCTGGCTGGCTGCGGAGTGGGGGCACCCCTCTGACAACCTCGGCGGTATCCTTGCCGTCGCCGACCATCTGTCGCAGCAGCGTCTGGCGAAAGGCGAGCGGCCATTGACCCTGCGTCACGTACTCGAAGCGATGATCATGGCGCATGAGATACAGGGTGTCCTGGCGTTGGAGAATTCGTTCAATCGGGTGGGGCTGGACCACGTCGTGCTGGTCAAGGTGGCGTCGACGGCAGTCGTGGCGAAGTTGATGGGAGCCAATCGTGAGCAGCTGCTCTCGGCGCTATCGCACGCCTTCGTCGATGGACAGAGCCTCAGGACCTATCGTCATGCCCCCAATGCCGGGTCGCGCAAGAGCTGGGCGGCAGGAGACGCCACGTCCCGAGCAGTGAGGCTGGCCGACATCGCCATGCGGGGCGAGATGGGCGTCCCCGGCGTGCTCACCGCACCTCAATGGGGCTTCTATGACGTCTCGTTCAGCAAGACCAACAAGGATCAGGCGATCAAGCCCGACGCGGAGCGACGTTTTCGAGTATCCCAGGCCTACGGCACATACGTGATGGAGAACGTGCTGTTCAAGATCAGCTTCCCGGCGGAATTCCACGCCCAGACTGCTGCAGAGGCCGCGGTGATCTTGCATGCCGACGTCAAGGATCGGCTGGATGAGATCGATCGAATCGTCGTGACCACGCATGAGTCGGCCATACGGATCATCTCCAAGGTGGGCGAGCTCGCCAATCCCGCCGATCGTGACCACTGCCTGCAATACATGATTGCCGTGCCGCTGGCGTTCGGGAACCTGACTGCCGAGCATTACGAGGATGGCTTCCATCGGGCTCACCCGATCATCGACCTTCTTCGCGACAAGATGGAAGTCGTCGAAGAGGAGCGCTATAGCCGCGAATATCATCAAGCGGACAAGCGTTCCATCGCCAATGCGGTTCAGGTCTTCTTCAAGGATGGAACCCGGACCGAACGAGTAGAGGTGGAGTACCCCCTGGGGCATCGGCGGCGCCGCGAAGAGGGCATTCCACAACTCAAGGAAAAGCTCCGGCACAACCTGGCAACGCGTTTTCCCGCACAGCGCTGCGAGCAGATCCTCGCCTTGTACGAAGACAAGGAAAGGCTCGAGGCGACCCCGGTCGATAAGTTTCTGGAACTCTGGTCTATCTAGGGGAAGCCCGCGTCTGGATGACGGTTTGATGACATGGAGTCGAAATTCCCGGATTTTTATTTCCCAGGGCTTGCCAAGTGTCGGAGAGAGTCGTAAAGTACGCATCCGCTGCCGCCGAGACAGGTTCTCGGTGGCAGTGAAGAAGAAAGCCAAGCAGTTGATTTGATTGAAATAATCGGTTG
>NZNW01000091.1 GCA_002695065.1 Salinicola sp. | reverse complement strand
GTGCTCATTATGTCGTTACTCCTAGTGGTACGAATCCGCCAGCTAAAAAGCTGCGGGTAGTTTATAGACCGCCCCCAGACGACGCAACCCGCGTCGCGGGAGGATTACCGCATGTTCATGCCGCCATTAACCTGCAGCGTTTCACCGGTAATATAACCGGCTGCATCGCTCGCGAGAAACCCGATGGCGGCGGCGATTTCTTCCGGCTGCCCCAGGCGGGCCAGCGGAATCTGCCCGAGCAGCGCCTCCCGCTGAGCTTCCGGCAGGGATTGTGTCATGTCGGTGTCGATGAAGCCGGGCGCCACGGCGTTGACCGTGATCGCACGCGATGCGACCTCTCTCGCCAACGCCCGGGTGAAGCCCTCCATGCCGGCCTTGGCCGCAGCATAGTTGGCCTGCCCCAGGTTGCCCATCATCGCCACGACGGAGCTGACGTTGACGATGCGACCGAAACGCGCCCGCGTCATCCCCCGAAGACTGGCCTTGGAGACACGATAGACCGACTTGAGATTGGTATCGAGTACCGCATCCCACTCGTCTTCCTTCATTCGCATCAACAGGTTGTCACGCGTGATACCGGCGTTGTTGACCAGGATGGTCGGCGCCTCGAAGGTCTCGACAATGCGCTTGAAAAGCGCATCGACACTGGCCTGGTCGGTGACGTCCAGCGCCAATCCCAACCCTTCGATGCCCTGGGCCTTGAGATCGTCGTCGATCCTGGCAGCGCCGGCTTCGCTGGTGGCGGTGGCAACGACGATACGCCCCTGCCGGCCCAGTTCATGCGCCACGGCACGCCCAATCCCACGACTCGCGCCGGTGACCAGCGCAACTCTACGTTCGGTCATGTCATTCATCCTTAAGGCTCTTGTACGTCCAGCGTTTCACGCGCCAGCTCGAGCGCAGCCGTCAGCGTATCGGGATCATTGACCGCCAGCCCCTTGGCCTGCCGCTGGATGCGCTTGGTCAAGCCAGTCAAGACCTTGCCCGGACCACATTCGATGAAGACGGCAGCGCCGTCATCGAACATGGCGTTAACGCACTCCGTCCAGCGCACCGGACGGTAGAGCTGTTCGACCAGCCGGTGGCGAAGTTCGTCCGTCGTCTCGGGCACCCGGGCATTGACGTTCTGATAGACAGCATAACGCGGCAGCTTGAACTCCATCGCCCCCATCGCCTGCTCGACCTCCTCGGCCGCAGGCTGCATCAAGGCACAATGGGAGGGCACCGAGACGGGCAGAGGCAGCGCACGCTTTGCCCCGGCTTCCTGGCACAGGGCGATGGCCCGATCGACGGCGTCGCGATGGCCCGCGATGACGACCTGCCCCGGCGAATTGTAGTTGACGGCAGAGACCACCTCCGACTGGGCCGCCTCGCGGCAGGCCGTTTCGACCGCTGCATCATCCAGCCCCAGGATCGCGGCCATCGCGCCCACGCCCGCGGGCACCGCTTGCTGCATCGCCTCGCCACGCAGCCGCACCAGCCGGACACCCTCGGCGAAGCCCAGCGCACCGGAACAGACCATGGCGCTGTATTCCCCCAGGCTGTGGCCCGCCATCATGCAGGGCCGCGGCCCCTCCAGCTCCTGCCACACGCGCCAGATCGCCACGCTTGCCGTCAGCAGCGCGGGCTGGGTGCAGGCGGTGGCGTTGAGCTTCTCCTCGGGACCTTCCTGGACGACATGCCACAGGTCGTAGCCAAGCGCTTCCGAAGCCTCGTCGAATGTCGTGCGAACTACGCTGTAACGTTCGGCCAGTTCACGCAGCATGCCGATCTGCTGTGAACCCTGCCCCGGAAAGACCAAAGCCAGTGATTGCGTCATCGCGCTCACCCTTGAAATGATGGACCGTCGGATCCCGTCGTGTCGCAAGACCCGCTATCCACTCGATCGTCGGTAACGATCGACGAGATAACAGGCGTCGCCGCGTTCTGAGACCATGCCGCGCGAAGGTGGTCCGGCAATCCGACCTCGACTTCACGCACTGCCCGAT
Source organism: Salinicola sp. (assembly GCA_002695065.1). Lineage (GTDB taxonomy): Bacteria > Pseudomonadota > Gammaproteobacteria > Pseudomonadales > Halomonadaceae > Salinicola. Next base: position 32,046 of record NZNW01000091.1, on the reverse strand, counting down.
CGATGGCGAAAGCAAAGGCCTGGGCACTGGCATTGCCGTGACTTTTCACCACGATGCGGTTGAGGCCGAGCAGGCTGGCACCGTTGTGACGCACCGGATCCAGCTGCGCCTTGAACCGCATCAGCGCGGGTCGCGCCAGCAGGCTCACCAAACGTGTCGACCAGTGTGATTCGAAGGTCTCCTGGAGTCGCTTCATCAACATCTGGGCCACGCCCTCGCTCGCCTTGAGCACGGCATTGCCCACGAAGCCGTCGCAGACCACCACGTCGGCCGAACCGGAAAAGATCGCGTCGCCCTCGAGGTAGCCGATATAGTCGAAGTCGCTACCGCCACGGCTCTTCAGGAGCGCGTCCGCCTCCCGCACGCGGGCCACGCCTTTGCTCGCCTCGATACCGACATTCAACAACGCCACCCTGGGTACCGCCACGCCATCGACGACCCGCGCCATCAATGCTCCCATATGGGCGAAGTCGACGAGATGTCTGGCATGCACATCGACGCTGGCACCCAGGTCCAGCAGATAGCATCGCCCCCCCTTGCGGGTCGGCACCGCCGTACTGATCGCCGGCCGCGAAATGCCGGGGACGCTCCCCAGCTCGCGCCGCGCCAGCGCTACCAGCGCCCCCGTGTTGCCGCAGGTGATGCCGGCATCGGCCTCGCCATCTCGCACCGCCGCCAGCATGCCGTACAAGCTGGTCGCCGATGGATCCTCGAAGGCCTCCATCGGCGGCGTGGACTGAAGCACGACCCGTGGCGCATCCACCAGCTCGATGCGCTCGAGAAGCGGCGCCTCCGCCTCCCCGCCGGTCAACTCCGAGACCAGGGAGCGAAGCTCCGCCTTGGGACCAAATACCGAAGGTTCGAGTTCCGGATGGCGTTTCAACGCCAGTAGCAGACCACCAATAGTCGCGCGGGGACCGAAGTCCCCGCCCATGGCATCGATGGCGATGCGCATTGCTCTACCAAACGCCCGACGTCTGTTTAAACGTCAACGACCTTGCGGCCACGATAGTAGCCATCGGGGGCCACGTGGTGACGGCGATGGGTAGTGCCGGTTTCCTGATCCTGGGACAGCGCCGGGGATGTCAGGGCATCGTGTGCGCGACGCATGCCGCGCTTGGAACGGGTCTTACGATTTTGTTGAACGGCCATGATATGACTCCAACGTCAATGTCTTCGGGTTCAGAGTTTTCCCTTCAACGACTTCAGCACGTCAAAGGGGTTGTCGGGGCGGGCAGCCTCTTCGATCGAGGCTTCACCGCTGCTCAACTGCTCACGGGAGACGGCACACTCCGCCTCGTCGTGGTAGACCACCTGGGGCAGACTGAGAATCAACTCGTCCTCGATCGCTTCCAGCAGGTCCAGCTGTTCATTGTCGACCAGCACCGGCTCATAGTCGCTGGGCACCGCCGCCGCCAACGCATCGTCGCTGACGACAGCCAACTTGAAGTGACTGGCGACCGACACCGCCATGGGCTTCAGACAGCGCCGGCACGGAATCATGAGATCCGCTTCCAGGTCCCCGTCGATCAGATGCCGACGCTGCGTATCGACGTCGAACTGCAGCCTGACGACGGCGCTGCCCTGCTGCGGCCCGATCTCGGCTGCGAGGCGTGCCAGTTTCTCGAGGTCGACAAGCCCCTCGATCGTTTCTTGGTTAGCCGCTGCCCGGTAAGGCTCGACGGTTGGGGGAAGTCGTCTGGTCAACATAGGCGCGACATCATAGGGATTCACCGGGCCTCTGTCAAAGCGCTTGAATCGCGCTATTCTGTTGTTCGACAAGGCATACGCGCGTCGCCCATGCCCTTCATCATGTTCGCTGCACCGACTTCCACCCTCTGCCTCGACTTCAAGACAAGGACCCTCATGTCTCGATTGGTACTCGCCTCCAGCTCCCGCTACCGTCGACAACTGCTCGACCGGCTCGAGATCCCCTATCAATGGACCGCGCCGGATATCGACGAAAGCCGGCGCGAGGGCGAAGATGCAGTTACCCTGGCCCACCGCCTCGCTCTCTCCAAGGCCCAGGCAGTCGCTGCAGACTACCCGGCCCATCTGGTCATCGGCTCCGACCAGCTAGCGCTGTTCGACGGCGACATACTGGGGAAGCCCGGCGACTTCGATACGGCCTGCGCCAACCTGCGCCGCTTTTCAGGCCACAAGGTCAGCTTCATGACGGGCCTGGCCCTGATCGATACCCGGACCGGGCGCCACCGCGTCGTTAACGACACTTACCACGTCTGGTTCCGAGCGCTGAGTGACGAGGAAATCGAGGGCTATGTCTCCCGCGATCAGCCCTACGACAGCTCGGGCAGCTTTCGCATGGAGGGACTCGGCATCGCCCTGTTCGAACGCTTCGAGGGTGACGACCCCAACACCCTGATCGGCCTCCCCCTCATCAAGCTGTGCGAACTACTGAGGGAGGCTGGCGTGAATCCGCTGGGGAACCACCGGGAAACCCCTCAAGGCAGCTGATAGCGCACCGGAGAAGCGGCGCTGTCCAGTCCCAGCCAGTGGGCCGCCGCGCTGGTGAGCTTGTTGGAGAACAGCGACCAGGGATCGAGGGACGGCGTGTAATCCTCGAGACTCACCTCCCCCAGGCGCGCCCGCGACAGCTGCTCGAGGTTGGCAATGTCGTCGACCAGCCCCAGCGACTTGGCCTGTTCACCGGTCCAGACCAGGCCGGAAAACAGCTCCGGATCGTCGCTCAGGCGATCACCCCGACCGGCCTTGACGGCATCGATGAACTGCCGGTGGGTGGTATCCAGCACGGACTGCCAGAACTCGCGCTGCCCCGGCGATATCTGCGAGAACGGATCCATGAAGGCCTTGTTGTCCCCTGCCGTGAAGACACGGCGTTCGACACCGATCTTGTCGATCGCGTGCTCGAGGCCGAAGCCCGCGCTGATGACGCCGATCGAACCGACCAGGCTGGCCGGCGAGGCGTAGATGCGGTCCGCCGCCGACGCCATGTAGTAGGCACCGCTGGCACCGATGTCCTCGATGACGGCCAGAATCGGCTTGTCGCCCTGGGCCTCGAGATAGCGAATCTCGTCATAGACACGCTGCGACTGGACGGGGCTTCCGCCAGGGCTGTTGACATGCAGCACCACGGCATCGGCACCGGGATCCCTCCACGCCCGCTGCAGCCCCTCGATGATGCGTTCGGCATTGGCCTGGCCGTTGGCGTCGATGGGTCCATTGACCTCGACGACACCGAGATGTCGACGACTGGCGGATCCGCCGTCGCCCTGGGCCAGGAACATGGCGTAGGCGCTCAGACACAGCCCCGCGATCACGATCAGCGCGAACAGCAGCCGGAAGAAAATCTTCCAGCGCCGGGAACGTCGCTGCTCGGCGAGCACCCCGCCGACCCAACGATCCATCATCTGCACCTCGGCCAGCCGCACCGTATCGGCACTGGCCGGCTCGCCATCGCGAGGCGCGCCCGTGGTCCTGCGCCGCTCCGCCTCCGTCCCGCTCAACTCCGGCCCTTGCGTCCAGTCATCACGTCGATCGTCGCTCATCACCGCCTCCTCGCTGAAATCCCGCACTCGGGGTCATCACACCAACAACCACTCGACGATCGACGGAAAGTCATCGGCGACGAATCGGGGGTCGCTGTGCTGCAGACGCTGGCGTTCGTGCACGCCGTAGGTCACCGCGACGCGATCCATGCCGATGGCCCTGGCCATCTCCAGGTCATATTCGGTATCGCCGATCATGACGGCCTCGCCGATGGGCACATCGCACTCGGCCAGCAGCTCCTCGAGCATCTGGGGGTGCGGTTTCGAACGCGTGAGATCGGCGGTGCGGCTCGCCGCGAACCAGCCGCCGCAGGATTCGTGACCGAAGACACGATCCAGACCGCGACGACTCTTGCCGGTCGCGACCGCCAGCCGGCAGCGGGAATCCTGGCGCAGGCACCCGATGCCTTCCACCACGCCAGGGAAGAACGGGGTCGGTATCCGATCGGCGATCCGGAACTGATGGCCGTAGGCTTCCCGCAAGCGGTCCCGCTCGGGATCCGTCACCCCCGGAAAGAGCATGGCGACGGCTTCCGGCAGGCCCAGGCCGATGATATCGCGAACGGCGGCATCGCTCGGCACCGGCCACTGCAACTCCCGCGCAGCGGCCTGCATGCAAGCCACGATACGCGCCGCCGAATCCATCAGCGTACCGTCCCAATCGAAGATCACCAGCGAGTAGCGGCAGCGCCGCGACACGCCTTTGCCCGCCAGCGCCTCAACCGCCATGACGCGCACGCTCCAGCACCTTCTCCAGTCCGGGTTCCAGCGGCGCTCTCGCCTGCACGGGCCGCCCGGTCCTGGGATCGGGGAAGGTCAGGGTCAAGGCATGCAGGAACAGGCGATCCAGGCGCAGGGACCTCGCGATGCGAGCCCCCTCGGCGCTGCCGTACTTGTCGTCACCCAGCAGCGCGTGTCCAGCATGGGCGGCATGGACACGAATCTGATGAGTGCGGCCGGTGACCGGCTCCGCCTCGATCAGCGTCACCTTCGGGAACGTTTCACGCACCGCGAAGCGGGTCCGCGATACCTTGCCATTGTCGTCGACCCGCACCCGACGCTCGCCGTTGCCGGCGTCGTAACGCTCCAGCCGGGCGCTGACGTAGTCGCGACGTGCCGGCCAGCGGCCCTGCACCAAAGCCAGATACCCCTTCTCCATGCGGCGCTCGCGTAGCGCGGTATTGAGCGACAGCAACGATTCGCGGTTCTTGGCCAACAGCAGGCAGCCCGAGGTGTCGCGATCGAGACGGTGAACGAGCTCGAGGAAGTCCAGGTCCTCGCGTACCTGGCGCAGCGCCTCGATCAGGCCGATCTTGACGCCACTGCCGCCGTGCACCGCCAGCCCCGAAGGCTTGTTGATGACCAGCCAGTCGGGGCCCTCGATGACGACGCTGCCAGCCAGCAGGTTGCGCAGGCTTTCGCTGGCCTCCTTCACCGCACTCTCTGGTGCCAGCCGCAGCGGCGGCACGCGGACCACGTCCCCGGCCTGAACGCGATAGTCCGCCTTGATGCGCTTCTTGTTGACACGTACCTCGCCCTTGCGAACGATGCGATAGATCAACGACTTCGGCGCGCCCTTGAGACGCGTCCGCAGGAAATTGTCGATTCGCTGCCCCTGCTGGGACTCGCTGACCTCGATAAACTGTACTTCCTGGCCTTCGGCCATGCTCGACTCCCTCGACGGCACTGCGCGGCGACACCAGCGCGCCGCCGGGCGCCATTCTAACGCACGCAGCCGGTAGCGCGAGCTCAATTGCCGCTGCCTCGGCATTACTGTTATATTGCGGACTCACTCGATGGGTTTATCACCCATTCAGGCGTCAGCGACTGCATAGGCTGACCGAAGTGAAAAAATGTCTCGATCTTCCAGAGAGTTAACGAAGCCAACCGCTCACGGCTGCTGGAGTGATCAAAACACGTTTGGAACGCCAGGCCCCGACTCGACCGTGCGACTGACATCAGATCGCCATGCTCGCGGGAAATCCACAGGTACCAGTGGAAGGCGTCGCCGAACCGAACAATGCCAAGTGATATAGACGGCAGTCTGCAGGACCGGATGCGTCGACGAAAAACGCGCCGTGACATGTCCTGCCACCGTTTCGTACTCAACCCATGTTCGTGTAGCGTCCCTAGCAAGCAGGTAATGAAAGCAAAGATGTAATGGTAATGAGCAAGCACGCCACTGGGCTCGACGAGCGTCGACCCGAACTCGCACCGATAGCCGCATCGCGCGACTCGAACTGCGTTGTTCGGACATTCCCCTCGAGTTCCTGACGCGGGTTCCCTTACGTGTGACACGCTGAGCCCGTTCCGGCACACCATGCGCCTGCTTGCCCTGCCGGGTCGCTTCACCAATGTGCGCGAGCACAGCACGACCGCTTGCGGTTCGTCGTCGCCGATTGCAGCACGCCTTCCACCGGCACGCTCAATTAGCGAGACCGTATGAAAAGAATGCTCATCAATGCGACACAGCCGGAAGAGCTGCGCGTCGCACTCGTGGATGGACAACGCCTTTACGACCTGGACATCGAATCCGGTGCCCGGGAGCAGAAGAAAGCCAACATCTATCGGGGCAAAATCACCCGCCTCGAACCCAGCCTCGAAGCGGCTTTCGTCGACTTCGGCGCGGAACGCCACGGCTTCCTGCCGCTCAAGGAAATCTCCCGCGAGTACTTCTCCAAGGATCCTTCGGGCCGACCCAACATCAAGGAAGTCCTGAAGGAAGGCCAGGAGGTCATCGTCCAGGTCGACAAGGAGGAGCGCGGCAACAAAGGCGCGGCGCTGACGACCTTCATCAGCCTGGCGGGACGATTCCTGGTACTGATGCCCAACAACCCCCGCGCCGGCGGCATATCCCGCCGGATCGAGGGCGATGAGCGCAGCCAGCTCAAGGATGCCATGGGTCAATTGACCCTGCCCGACAAGATGGGCGTCATCGTGCGCACCGCGGGTATCGGCCGTTCTCCGGAAGAGTTGCAGTGGGATCTCGACTACCTGGTCCAGGTGTGGGACGCGATCACCACCGAAGCGGTCAAGCGCCCTGCCCCGTTCCTGATCTACCGCGAATCGAACGTGATCATCCGCGCCATGCGCGACTACCTGCGCCAGGACATCGGCGAGGTGCTGATCGACAGTGCGGACGTGCACGAGGAGGCGCTGAGCTTCATCCGCCAGGTGATGCCGTCCTATCAGCAGAAGATCAAGCTCTACACCGACGACGTTCCGCTGTTCTCGCGCTTCCAGATCGAATCCCAGATCGAGACCGCCTATCAGCGCGAGGTCAAGCTGCCCTCGGGTGGCTCGGTGGTTATCGACCACACCGAAGCGCTGGTCTCGATCGACATCAACTCGGCACGCGCCACTCGCGGCGCGGACATCGAGGAAACCGCGCTCCAGACCAACCTGGAAGCCTCCGACGAGATCGCCCGCCAGCTGCGGCTGCGCGATATCGGCGGCCTGGTGGTCATCGATTTCATCGACATGTCGCCGGCACGCAACCAGCGCGAAGTCGAAAACCGCGTTCGCGACGCGCTCAAGCTCGACCGCGCCCGCGTACAGATCGGTCGTATCTCGCGCTTCGGGCTGATGGAGATGTCGCGCCAGCGGCTGCGCCCCTCGCTCGGCGAGACCAGTGGCGTCGTCTGCCCCCGCTGCGATGGCCAGGGCACCATTCGCGACGTGCGCTCCATGGCGCTGTCGATTCTTCGCCTGATCGAAGAAGAGGCCATGAAAGAGCGCAGCGCCCAGATTCGCGCCATTCTGCCGGTGCCGGTGGCGACTTACCTGCTCAACGAGAAGCGTAACGTTCTCTCCGATGTCGAGCGCCGCCAGGGTGTCAAGGTTCTGTTGCTGCCGAATCCGGAGATGGACACGCCACACTACGATGTCCAGCGCCTCCGTGACGATCACGTCTCCGAAGATGGCGACGAGACCAAGTCGAGCTTCGAACTCTCCGTCGATAGCGATCTGTTCAAGGAGCCGGAAACGACGCTCGCCAAGCCGATCCAGCGCACCCAGGCGGCCGTGCAGACGGTCCAGCACACCGCCCCGGCTCCGGACTCGCTGCATCAGGAACCCGAGAAGCCCGCTCCTCAGTCCGCCCCTCAGCCCGCCCCTCAGCCCGCCGCCGAGCGTGCAGCAGCCACGCCAGCGGCGACTCCGCAGGCCCAGGCCAATGGCGGCCTGATGCAGCTCTTCCGGGGTCTGTTCGGGCGCCGTCGTGCCGACGAGGAAGTGCCGGGATCCCACGATACCTCCGGCCAGCGCGATCAGGGCGGCCAGAGTGGCAACCGGTCCACGGGCGCTTCCCGCGGTAACGGCACGGGCAGCGGCTCGGCCAGCTCCCGCTCTTCCCGATCGACAGGCCAGAAGAGCGATCGCGACAGCAGCGGCAAACGCAGCGACAGTCAGTCCCGATCCAACGACGGCAACGCCCGTGGCGACAACAACAACACCCGTGGCGACAGCAACGCCCGTGGTGACAGCAACGCCCGTGGTGGCGATGGCAATCGCCAGGGCAACAACCGGCGCCGTCGCGGTCAGGACGATCGTCAGGGTGGAAACGACACCCGCAACGACAGTCGTCAGGGCCAGGGTCGTCAGCCGCGCCAGGACAACCGTCAGGAGGGTCGCGGCAAGGCCGACAAGATCGGCAACGAAGCCAAGGCCGATACCGCGAAGGCCGATACCGCAAAGGCCGATGGCACCAGCCCCTCCGGCAACGTCAAACCCCAGCGCACTGACAACCGCGACGCGTCGCCCGCGGCCAGCGGCACCAAGGAGACCGGGGAGAGCAAGCCGAAGCGAACACGCAACAATCCGCGTAACCGCTCGCGCAAGCACGCCCTGAATCCGGCGGCCGTCGAGGAGCAGCAGAAGCTGCAGGCGGCAGCGACGAACGATACCGGTGACAACGCGAAGCCGACGGAGTCTGTCGAGGCCAAATCCCTCCACAACCAGACGGCCTCTTCCGAGGGGCACGCCCCGGCGGCCGAGACCCAAGCCGTGAAGCGCGAAGGTCCTCGTGCCGAGCAGGTCGAGACGACCGCGACCACGAGCGAGCCGGAAGACTCCCGGTCCACGGCCAAGGCGTCCGAGACAGCCGAACCCGAAAAAGCGGCCTCCTCGCGGAAGCCGGAGCGGGCCGCCAAGTCCATGCCCGAGCCGACGACGACAGAGAGCGCCTCCTCTCCCTCCGTCGCGGACGAGCATCACACGGCCGAGGCGCAACCCGAAGCATCGATCGAAGCGAGCCGGACGGCCACTTCAGCGGAGATCGGTTCGGAAACCGACCAGCGGACGAGCGACAGCAACGTCGCTGCCAAGGCCGAATCCGCCGAACGGGCTGTCGAGGCGCCAGCGACTCCGGTATCCGCCGAGGACAGTGCGACCGACACCGCCAGATCGCCGGCAACGGCGAGCCCCTCGCCCAGCGATGTCGCTACCCCTGCGACACACAGCGAAGAGACCTCGCAACCGGAGCGCGGTGAAGCGTCACCGGGTCACGAGTCGGCCGCCGATTCGACGGCTGCGACCGGGGAGAACCCCTCGTCGGCCGCCGCCGCCAAGCCGGACACGGACGAGACGGCAGACAAGCCTGTCGACGAAGTGACCAGGGTCGATGAGGCCGAGCCGGTGGCAAGCGCGCCGCGCGACACCGCACCGGCGACACCGGCATCCGAAGCGCCGGCAACGCCCGCTTCGTCGGATGATGAAACCAGGGCCACGACTCCGACCCAGGCGCAGTCGCACCACCAGGCCGGCGCTGCCGAAAGCGACGAGAGTCCGGCCGAAGCCGCGGAGAGCCCGGCGGCCAGCAGGACTGGCGACGAGGGCGAACCGCGACGACCGCGTCGTCGGCGCGCCCACAACGATCCGCGCGAGAAGCGTCGCCGCGAGACCGGCCAGAGCGACAGCTGAGTCGCCTCCAGCCACGAAAAAGCCCAGACGAAATGTCTGGGCTTTTTCATTGGCCGAACTTCCGGAATCGGTTCCAGCGCCCGAGCCGGCTCTCGCCACTCGACAGCGCTTTCACCCTTCAGGCGACGGCGGTCTGGATGCTGCGAGGCTCGCGCTCGAGCACCACCCCGAAAGTCGCGTGCACGGTGTCGACGATTTCCTCGGAGAACGACAACAGCTCTGCCAGCGTCCCCCCACCGAAATGAACCAGCACCAGGGCCTGGCGATCGTGTACGCCGAACGCGCCTTTGCGCAAGCCCCGCAGCCCGCACTGGTCGATCAACCAGCCGGCGGCCAGCTTCACCCGGCCATCCGGCTGCGGGTAGTGTGGCATCGTGGGCGCCTCCGACAGCAACCCATCGGCCCTGGCCCGCGAGACCAGTGGATTCTTGAAGAAACTGCCGGCATTGGGCGTGACGACGGGATCGGGTAGTTTCTCCCGGCGAATGGCGCAGACGGCCTCGAATATCGCCTGCGCGCTCGACGGATCGGAAACGCGCTCGCCCAGCGCACCGTAGTCCAGCCTGGGCGACGGTCGTGTGGAGAGGATCAGACCCAACCGGGTGATCACGACCTGATTGGCCAGTTCGCGCTTGAATACGCTGTCGCGATAGCCCAGTCCACAAGCCTCCCGGCTCAACCGGCGGGGCCGACCGTCTCTTCGGTCGACCAGCTCGACCCAATCCAGCACGTCGGCAATCTCGACACCATAGGCGCCAATATTCTGTATCGGTGCGGCACCGGCCAGTCCCGGAATCAAAGCGAGGTTCTCGATCCCCCACAGTTCGCGCTCCACGCAGCGTCGAACCAGCGCATGCCAATCGGCACCCGCGCCTACCTCGACATGCACGACGCCTTCTTCACCCGCCGCGAACGATACCTCAGCGAGATCCGCACGCAGCGTGAGGCCCCCGACCAGCGGCGGCAGCAACACGTTGCTCCCGCCGCCGAGAACCGTGATACCCCAGTCGTGTCGATTGGCCAGTTCCACCCCTCGGACGACGTCGCTCTCGCAACGGGCGAGCCAGAAACGCTCCGCCCGGCTCGGCAACGCCAGGGTGTTGGCGTGACTTAGATCGTGATCGACTTGCAATCCAGGGATCGCCTCCGCCATCAGGCGCCGCCCACACGCTGCCGAAGCGACGCCGTCAGCCCTTCGACGGCAAGCTCCAGTTGATCCAGAACATGGAGAAACCCCGCCTCGCCACCGAAATAGGGGTCCGGCACATCCGTCTCCGGCTGGTTGGCGTACTGGAGCAGGCGGGAGACCCGTGCACAGCTGTCTTCCGGCCGAAGCGCCAGCACGTGATCGAGGTTATCGGTGTCCATCACCAGGATTTCGTCGAACTGCGCGAAGTCCTCTCGCGTCAGCTGGCGTCCACGCAGGCCACTCAGGTCGACCCCGCGCTCCGACGCGGCGCGGATGGCGCGAGGATCCGGCGCCTGGCCGACATGCCAGGCCCCGGTGCCGCACGAGTCCACCTCGACGTCATCGCCTATCCCCTCGTCCTGCAGACGCTTTCTGAGCATGCCCTCCGCCGTCGGCGAACGGCAGATGTTTCCCATGCAAACGAACAGGACACGCAATACGGGACGCGAATCACTCATGCCTTCTCCCGCTGAGAAAAATGCTGACGCACCCGCTCCAGATCTTCCAGGGTGTCGACGCCGCCAGGCAGGGACGACGAGACCGTTGCCACCTGAATGAGATGGCCGTGCTGCAGCGCCCGTAGTTGCTCGAGCTGCTCCAGCTGCTCCAGCGGCGCCGGTGGCCAGTTGACGTAATCGCTCAGGAATCCGGCACGATAGGCGTAGAGGCCGACGTGGCGCAGCCAGGCGTCCGTCTCGAGCAGTGTCGGCGGCTGGGTCTTCCAGGCATTGCGATCCCAGGGGATCGGCGCCCTGGAAAAATAGAGCGCCCGTCCGCTCAAGTCGGTCACGACCTTGACCACGTTGGGATTGAACAGCGTATCGACATCGTGAATCGGCTCGGCGAGCGTCGATACCGACGCCCGCTCATCGGCGGCGAGACGCTCCGCGACGAGATCGATCACCGCGGCGGGCAGCAGCGGCTCGTCGCCCTGGACGTTGACCACGATGGTCTCGTCCGGCAGCGCCAGCTTGGCGCCGACCTCGGCCAGACGGTCGGTGCCGGAGTGGTGATCGTCACGCGTCATGACCACTTCGGCGCCGAACCCCCGCGCCGCCTGCTCGATACGGGCATCATCGGTGGCGATCACGATCCGCGCAGCGCTGCTCTCCCTGGCCCGCAACCACACGTGCTGGACCATGGGCAGGCCATCGATCTCCATCAGGGGCTTGCCCGGGAGGCGGCTGGAGCCGAAGCGGGCCGGGATCACGACAACGAAATCGCTCATGACGTCGGGGCCGCCTTGCCGAGCTTTTCCTCGGTCGACATGACACGCGCCTCGCTCTCCAGCATCACCGGGATCCCGTCCCGAACCGGATAGGCCAGTCCGCTGACCGAACTCTTGAGCTCCTGACGTTCGCGATCGAAGGTCAGCTCGCTATGGCTCACCGGACAGATCAACATCGTCATCAATTCCTTATCCATGATCATTCCTTATCGGAGATTCCGAGTACCTCGGCGTGTTCGCCAAACCGGCGCGCCGGGACATGCCACCATGATCGCGCCATCGTCGCCGATACGCCAGAGAGGAGCGAGCCGAATCCAGGGTCGGTTCACCCTGTACGCGCGGCCGCGACGGCGTATAGCGCGTACAGTCCGCTAGTCGCCCTTCCAACCCTCGACCCGGCCGGCCCACCAGGCGACGAAAGCCGGTTCCGGTATCGCCTCCACGTCTAGCGCCCAGCAGCGCTCGTCGACGAAATCCATGCATTTCACGGCATCCTTGGCCGTCATGACCACCACCGAGGCGTCCTTGGGCAGGTCGGCCGCCGAGAAGCGATGGTGGTCGCCGAAAGCGTGCTTCTCATGGGCGATCCCCAGGGCCTCCAGCGTGTCGAAAAACCGCTGCGGATGGCCGATACCCGCCAGCGCCGCCACCGACTCGGTCGGCGCGAACGGCGGACGCTCGACGGGATGACGCTCGCCGCTGGCCAGATGTCGCCATGACAAGGGAGCGAGCGTCAGCGAGAAACGGGGCGTCACGCCCTCTTCATCGCCGGCGGACGGGACATCCCCGCCGTTGCCGATCAGCGCATCGACGTCGCGCAGGCGCTGGAGGGGCTCCCGAAGCGGCCCCCGCGGCAGACAGTGCCGGTTTCCAAAGCCGCGCCTGGCATCGACGACGACCAGCTCCAGTGCGCGCCCCAGGGCGTAATGCTGGAGACCGTCGTCGGCGACCACGATGTCGCACTTGGCCTCTTCGATGAGCCAGCGCGCCGCTCGGGAGCGCTCGGGGTCAACCACCACAGGGACCCCGGTCTGCCGAGCGAGCATCAGCGGCTCGTCGCCGCTCTGCGCCACCGGCGTCTCCGCGGTCACCGCCAGCGGGTAGCGTTCGGACTTGCCGCCGTACCCCCTGGAGACGATGCCCGGCCGCCAGCCGTTGTCGCCCAGCCAGCGCACCAGCCAGGCGACCAGCGGGGACTTGCCGGTCCCGCCCACCGAGAGGTTGCCCACCACGACCACGGGCACCGGCGGCTGCCATACCGCCCGTCGCCCCGTCCGATAGGCTTCCCGCCGGCGCGCGACGACGGCGCGATAGAGCCACTCCAGCGGCGCCAGCAGGCCGAGCCAGGCCGAGTCGCGATACCAGGCACGCTCGAGTGGGGTCACGCCTCCTCCTGGAACTGGAGCTGGTAAAGCGAGGCGTAGGCGCCGCCTTTCTCCAGCAGTTCGGCGTGAGTGCCGCTCTCGATCAGGCAGCCCTGATCCATGACAGCGATTCGATCGGCGCGCTCGATGGTGGACAGCCGATGGGCGATGACGAATGTGGTCCGCCCCTGGCAGACCACCTCCAGCGCGCGCTGGATATAGCGTTCGGACTCGGTGTCCAGCGCCGATGTCGCCTCGTCCAGTATCAGCACCGGCGCATCCTTGAAGATGGCCCGGGCGATGGCCAGACGTTGACGCTGGCCACCGGAGAGCATGACGCCGTTGTCGCCGACCAGGGTGTCGTAGCCCTTCGGCAACTGCTCGATGAATTCGTGGGCGTAGGCCGCCTTGGCCGCGGCCTCGATCTGCTCGCGACCGGCATCGGGCACGCCGTAGGCGATGTTGTCGGCGATCGTGGTGTTGAACAGCGTCACCTGCTGGGAGACCAGGGCGATCTGCTGACGCAGCGGCGACAGGCGATACTCCTGGATATCGACATCATCGATCAGGATGCGACCGCCGGTGGGTCGATAGAACCTTGGCAACAGTGACATCAGCGTCGACTTGCCGCTCCCGGAGCGTCCGACGATCGCGACCATCTGGCCGGCGGGCACCTCGAGATCGATGCCCTTGAGCACCTCTGGCTGATCTTCGTCATAGGCGAACCGTACCCCTTCGAAGCGAACGTCCCCACTGAGACGCTGCGGCATCCGTTCGCCCTCGTCGTGCTCCGTCGGGCGGTTCAGCAGTCCGAACAGCTCCTGGGACGCCGACAAGCCCTTCTGGATGATGCTGTTGACGTCGGTCAGCGAGCGAATCGGCTTGGCCATCAGCGATGCCGCGGTGATGAAGGCGACGAATTCGCCCGGCGTCATGGCGTTCATCAACTCCGGCGCCATCGCCAGCCACACCAGCCCCGCCAGCGCCAGGGCCACCAGCAGCTGGATGACAGGCGTGCTGGTCGCCTTGGTCATCGCCTCCTTGATGCTCTGCTCGCGGTTATAGTTGCTGGCGGCCTCGAAGCGGCGCTTCTCGTACGCCTCCGCGCCGTGGGTGCGCACGACCCGATAGCCGGTCAGCGCCTCGGAAGCGACGTGGGTCACGTCCCCCATCGAGTTCTGGATACGCCGGGAAATCTTGCGGAAACGCTTGCTGGTGTAGCGCACCACCAGCCCGATCAACGGCGTCACGCACATGAAAATCAGCGTCAGCAGCCAGTTGGTCCAGAACAGATAGCCGATCAGGCCGATCACGAAAAGACCTTCCCGCAGGATGATCGTGATCGCATTGGTGGCGGCGCCCGTCACCTGCTCGACGTGATAGGTCACCCGGGAAATGAGATGGCCACTGGAGTGCATGTCGAAGAAACGGCCCGGCAGGTGCAGCATGTGGTTGAAGACGTTGCACCGCAGTCGGTGCACCACGTTGCGCGCCACGTTGCTCATGAAATAGGTACCGAGGAAGGTACCCACACCGCGGGAGGCGAACATGCCGATCACGAATAGCGGCAGAAAAAGGCGAAATGAGGCATCGGGGTTCTGTATGCCGTCGATCAGCCGCTTCATCATCTCCGCCAGGGCCGTGCTCGAGGCGGCGTAGATGACGTAGCCGACCACCGCCAGGGCGAACGATCGCCACTCTACGCGGACGTATTCTAGGAGGCGCCGATAGAGTGCCAAACTGGAAGCTTGCGACACGGTAACTCCGTTCGACTGGGAAAAGGTCTGGCCCGCGGCGCTGCGCGCGCCGATCGGCCAGGGCGCCGGGCGGGCAGGCGTCGACGAAGTCCCGCTCCGCCGTTGCGCACCCGCGGCGCCCATCAGGGGCTGGATTCTACCCCAACATCTCCGAGGTCGACAGCCGACCGCCGAGACCATCCCGGATGGCGCTGCGTGGAAACCTCGAGGCCGGATGGCGTCAACACCACACGCACCGCGCCATCATAGGCCGTGTTCCAGACCCGGCTCCCGACATCGACGAAGCGTTGCACGACCGCCGGCGCCGGGTGACCGAACGGATTGCCGCGTCCGCTGCTGAAGATCACCTCGAGTGGGCGTGTCGCCGCGACCAGGGTCGGCGAGGAGCTGGTGAGGCTGCCATGATGGCCGGCCACCAGCACGTCCAGGCGGCGGCCCCCCAGCGGGCCGCCCTGCAGCGACTTGACGAACTCACGCTCCCGCCCCGCCTCGGCGTCACCGGTAATCAGCACCCGGCGCGTGCCCAGCGTCACCAGCAGGACGCAGGAGCGGTCGTTGGCGTTGGTGGCGACATCGCCGGCCGGCGGAGAGAGAAACCGCCAGGCAGCCTCCCCGTCCCGCCAACCGCCACCGGCCTCGCAGGGACGCGATGGCAACCCCAGATCGTTGCCCCGAGGCGCCCACCAATGCTCCACCCGATGATCCCGGCGCAGCGCGGCGATCCCTCCCGAGTGATCGCTATCGCTGTGGGTGACGACCACATCGTCGAATCGCTGACCCGGCGGCCACAGCAGCGACGCCGGCATGAACCCCGAACCGAAACGGGGGCCGGTATCGACCAGCACGCGTCGGTCCCGCGTCTCGAGCTCGACCAACTGCCCCTGGCCGACATCGTAGACGGTGACCACCAGCTGGTTCCGCTCTAGGCCCGGCGCCCGCAGCAGCATGACGAGTGCCAGTAGCGTGGGACAGACCCACGCCCGCGTCGAGCGCTCCACGCCGGGTAACAGCCACAGCAGCCCCCACAGCACCAGGGCTGCCGCGATCGGCCAGCGCCACCAGGGCGCAGGGCTCCACAACGGCAGGCCGTCGGCGGCGCCGGCGAGCACGAAGGCCAGCACCGCCACCAGGTGGTCGAAAGGCCACCAGACCCAGCTCGCCACCGCCGGCCAGCCGCCGAAAAGCCAGCCGACGAATCCGAGCGGAACCATCACGCTACCGACCAGCGGCACCGCGAACAGGTTGACCAGCGGCGCCAATGGCGACAGCCGTCCGAAGGCGAGAAGAACCGCTGCCGCCATGAAGGGAGCCAGCAACCACTGGCTGCGCAGCAGCGCGATCACCCACCCTCTCCAACCGGTGGGACGGGGGCGCCCCGACCACGCCATGATCAGGACGGCAACGGCCACGAAGGAGAGCCATAGACCCGGCCGCCAGGGCGCGAGGGGGTCGCAGATCACGATCAGCCCCAGTGCCAGCCACCAGGCCTGCCACCATCCGGGGGCGTGACGCCCGCTGGCCGCCCAGAGCCCGATCGCGGTCATGATGGCGGCCCGGGTGGCGGGAGGCTCGAAGCCGGCCAGACCGGCATAGGCGAACGCCGCCACCCCCGCCCCGATCCACGGCCAGACCGTCATCCGCCAGGACAGCGGCTGGAGCCAACGCGCCAGTCGCCGCAGCAGCCATAGCACGAGCGCCGCGACGAGGCCGACATGCAGGCCCGAGATCACCATCAGGTGAGTCGTGCCCGTGGCATTCAGCAACTGCCAGTCGTCATCGTCGAGCCGGTCCCCCGCGCCGAGCGTCAATGCCGCCAGCCAGCGCTTGCCTCTGGCCGACAGCGCCATCTCGTCCAACTGGCCGAGCGCCACCCGACGCACGGAGAAAGCGGCCCCGGTGAGGCGCCGTGGCGATTCGTCGCGAACGTAGCCGAGCGCCTGAATACCCTCCCGCCAGAGCCAGGCGCCGTAATCGAAGGTATCCAGGTTGGCAAACCCCAGCGGCTCGCGCAGGCGGGTAACGAACGACCAGCGCTCCCCCGGCTGCAGCTCGGGTGCGCCGTACCAGGACAACCTGACACGCGTGACCGCGGGACAGGTGTCGTCCGGGTCGTCGGGTCGGCAGGCGTCGATGTCGAAGAGAAAACGGGAGCGGCGCTGATCGGCATCCAGAGACAGGATGCGGCCGGAGAGCACGAATTCGTGCCCCGCCAGGGCCGGGGGCAGCACGCCGTGGCGCTGCTGACCGACATCATGGGCACAAGCCAGGAACGCCAGCGTCGCCAGCCCTCCCCACAGCGACCGTTTCCACAGCGCCAGCAGCAGACCGACTGCCGCGACGGCCCACGGCACACCCCAGAGCGACGCTTCAGCGCCGCCGACGCGATAACCGACGACAGCGCCAGCGATCGCGGCCAGGGCCAACGGCATGGCCCAGCCGACACGACGGGCCCGCATCCAGGCCCATCTCTCCGCCTCAAGGGTCGGCAAGGCCAAGGCTTCTCGATGGAGGACTTAACATGGCGGGCCCTTGGGGTTGTATGGATAATGGGCCTTCTTCGTCCAGCGAGCGGCCTCATGTCTCGTCGATGGTTACAACGCTACATCCCCAGCCAGGAGAGGCTGCAGCGCACTCGTTCGTTGCGATTCATGCATCACATGCTGGGCGACCCGGCGATGTGGGTGCTCTCTCGCCGTAGTGTCGCCAACGCCTGTATGGTCGGCCTGTTCGCGGCAATGTTGCCCATCCCCGGCCAGATGCTGCTGGCGGCTTTCGGCGCCTACTGCCTGCGCGCCAACCTGCCGCTCTCCGTCAGCCTCGTCTGGCTGACCAACCCGCTGACGATGCCGGTGGTCTTCTACTTCAACTATCGGGTCGGCGCCTGGGTCATGAACTACCCCGCGCGCCAGGTGCCGGATCACATCACCACCATGTGGATCGCCGAGCAGATGGCTCACATCGTCCTGCCACTGGCGGTCGGTTCGGTCATCGTCGGCGTGATACTGGCCATCACCAGCAACGTCCTGGTGCGATTGGTCTGGCGATTCCAGATCTACCGTAGCTGGCGAAGACGCGCCAGACGGCGCCAGCGCCGGCAACGGCAGTGAACCCCGCCTCGCCGGCACCATCGATGCCATCCCCACCGAGCGCACGCGCACAAAAAAGCCGCCCTGGACTATTGATCGTCCAGGGCGGCTTCAGCTTTAGCCGGCGATGTCAGACGGCGGTCAACTGGCCTCTGTCCAGGCGCATCGTACGATCCTGGTGTGCCGCCAGTGACAGGTCGTGCGTCACCACCACGAATGCGCAGTCGGTGGTCGCCGCCAGCTCGTCCATCATGGCAAGGATATTGGCCGCCGTGTCCTGATCCAGGTTTCCGGTGGGCTCGTCCATCAGCACCAGGCTGGGATCGGTGACCAGCGCCCTGGCGATGGCCACACGCTGGCGCTCCCCCCCCGACAGCTCGCCCGGCTTGTGCGCGCCCCGCGGGGCCATTCCGACGCGATCCAGCAGTCTCTGCGCCTTGTCGACCGCAACCTTGCGCGCCTGCCCCCGGATGATCAGCGGCAGCGCGACGTTCTCCGCCGCGGTGAACTCCGCCAGCAGGTGGTGGAACTGGTAGACGAAGCCGATATAGCGGTTGCGGAAACTGCCCAGCGCCGCCTCGCCCAGACCCGCCAGCGACTGGCCGCCAATGATGACCTCGCCGCCGGTGGGCCGGTCGAGGCCACCCAGCAGGTTGAGTAGCGTGGTCTTGCCGGAGCCGGAACTGCCGACGACGGCCACCCGCTCGCCTGCCCGCACCTGCAGGTCCAGGCGATCCAGAACCGTAAGATCCTGCGGGCCTTCGCTGTAGGTCCGCGTGAGCTGGCGGCAGTCGAGCATGATGTTGTCTCCGCTGGCGGATGATGATCGAGAGTTGGACTCACTCATAGCGCAACACCTCCGCAGGCTGGATACGCGCCGCTCGCCAGGCCGGATAGAGCGTCGACAGGAAGGTCAGGCCGAAGGCGCTGGAGACGATCACGCCCAGGTCGCTCATCTCGAGCCGCGACGGCAGATAGCTGATGAAATAGACGTTGGGATCGAGGAACTGGATACCGGTCGCCGCCTGGAACCAGGCGATGATGTCGGAGACCGTCAGCGCCAGGATCACCCCGGCGATGACGCCGATCACGATACCGATGACACCGATCGCCAGCCCCTGCACCACGAAGATTCCCATGATCGATTTCGGCTTGGCCCCGATCGTGCGCAGGATGGCGATATCCGCGTGCTTGTCGGTGACCACCATGACCAGCGTCGAGACGATGTTGAAGGCCGCCACCGCGACGATCACCATCAGCAGCAGGCCGATCATGTGCTTCTCCATCTGGATCGCCTGGAACAGGTTGCCGTGGGTGTACGTCCAGTCCATGCCCCGGTACCCGGCCCCCAGGTTCGAGACGATGTCCCGGGTCACCGGCCCGGCCTTGAACAGGTCGTCGAGCTCCAGGCGCAGGCCATCGACCTTGTCGCCGAGACGGGCGAGCGTCTGCATGTCCTCGATGTTGGCATAGGCCAGGTTGGCATCCAGATCGGCCCCGACCTTGAAGATGCCACTGACGGTGAAGCGCTTCAGCCGTGGGAAGACGCCGCCCGGCGTGATGGAGGCTTCCGGCACCAGCAGCGTCACGCGATCACCGACGCCGACGCCGAGATTACGCGCCAGCAGCGAGCCCAGCACCACGTGCCAGCTTCCCGGAGAGAGGTCGTCGAGCGAACCGGCCTGCATGTGCTGGTCGATGATCGAGACGTGGCGCTCGTAGTCCGGCTGTACCCCGGTGACCATCGCCCCCTGGGTGCGCCCGCTGGCGGAGAACATGCCCTGCTGCTGCACATAGGGTGCCGAGGCGACCACATCCTTGTGCTGATCGACCTTCTCGGCCAGCGCCTTCCAGTCCTGCATGCCGCCCTGCTGTTCGATGCGGGTGTGCGGCACCATGCCCAGCACGCGCGTGCGCAGCTCGTGGTCGAAGCCGTTCATGACCGACAGCACCAGGATCAGGACGGCGACCCCCAGGGCCAGGCCGAGCATCGAAGTGAGCGAGATGAAGGATATGAAATGATTACGTCGTTTGGCCCGGACGTATCTCAGGCCCACCAGAAAGGGTAAACGGTCGAGCATCGGGTTGGTTCCTTGTCAGCAGCGGCTCATGTTACGGGTTTTGGCGGTTCCCGAAAACGCCAGTTTGACGAGCGGTTTGCCGCTTGCCACGCGCGCGCCTGGAGCTACACTGACGCCCTATCGATAGATGGCGCGATAAATGGCGGCAGAGAATCGCGCGACGGCGACGCGAACGACGAATTCCAGCTTGCATCGCCACGATCAGGCCCTAGAATGCCGCGTCCTCGACATCGGCCCTGACGCACATCGGCCCTTATGCGCAATGGAGACACCATGACCCCGCGTCTGTTCCCCGAATGGCATCCGCAGGACGCCATTCAACTGACCTGGCCAACGCCGACCAGCGACTGGGCGCCGCTGCTCGGGCAGATCGAGGCGACGATGGAAGCGATGGTCGTGGCCATCACCCGCTACCAGCCGGTGCTGATCGTCGTCCACGACGATGGCCAGCGGGCTCGGCTGGGCGCCCGATTCACGTCACTAGGGGTCGATGCCTCCCTTTACCATCTCGCGGTGGCGCCCAGCGACGACACCTGGGCCCGTGACCACGGCCCGATCGCCGTCGAGCGCGATGGCCGTATCGAGCTCCTGGATTACGTGTTCACCGGCTGGGGGAGCAAGTTCGCCGCGGCGCGGGACGACGCACTGACCCGGTCGCTGGCCTCCCAGGGCGTGTTCGCGGCGCCGGTGGTATCGCAGGCATTGGTCCTAGAGGGCGGAGCCATCGAGTCCGATGGCGAAGGTACGCTGCTCACGACCAGCGCCTGCCTGCTCAACCCCAACCGCAACCCCGGGCTCGATCGTGACGCCATCGAGGCTCGCCTGGGCGAACAGCTCGGCATCGCTCGCATGCTCTGGCTCGAGCACGGCCATCTCGAGGGAGACGATACCGACAGCCATGTCGATACGCTGGCGCGCTTTTGCGACCCCGCGACGATCGTCTACGTACGTTGCGACGACCCACAGTATCCGCACCATGCAGCGCTGGCCGCCATGGAGACCGAGCTCAAGGCGCTTCGCCGCGAGGACGGTTCGCCCTATCGCCTGCTGGCGCTACCCTGGCCCAAGGCCTGCTTCGACCCCGACGATGGCCACCGCCTGCCGGCAACCTATGCCAACTTCCTGATCATCAACGGCGCGGTGCTGGTGCCCACCTATGGCGATGCCGCCGATTTCCGGGCGCTCCAGGTAATCGATCAAGCGTTCCCGGGGCGAGAGGTGGTGCCCATCGACTGCCGCGCCGTCATTCGCCAGCATGGCAGTCTGCACTGCCTGACCATGCAGCTGCCGCGCGGATCGCTCGACCCCGCGCTCTTCCAACGGTAAGGAGAGACGATGTCCAAGACGCTCAGAATCGGCCTGGTGCAACAGCAGGCCTGGCCGGAAAAACAGCGCAGCCTCGAAGCGAGCGAAGCCGGCATCCGCGAGCTCGCCGCCCAGGGCGCCGAGCTGGTACTGCTGCAGGAGCTGCACGCGACCCACTATTTCTGCCAGTGCGAAGACACCGCGCTGTTCGACCTGGCCGAACCATTGGACGGCCCCACCGGGCAAAAGCTTGCCGATCTCGCACGAGAGCTCGACATCGTCATCGTCGGCTCGATCTTCGAGCGCCGGGCTGCCGGCCTCTATCACAACACCGCGATCGTGCTGGATCGCGCCCGAGGCCGCGTCGGGCACTATCGCAAGATGCACATTCCCGACGACCCCGGCTTCTACGAGAAGTTCTACTTCACACCGGGCGACGAGGATGCCGAGCAGGGGTTCGAACCGATCGATACCTCGGTCGGTCGTCTCGGCGTGCTGGTGTGCTGGGATCAGTGGTATCCGGAAGCGGCTCGCTTGATGGCACTGGCCGGCGCCGACCTGCTGCTGTATCCCACCGCGATCGGGTGGACCCCGTCCGACGACACCGCGGAGAAGCAGCGCCAGAAGGACGCCTGGACGCTGATTCAGCGATCGCACGGCGTGGCCAACGGCCTGCCGGTGCTCGTCGCCAACCGGGTGGGCCATGAACCCGATTCGTCCCGGGTCGGCGAAGGCATCGATTTCTGGGGTGGCAGTTTCGTCTGTGGTCCGCAGGGTGAGTTTCTGGCCCAGGCGGGAGAACAGAGCGAGAACCTGCTGGTCGAGGTGGATCTGCTGCGCAGCGAGGACGTGCGTCGAATCTGGCCCTACCTGCGTGATCGGCGTATCGACGCCTACGGCGACCTGACCCGCCGCTACCGCGACCGCTGAGCGGGTTGCGTCGAATCGCTGCCGCCAATAGCGGCGGCAGCGAATGCCACCCGCGCCCGGCATGACACTGCCACACCCCTTTCCTGCGGGCTGTCACAACAGCTAGGATAACGGTATAAACCGAAATTCACTTCTCGGGGCCATCCATGGAACTGCAGTATCGCTTGCTGGCCGAGCTGGAATCCGACTTCGACCACCTGATCGATGCGGTCGAGCATCTGGCGAAGGCCTACGCCGACGACCCCACCCCCGCCTGGGCACTGGGCAATTCGATCGTCGACGCCAGCTGGCTCCGTCGCGCCCTGACCGACTTCTGGTACCAGGACGGACAGGATGGCCGCGAAACGCGCAACTACATCGGCGTGATCGTCGCCGGGCCGTCAATCATGGAAGCCGTCGAAGCGGTCAATCGCGTCAAGGCAAGATTTGCCGCGACCCTGAAACGCATCCGTCACTCCGCCCCGAAACTGATCCCCGAGATCAAGGCCGTCCTGCCCTTCCGACACCCGGTGCTGCACGACCACCTCCGGGGCCAGGGGCTGGCCCGCCTGCATCTCAAGCAGTGCTGGCGCCAGCTTCCGATCGCCGACGCGCCGCTCTCGCGAATCAGGCTTGCCTGGTACACCAGCGGCCGCTCGATCAAGCGCCTCAGCGTTGCCGATGCCGAGGCCCGGTTGAAGCAGATGGATCTGTCGGCATCGCACATCCAGATCCAACTGCGCAAGCTCGCCGACCTCCCCAGCGACGAACCCCTGGCGCAGATCCAGCAGCAGGCGCCGGTGATGCGAGCCAACCTGTTCTTCCGCGAGGCGCTGGAGGATGGGCGAATGCGTCGGGCCATGAACCTGCCGCTGCCGCTGTTCATTCCCGACCCGGCGCTGAAGCTACCGCATCTCAACGATCCACCGGCACGTCCGCCGAAGACGCGAACCCGTGCCCGCCGGTCAGACCAGCGGCTGGAGGACGATGTCTTTCTGAAGAGTCTGCGTGTCTATCGCTATCGCAATCCGGCCCTGCAGATCGCTCTCGAACGTCAGAAACAGCAGGAGAAGGCCTGATTCGGCCCGCCCGGAGCCACGCTGGGCGCGCCCGGCGTGGACCAGGCGCGCTGGCTGGCCAGCTTCAGAACAGTCGGTTCAGACCGTTCTGGGCCGCGATGCGATAGGCCTCGGCCATGGTGGGATAGTTGAAAGTGGTATTGATGAAGTAGCGCAGCGTATTCGCCTCGCCCTTCTGCTGCATGATGGCCTGGCCGATATGGACGATCTCCGACGCCTGGTCGCCGAAGCAGTGGATCCCCAGGATCTCCAGCGTCTCGCGATGGAACAGGATCTTGAGCATGCCGGCGGTGTCACCGGTGATCTGCGCGCGGGCGGTATCCTTGAAGAACGCCTGGGCCACTTCGTAGGGCACCTTGGCTTCGGTCAACTCCCGCTCGGTCTTGCCCACCGAACTGATCTCGGGAATCGTGTAGATCCCGGTGGGAATGTCGTCGACGAAGCGAAAATCCTCGCCGAGGAACTCGTCGCTGGCACTGCGGCCCTGGTCGTAGGCCGCGCTCGCCAGGCTCGGCCAGCCGATCACGTCCCCCACCGCGTAGATATGCGGGATCGCCGTGCGATAGTGATCGTCCACCTGCAGCTGGCCGCGACCGTTGGCCTCCAGCCCGATGTTCTCCAGTCCCAGTTCGTCGGTATTGCCGGTACGTCCGTTGGCCCACAGGAAAGCATCGGCGCGCAGGCGCTTGCCGGACTCCAGGTTGACCACCACGCCGGCCTCGTCACCCTCGACGCTGCGATACTCTTCGTTGTGCCGGATCAGCACACCGTAGTTGCGCAGCTCGTAGGAGAGCGCGTCGCTGATCTCGTCGTCGAGGAAGGAGAGCAGGCGCTCGCGGGTGTCGATCAGGTCGACCTTGACGCCCAGGCCGGAGAAGATGGAGGCGTACTCGGACCCGATCACGCCGGCACCGTAGATGATCAGCGTGCGTGGCGTATGCGACAGGCCGAGGATGGTGTCCGAGCAGTAGATCCGCGGATGACGGAAATTGACGTCCGCCGGCCGATAGGGACGGGAGCCGGTGGCGATCACGAACTGCGGTGCACTGAGCTCTTCCGCCCCTTCGTGATTGTCCCGAACCACGACGGTGTGCTCGTCGCGAAAGCGCGCCACGCCGAAGAACAGGTCGATGCGGTTGCGGGAGTAGAACTTGGTGCGGAGTTCGACCTGCTGATCGATCGTCACCCGGGAGCGTTCCAGAACCTTCGGAAAAGAGAACCAGCGGGGCTCGCCAATATCGCGGAACATGCGGTTGGTGTTGAACTGCATGATCTGCTTGACCTGGTGCCGTAGCGCCTTGGAGGGGATCGTCCCCCAGTGGGTGCAGTTGCCACCGACGGAGGACTGCCGCTCGACGATGGCGACACGCTTGCCATGCTTCGCCGCATTGATTGCTGCACTCTCTCCCGCGGGCCCCGAGCCGATGACCACGAGGTCATAATTGTGAACTGCCATGTGCTTCGCCTACTCCTTACCCGATGGCTTACGATTCGATTGGCTCGTGGCGACACCTGCGGCCGGCATGTCGCTCAACGCTTGACGGCGTTGTAACCCAGGTCCGCACCGCCGTTCTCGTCGCTGCGCCGACGCGCTCCGGCCAGGTTCTTGCGGCTCTCTTCTTCGCAGACCTCATCGTTGCCGCCGCAGATTTCGCATCCGTTCTTCAGGCCCAGCGTATTGAGGCCGCCGCAGGAGCCCGCGAGGGGCTTGCGCCCGAGAATGACGCCGATCGCCATGCCGCCGACCAGCAGCAGCATGATGGCAAAAGCCAGAATCCAGATCGTCATGACTGACCCTCCTAATCCGAGTCTTTCAGATAGCGCTGAAACGCGGTCGAGGCCCGGGTTTCAAAGCCATCCGGTGTTTTGACAACGAGATAGACCGCCAGGTTTTCCCGCTCGGCCATGGCATAACCCGCGTCCGGTCCCATGACGTCGATCGCCGTGGCCAGCGCATCGGCCGTCATGCAGTCGGACGTGATCACCGTCACCGAGACCAAGTGATGCTTGATCGGCCGGCCAGTGCGCGGATCGATGGTGTGCGAGTATCGCTTGCCGTCGCTTTCGAAATAGTTACGGTAGTCGCCCGACGTCGCCACGGCCGAATCATCCAACTCAATGATACGCTGCACGCTGCGCTCGTTCGAGACCGGTTTTTCCACCGCGATCCGCCACGGCTCGTCGCCGGGCTTGCTGCCTCGCGTCCGGATCTCGCCCCCCACCTCGACCAGGTAGCGCTGCACGCCCAGATCGTCCAGCGCCCGCGCCACGGCATCGACGCCGTATCCCTTAGCAATGCCCGACAGATCGACATAGACCGGCTTGGTCTTGGTCAGGGTGTTGCCATCGAGCTTCAGCGCCTGGTAGTCGACCTCTTTCAGCGCCTTGGCAATGGCGTCGTCGTCGGGCACGCGATCCGGATGCTTGTCCGGCCCGAATCCCCACAGGTTCACCGCCGCGCCGACCGTCACGTCGAAGGCCCCAGCGGACATGTCGCCCACCCGAATGGCCTCGCGGATCACTTCCGCGGTCTGCGGCGAGAGCTGGAACGGCTCTCCCACCGGTGCCCGATTGAACCTCGAGAGCTCGGAGCCTGTCTTGTAGGTCGACATCAGCTGGTCGACCCGATCCAGCGCCGCCTTGACCGACCCCTCGATCTCGGCGAGCTGGTCGTCGTCGTAATCGCCGTAGAAGGTGACATGGAACCCGGTACCGAAGATCGGCCCTTCCAGCCGATAGGACTCGGGTTCGCGCTCGCACCCGGCCAGCAGTGCGAATAGCAACAGGGCCAACCCCAGAAGGATCGGCCCTGTCGCCCGGCGCCGTTGCGATCCGATCATCCGCCGAAGTCATCCAGCATGATGTTCTCCGGCTCCACCCCAAGATCGGTCAGCATCTTGATCACCGAGGCGTTCATCATCGGCGGCCCGCACATGTAGTACTCGCAGTCCTCGGGCGCCGGGTGATCCTTGAGATAGTTCTCGTAGAGCACGTTGTGGATGAACCCGGTGGGCCCTTCCCAGTTGTCTTCCGGCTGAGGATCGGAGAGCGCCAAGTGCCACTCGAAGTTGTCGAACTCCTCGGCCAGCTGGTCGTACTCTTCGTTGTAGAACGTCTCCCGCCAGGAGCGCGCACCGTACCAGAAGGACATCTTGCGCTTGGACTTGAGCCGCTTGAGCTGGTCGAAGATATGGCTGCGCATCGGCGCCATGCCGGCACCACCGCCGATGAACACCATCTCGGCCTCGGTGTCCTTGGCGAAGAACTCGCCGAACGGCCCCATCACGGTGACCTTGTCACCCGGCTTGAGACCGAACACGTAGGTCGACATCAGCCCCGGGGGATGGCTCGACTTGGGGGGCGGCGTGGCGATACGGATGTTGAACTTGAGAAGCCCCTTCTCTTCCGGATAGTTCGCCATCGAGTAGGCGCGAATCACCTCCTCGTCGCTCTTGTGAGAGATGTCGAACAGGCCGAACTTCTCCCAGTCGCCGCGGTACTCCTCCTCGATATCGAAGTCGGAGAACTTGACGTCGTAGGGCGGCGCCACCAGCTGCACGTAGCCGCCGGCACGGAACGCCACTTCCTCGCCTTCCGGCAACTTGAGGTTGAGTTCCTTGATGAAGGTCGCGACGTTGGGGTTCTGGGTCACTTCGCATTCCCACTTCTTGACCCCGAAGACCTCGTCGGGAACGCGGATCTTCATGTCCTGCTTGACCGGCACCTGACAGGAGAGACGCCAGCCTTCCTTCTTCTCGCGCAGCGTGAAGTGAGACTCTTCGGTCGGCAGGATCGAGCCGCCGCCATCGCTCACCTGGCACTTGCACTGGGCGCAGGAGCCCCCGCCACCACACGCCGAGGAGAGAAAGATACCGTTGGCAGCCAGGGTCTGAAGCAGCTTGCCACCGGCCTGAGTGGTCACGGTATTGTCAGGGTCGCCATTGATCTCGATCGCCACGTCGCCGCTGCTCACCAGCCGGCTACGCGCCGCCAGAATGATTGCCACCAATCCCAGCACGATCACGGTGAACATGACGACGCCGAGCACGATGATGGATGTATCAACCATGTCGGATTCCTATTTCCCTGTTTGCGGTGGCGCCTGTCACGACGCCACCCGGTCATGTTGGTGTCAGAGCTGGATGCCGGAGAAGGACATGAAGCCCAGCGACATCAATCCTGCCGTGATGAAGGTGATGCCGAGGCCTTGCAGGCTGCC
The DNA here is from genome assembly GCA_002695065.1 of Salinicola sp. GTDB lineage: Bacteria > Pseudomonadota > Gammaproteobacteria > Pseudomonadales > Halomonadaceae > Salinicola. Next base: position 4,383 of record NZNW01000091.1, on the reverse strand, counting down.
CGGTACATCGCTGTACTTGAGCTTCTCGCGGATACCCGCCAGCGCCATGATGGCCAGGGCCCAGCCGGCGCCTGCGCCGGCGCCGTAGATCACCGACTCGCCGAAGGTGTAGTCGCGCTGCACCATGAACAGCGAGGCCCCCATGATGGCGCAATTGACCGTGATCAGCGGCAGGAACACACCCAGGGCGTTGTAGAGCGCCGGCACGAACTTGTCGAGAAACATCTCGAGAATCTGGACGATCGCCGCAATGACGCCGATGTAGCTCAACAGTCCCAGGAAGCTGAGGTCGATGTTCTCGGCCCCTTCCAGGCCGGTCCAGCTCAGCGCCCCCGCCTTGAGCAGGTAGTTGAGGATCAGATTGTTGACCGGCACGGTGATCGTCAGGACCACGATCACGGCGATGCCCAGGCCGATGGCCGAGGAGATCTTCTTGGACACGGCCAGGAAAGTACACATGCCGAGGAAGAAGGCCAGCGCCATGTTCTCGACGAAGACCGCCTTCACGAACAGGCTGAGATAGTGCTCAAACATTGGCGGTCTCCTTGATCTTGGCCTTGCTGTTGGCAACGATGCGATATTCCGTCTTCTCGATCTGCTCCGGGTTGAACCAGCGCAGCACCCAGATGAACAGGCCGATGACGAAGAACGCGGACGGCGGCAGCAGCATCAGGCCGTTGGGCACGTACCAGCCGCCATTCTGCACCGTGGGCAGGATCGTCAGGCCGAACACGCTGCCGGAACCCAGCAGTTCGCGCACGAAACCGACGATCAACAGGATGACCGCGTAGCCCAGGCCGTTGCCGACACCGTCGAGGAAGCTCATCACCGGTCCGTTCTGCATGGCGTAGGCTTCGGCACGTCCCATGACGATACAGTTGGTGATGATCAGGCCGACGAACACCGACAGCTGCTTGGACATGTCATAGGCGTAGGCGCGCAGCACCTGATCGACCACGATGACCAGCGACGCGATGATCGTCATCTGCACGATGATGCGGATCGACGATGGGATGTGATTGCGAATCAACGACACGAACATGCTGGAGAAAGCCGTGACGGCGATCACCGCCAGACCCATGACCAGCGATACGCTCATGGAGTTGGTCACCGCCAGTGCCGAACAGATCCCCAGTACCTGCAAGGCAATCGGGTTGTTCTTGAATACCGGTGACAGGACGACGTCTTTCACGGAGTCGGTAGCCATCTTCACGCACCTCCTTGGGAATCGTCGTGGAATCGGGCGAGGTACGGGGCGTAGCCCTCGTCACTCAGCCAGAACCGCAACATGTTGGTGACGCCCCGGCTGGTGAGCGAGGCTCCCGACAGCGCGTCGACTTCGTATTCGCCGCTGGCGCCGCCTTTCACGAGTTGAATCTGAGGGTCCTGGAAATCACCGCCCTCATAGATTTTCTTGCCGTCCCACTGGGCCTTCCAGCGCGGGTTGTCGACTTCACCGCCGAGGCCCGGCGTCTCCGACTGGTCGTAGTAGGATAGCCCCACGATGGTATTGCCGTCGCCGCGCACGGACAAGAAACCTTCCATCAGGCCCCACAGCCCCTGGCCCCGGATCGGCATGACGATCTGCTCCGGATCGTCGGGATCGCCCACCAGGTAGACCGTGGAGTAGTTCTCCTGACGGCCGATCCCGGCGATGTCGTCCTCGCCCGACAGCGTGCGGGAGGTCGCCGGATCCTTGGCGGCATCGAACTGGTCGTAGCTGTCCGGGTCCAGGTCGTCGGAGTACTCGCCGGTCTTGAGATCGACCACACGCGGGGTGATCAGTTCAGCGTACTTCTCCTCGACATCGTCGCCCGGCTTGTAGAGCTGGGTCACCTGGAGGATGTTGCTCTTGCGATCCAGCTCCTGGTTCTGAACCTGCTTCGGCTTGAGAACCACGGCTGCGGAAGAGACGACCACCGAGCAGATGACGCAAAGTGAGAATGCGACGATCAGCGTCTTCTTGATCGAGTTGTTGCTCGCCATCAGACAGCCTCCTTCTCGGTGGGCACCGGCGCCAGGCTCGCGAGCCGTTTCTGGCGTCGCCGGATGTTGGCCTGCACGAAGTAGTGATCGATGAGGGGCGCGAACAGGTTGGCGAACAGGATCGCCAGCATGATGCCCTCGGGGAAGGCCGGGTTGACCACGCGGATCAGCACCGTCATCACCCCGATCAGCGCACCGAAGATCAGCTTGCCGCGGTCGGTCATGGATGCCGACACCGGGTCGGTGGCCATGAACACCATGCCGAAGGCGAACCCGCCCAGCACCAGGTGCCAGTACCACGGCATCGCGAACATCGGATTGCTGTCGGAGCCGACGAAGTTGAACAGCGTGGAGGTCAGGATCATGCCGAGCATGACGCCGGCCATGATGCGCCAGGAGGCAATGCGCGTCAGCAGCAGCACCGCCGCGCCGATCAGAATCGCCAGTGTCGAGGTCTCTCCCACCGAGCCCTGGATGAAGCCGAAGAAGGCATCCCACCAGCTGTACTGCTGATGCAGGCCCTCCATGCCATTGAGCGCGGCGTTGGAGAGCGCCGTGGCGCCGGTATAGCCGTCGGCCGGCACCCACACGCTGTCGCCGGAGATCTGGGCCGGATAGGCGAAGTAGAGGAAGGCACGCCCGGTCAGTGCCGGGTTGAGGAAGTTCTTGCCGGTGCCGCCGAAGATCTCCTTGCCGATCACCACACCGAAGGTGATGCCCAGTGCCACTTGCCACAGCGGGATGGTGGCCGGCAGCGTCAGCGCGAACAGCACGGAGGTGACGAAGAACCCTTCGTTGACCTCGTGGCCACGTTTGACCGCGAACAGCACTTCCCAGAAGCCGCCCACCACGAACGTGACCAGGTAGATGGGAAGGAAGTAGGTTGCGCCGAGGACGAAGTTCGCCCAGATGCTAGCCGGATCGTGGCTGCCCGCCAGCGCCATGGTCAACGTCTCGCGCCAGCCACCGATCGCGCCGAAGCCATCGGCGATCGCCATGTTGGCCTGGTAGCCGGCGTTGTACATGCCGAAGAACATGGCCGGGAAAGTACAGGCCCAGACCGTGATCATGATGCGCTTCAGGTCGATCCCGTCGCGCACGTGAGTCATGCTCTTGGTGACGCTGGGCGGCGAATAGAAAATCGTATCGACCGCCTCGTAGAGGGCGTAGAACTTCTCGTACCTGCCGCCCTTCTCGAAATGAGGCTCCAGCTTGTCGAGCGTATTGCGAATCCCCATCGTCAGGCCTCTTTCTCGATCATGGTCAGGTTGTCGCGCAGGATGGGACCATACTCGTACTTGCCGGGGCACACATAGGTGCACAGCGAGAGGTCTTCCTCATCCAGCTCCAGGCAGCCGAGTTGCATGGCCGATTCGATGTCGCCAACGATCAGCGAGCGCAGCAACTGGGTCGGCATGATGTCCAGCGGCATCACTTTTTCATAGGCACCGATCGGAACCATGGCGCGCTCGGAGCCGTTGGTCGAGGTGTTGGGCGCGTAGTTGGGCAGACCCAGGAACTGGGAGACGTAGATCCCCATCACCGAATGGCGATTGCGACCGGGCGATAGCCAGCCCATGAAGGCCCGCTTGTTGCCCTCTTCCAGCAGCGAGAACTGGCGATGGAAGCGCCCCAGGAACTGACGGCTTCCCTCGCACTGCGCGCCACCGAAGATCGATCCCGAGATGACCCGCGTGTCCTCCGGCTGCTCGATCTCGCCCTGGAGCAGCTCCTCGCTGCTCGCTCCCAGCCGCGTCCGGACCAGGCGGGGATTCTTGGCCCGCGGGCCGCCGATGGCGACGACGCGGGTCGGGTCGAGCTGCCCCTCGACGAACAGCTTGCCGATGGCGATCACGTCCTGGCAGTCGAGATGCCACACCTGACGCTGCAGGCCGACCGGCGACAGGTAGTGGATATGCGTACCCACCAGCCCGGCGGGATGCAACCCGTCGAAGCCCTGGGCGTCGACGCCGTCGAGATCATCTCCCGGCAAGGGGGTGTCGCCACGGCGGCACACGAACAGTTTTCCGGGTGTCAGATGCCGGATCACCGCCAGCCCGTGGCGGAAGGCATCGCTGTCGGCGTCGATGATCAGCTTGGGATCTGCCGCCAGCGGATGCGTGTCGATGGCCGTCACGAAGATGTCCGCCGGCACCGCATCGAGCGCCGGGACCCGGGAAAACGGCCGGGTGCGCAGCGCCGTCCACAGGCCGGAGTCGACCAGTTGATCGACCACCTGCTGGCGTGTCAGCGAGGCCAACCCGTCCACGCCATGCGCGGTGAACGTTTCGCTCTCTTCTTCTTCGTCGAGCTTGATGACGACCGACAACAGGCGACGCTTCTCACCACGATTGATGGCAACCACTTCGCCGGCGCCGGGAGCGGTATAGCGCACCC
>NZNW01000090.1 GCA_002695065.1 Salinicola sp. | reverse complement strand
GGTCAGCGGCTGCGCGTCGTCGTCCGGCACCTCCTCGTTCCGGGGCAGGGTCTCGCTCACGAGGTCGGCCTCCCGTCGGTGCGGGTGATGCGGACGCGCCGCTGATGGTCGCCGGCGCCGAAGCGCAGTTCGGCGGCGGCGAAGAGGCGGTCCACGATCATGTGGTGCCCGCGCACGCGGTAGTTCACCAGTTCGGAGGTGTTGCCCTCGGGGCCAACGACGAAGAGCGGCGGCATCTCGCCCTGGCCGATGCCGCGCGGGAATTCGATGAAGACCTGGCGGCCGTCGTCGAAGGCGCGAAGCGGCCGCCACGGCGCGCGGTCGCCCTCAATTGCATAGCGGAAGTTGACGTTGGCGAGGTCGACCCCGCTCGCCACCGGCTGAGCGGCTTGCGCCTCGGCGTTTTGCCGGCGCAGCGCGATAAGCTGGTCCTGCGGATATTGCCAGGAGACGGAGGCCATATAGGTCCGCTCCGTCGAGCGAAGCTCCATGTGATAGGTGCGCAAGTTGGTGTTGATGACGAGGTTCGTCATCAGGTCGGCCCGCGTGGGCTTCACCAGGATATGGATTTGCCGCGTCGGCCCCGATCCGCTTTCGGTGTCGCCGATGATCCAGCGGACCGTATCGCCGGCGGCGACCGGACCGGCGCCGACGAGCTGCTCGCCAGGCTGGAGCGCGATGTCGGTGATCTGACCGACAGCTGTGTACACCTGGTAGAGAGCGCCTTGCGTGAATGGATAGACCTGCATCGAATTGATGAAACCGTCGCGCATCGGCTGGATGCGGGCGGCGGCGTTCGCCTGGTTCACGCGTGCCGTCGGATCAGCCGGCTCGGGCGTGCGCCGAGACGGCTCCACGCGCTGCAACTGGCCGGGCAGCGGAAGCGGCCGCGGCAGTTCGACCACAGTGACGGGCGCCGGCGGATCGACGGTCTGCACGGCTGGCGCCGCATTGTCGTAAGAAATCTCGGGAGGCGGATTGGTGGTGGCGCAGCCCGCAAGCGCGGTCGTCGCCAGCAGGACCATCGGGATCGCCGCCCTGCGTAGAGCCGGAATTGCGGATGTGTGCGAAGCCGGGTTGCCGGCTTTACGGAAAGACGGCTTCATTGCCCAAGCTCCCGTGACCAGTTGATGGCGTTGACGTAGATGCCGAGCGGGTTCGCCCTGAGCCGATCGGCGTTGCGGGGAACCTGCACGACGATGGTCAGGATCGCGGTCCAGCGTGTCGTTTCGGCGAGTTGGCCGTTCTCGTAACGGCGCTCCACCCATGCGACGCGGAAGCTGTCGGGCGAGGCCCGGATGACGCTGGAGACGTCGACGGCGACCTGCTGGCGACCGACTCGCGCGAAGGGATCGTTCGACCGCGCATAATCATTGAGCGCCATCGCCCCGCGATCGGTCGTGAAGTCGTAGGCGCGCAGCCAATTTTGCCGGACGATGATCGCATCGGCCGGGATGCTGCGAACCTGTTCGATGAAGCGAGCCAGGTGGAACGCGATCTGAGGATCGCTCGGTCGATAGTCGGCTTCGGCGGGCGCTACCGCCTGCGCCCGACCCAGGCGATCGACCTGCACCACCCAGGGAACGATCGTGCCGCGCGCCGACTGCACGACAAGCGCGGCGGCGAAACCTCCCGACAAGATGAGTGAACCGAACGCCATGAGGCGCCAGTTCTTGGCTTGGACGCGGGAGGCGCCGATGCGCTCGTCCCAGACCTGAGCCGCACGCTGGTAGGGTGTCTCTGGTTCGGGGGCCTTGCCGTAATGGGTGGAGGGTCGTTTGAACATCAGCGGTCGCCTTCGGAAAGATTGACGGAAGACCCGCCGCCATGGGCGTCGCCAGAGCGGACGGCGTGAGCCGTGGCCTGCACGGCGTGGGTCATGCGTTGGGAGCGCCGCATGCGCTGCGCCCAAGCCGGTGGGCCGCCAGCGGTCGCCTGCGCCGCGCCGTCGCCGGCGGCATCACCGCCGATCGAGCTCATGGTCGATGTTCCACCCGTGGCTTGGAAAGCCGCCCTGCTGCCGGCATTGAAGCTGGACTTCATACTGTCGGCCGCGCGGGATGCGGCGCGGCGCAGAGGCGAGACGGCGGCGCTGCCGCCTGCACGAGCGACGCCGCCGAGACCGGATGCGACGCCGGCTGCACCGGACTGTCCGGCTGCGCCGAGACTGTAGGCTGTCGATGCGCCGCCTGCGATCGCGGCGCCACCGCGGGCGGCGGCTGCTGCGCCTCCCGCCAAGGCTGCGCCACCGGAGGCGGCTGCGCCAACGGCGCCAGCGCCGAGCGCGACCATGCCGCCAGCGGCCAGACCCGTTCCGACGGCCGCGCCTGCGCTGAGCTGTGGGCCGCCGGACACGAGGCCGGTGGCAATACCCGGCCCGAAGATGCCGAGGCCGAGTAGCGAGAGAGCGGCAAGAACGATCGCCATAGCCTCGTCGATGGAGGGGTTCTGGCCGCCGAACCCGGACGTAAACTCGGAGAAGAGTGTCGAGCCGATCCCGATGATGACGGCGAGCACCAGCACCTTGATGCCGGACGAAATGACGTTGCCGAGCACGCGCTCCGCCATGAAGGCCGACTTGCCGAACAGGCCGAAGGGGATCAGCACGAAGCCCGCGAGCGTCGTCAGCTTGAACTCGATAAGCGTGACGAAGAGCTGGATGGCGAGGATGAAGAAGGCAAGCAGCACCAGCGCCCAGGCGAGGAACATGCAGGCGATCTGGATGAAGTTCTCGAAGAACGACCAGTAGCCCATCAAGCTGGAGATGGAGTCGAGTAGCGGCCGGCCGGCATCCAGACCAGTCTGCGCGACCTTACCCGGGCGCATCAGGTCGGCGGTCGAGAAGCTGGTTCCACTCGCCTTCAGGCCGAGGCCGGCAAAGCTCTCGAAAATGATGCGGGCCAGATTGTTCCAGTTGCCGATGATATAGGCGAAGACGCCGACGAACAGCGTCTTCTTGACGAGCCGAGCCATGATGTCGTCGTCGGCGCCCCAGCTCCAGAAGAGAGCCGCGAGCGTCACATCGATGACGATCAGCGTGGTGGCGATGAAGGCTACTTCGCCGCTGAGCAGTCCGAACCCGCTGTCGATGTAACGAGTGAAGACTTCGAGGAAATGGTCGATGACGCCGGTATTGCCCATCTTGTTACCGCGCTTCTTTGGCGGGCGGCGTGGGCGCGATGCCAGGTTGAGCTTGCGGCGTGAGGCCCTCCGGCTGTCTCGGAGATGCTTGTGGCAGCCTTTCCAGAGGTCGGGCCCCTGGCGCCAGGAAACGTCTCCGGTTCTCGGCCCAGGCGAGACGGCATTCAGGATCGCGCGGCCCCTCTTCGCCCAGGGCTTGGCATCGTACCAACGCATCGCGCAGCGGATCGGCCGGCGCTTCGACTGTACGGCCTGACGGCCACCGCTCGGGCGTCGTCTCCTTACGGGTCATCTCGATCGCGGTCGCGGTGATCGCGACGGCGACGAAGACCACGGCGCCGATGCGAGCGAGCAGCCTGCCGTCCATAGCCATGCTCAGTTTCCGCCGTTCGGGAACATGCGGGCATTGCCCGGCTGGTAGCCGCTGCCGGGTGTGAGAAAGCGACGGCGCTGCTCTCGCCCTTGTTCGGCGGCGGCGGCACGTTCGGCCTCGGAGAGGCTTTGAGCCCGTCCGTTGGCGGCAACGACGGCGGTAAGGTCCGCAAGCTGCTGGGCTTGAAGCGCGAGGAGCTGATTGCCGGCCTGCGTTGCCTGCAGGGCGCCGGTGGCGCCTTGGCTCTGGCCAACCAGCGCCGACATCTCCGCGCGATTAGTGTCGATGTTGCCGACGACGCTAGCCTGGACGCGCATTGCGTCCTGCAACCCACCCACTGTGTTCTGCCAGCGCTCCCGCGCTCCCGCGACGAGCGCCTGATCGGAGGCGGACATGGACGCGTTGCCGTAGGTGGAAGTGAACGCCTGGTCGATGCGCTGGACATCGTAGGCGATGCCCTGCGCTTGGCGGAGCAGCTGCTGGGTCCGCTGGACGGACTGCTGGAGCTGCTGAAGCGACGAGTGCGGCAGGCTTGCAAGGTTGCGGGCCTGATTGATCAGCATTGTTGCTTCGTTCTGAAGCTGCGTGATCTGCTGGTTGACCTGCTGGAGTGTCCGAGCGGCGGTCAGCACATTCTGCGCGTAATTGGTTGGATCGTAGACGATGCCGCCGAATTGGGCCGCCGCCGGCGTGCTGATAAAGGGCGAGATGGCGATCGGCGCCGCAATGATGGTCGCGGCAAACCGCAGTGCGCGCGAGCGCGCATGGATCGAGCGTGTCATGGCAATACCTCCTGTTCTGCTTTCGGATTGACGTTCGTGAGGTCGGGGATGAGGTCTGCGGCCCAGCCGAGACCGTTCACCGCCAGCCATTCGCCGAGAAACCCGGAGGTGCCGCTTCGCGCGTAGACGTCGGCGATGAGGGCCTGCTTCTGCTTGGAAGAGGCGGCGCAGAGCGCCAGCGCGACGTCGGAGAGGCCCAGCTCGAAGAGTCGGTTTCCGCGGCGGGATTGGCAGTAATAGTCGCGCTTGGGCATGGCTCGCGCGAGGATTTCGATCTGGCGGTCGTTGAGACCGAAGCGGCGGTAGATGGCGGTGATCTGCGGCTCGATCGCGCGCTCGTTGGGGAGCAGGATCCGCGTCTGGCAGCTCTCGATGATGGCCGGCGCGATCGCCGAGCCGTCGATGTCGGACAGCGACTGGGTGGCGAAGATCACGCTGGCGTTCTTCTTGCGCAGTGTCTTCAGCCACTCGCGCAGCTGCCCGGCGAACCCTTCGTCGTCGAGAGCGAGCCAGCCCTCATCGACGATCAGGAGGGTCGGCCGGCCGTCGAGGCGATCCTCGATGCGATGGAAGAGATAGGCGAGCACGGCGGCGGCGGCGCCGGTGCCGATCAGGCCCTCGGTCTCGAAGGCCTGGACATTTGCCTCGCCGAGGTATTCGGACTCGGCGTCGAGCAGCCGGCCATAGGGACCGCCGACACAATAGGGTCGCAGCGCCTGCTTCAGGTCGTTGGACTGGAGCAGGACGGACAAGCCCGTCAACGTGCGCTCCGCGACCGGTGCCGACGCTAGCGACGATAGCGCCGACCAGAGATGCTCCTTGACCTCGGGCGTGACCTGCACGCTCTCGCGCGAGAGGATCGCGATCAGCCAGTCGGAGGCCCAGGCGCGCTCGGCGACGTCGTCGATGCGCGCGAGCGGCTGTAGCGAGACGCTGTCGTCAGCGCCGTCCGTCAATCCGCCGCCGAGATCATGCCAGTCGCCGCGCATCGCGAGTGCCGCGGCGCGAATCGATCCGCCGAAATCGAAGGCGAAGACCTGAGATTGCGGATAGCGCCGGAACTGAAGCGCCATGAGCGCGAGCAGCACGGACTTGCCGGCGCCTGTCGGCCCGACGATCAGCGTATGGCCGACGTCCCCGACATGGATGGAAAGCCGGAACGGGGTCGAGCCATCCGTTCTGCCGTAAAGCAGTGGGGGTGCATCGAAATGCTCGTCCCGTTCCGGCCCCGCCCACACCGCCGACAGCGGGATCATGTGAGCGAGATTCAAGGTGCTGATGGGCGGCTGGCGGACGTTGGCGTAGACGTGGCCGGGCAGCGAGCCCAGCCAGGCGTCCACGGCATTGATCGTCTCGGCCATCGCCGTGAAATCGCGGCCCTGGATCACCTTCTCGACCAGCCGGAGCTTTTCGGCGGCGATGCGCGGATCGTCATCCCAAACGGTGATGGTCGCCGTCACATAGGCCTGGCCAGCATAGTCGGCGCCGAGCTCCTGCAAGGCCATATCGGCGTCGGCCGCTTTGTTGGCCGCATCGGTATCGACCAGGGCCGAGGCCTCGTTGGTCATCACCTCCTTGAGGATGGCGGCGATCGACTTTCGCTTGGCGAACCACTGCCGCCGGATCTTGGTCAGCAGCTTGGTCGCGTCTGTCTTGTCAAGCAGGACCGCCCGTGTCGACCAGCGATAGGGAAAGGCGAGACGGTTAAGCTCGTCGAGGATTCCGGGCGTCGTCGCGGACGGAAAGCCGACGATGGTGAGGATGCGAACATGGGCGTCCCCAAGCCGAGGCTCCAGGCCGCCGGTGAGGGGCTGATCGACGAGCAGCGCATCGAGATACATCGGCGTCTCGGGAACGCGGACGCGATGCCGCTTCGTCGAGATTGTCGAATGCAGATAGGTGAGCGTCTCGGCGTCATCGAGCCAGGCGCACTCCGGCATGAAGGCGTCGATGAGGTTCAAGATGCGGTCGGTGCGATCGATGAAGCCGCGCAGGATTTCATGCGCATCAACACCGGCGTGATCGCGGCCCTCGTAGAGCCATGTCTCGGCGCGGGCAGCATCCTCGGCCGGCGGCAGATAGAGGAAGGTGAGGAAGTAGCTGGACTCGAAATGCGCGCCGGCCTCCTCGAAGTCGGCCTTACGCTCGGCGTCGACCAGCGCGGAGGCGCTGTCCGCGAACGTGCTGGCGGGATAGGTCGCAGCGCCATGGCGCTGCGCCTCCACGAAGATGGCCCAGCCCGAACCGAGACGCCGGAACGCATTGTTGAGACGTCCTGCGACAGCGACCAGTTCAGCCGGCACGGCGCTGTCGAGGTCAGGACCGCGGAAGCGCGCGGTGCGCTGCAGGCTGCCATCCTTGTTGAGGACGACACCCTCGCCAGCAAGCGCGGCCCAGGGCAGGAAATCGGCAAGGCGGGTGTTGCGGTTGCGATATTCGGCGAGGTTCATCATCGCGCCGCTCCTCAGATCGACAGGTGACCGGGGATGCGCAGATGCTTGCGCACGACGTCGACGAACTGCGGATCGCGCTTGGCGGCCCAGACGGCTGCGAAATGGCCGAGAGCCCAGAGGCCGAGACCGACCAGCCACAGGCGAAGGCCGAGCCCGAGCGCAGCCGCCAGCGTACCGTTGAGAATGGCAATTGAGCGCGGCGCGCCGCCGAGCAGGATGTGCTCGGTCAGCGCCCGATGGACCGGGACCGAGAAGCCCGGCACCTCGCCGCCATGATCCGCGCCGTCGCCCATCAGACGAGCGCCCCGCCACCGAACGAGAAGAACGACAGGAAGAAGCTCGACGCGGCGAAGGCGATCGACAGACCGAACACAATCTGGATCAGCTTGCGCGCGCCGCCGGACGTGTCGCCAAAGGCGAGCGTCAGGCCGGTGATGATGATGATCATCACCGCGATGATCTTGGCGACCGGGCCCTCGATGGATTCGAGGATGGACTGTAGGGGTGCCTCCCAGGGCATCGACGAGCCCGACGCATGGGCCGCTGGCGCCAGCGCGAGGGTAAGGAAACTGACGGACACCGCCGTAGCGATATGGCGGCGTATGCGCAGCGCATGCTTGATCATGACGGGTCTCCTGTGAGGGATTGGCTTGCGGGGGTGACGCGGTAGTCGCCGTCGGGGCCGAGGCCCTCGACGCGGGCGAGTTCAGCCAGGCGGCGCAACGCGCCACGGCCCGAAAGCACGGCGACTAGATCGATCGTCTCGGCGATCAGCGCGCGCGGGACGGTGACGACGGCTTCCTGGATGAGCTGCTCCATGCG
>NZNW01000089.1 GCA_002695065.1 Salinicola sp. | reverse complement strand
CGTTCGGAGCATTATTGGCTCTGGCCGCCTGCACAACCTCGCCAGAGGTGCCAGCCGCCTCTGCGACGCGCGATTCTACGCCGCCGACAGAAACCGCCTCGGCCGATGCGCCCATACCCGACCAATGCCGCGCTGCGGAGCGTCAAAGCTGGGTCGGCCGGTCGGTCGATAGCCTGCCTGTGGCTTCGCACGGTGAAAACCGCCGCGTGGTTTGCACGACCTGCGCCCGAACGGAGGACTATAGGTCGGATCGCCTGAACATCGGCTTCGATGCGGGTACGCGGCGTATCGTCAAGGTGAGTTGCGGCTAGCATGGCGGTCAAGCCACCTGATGATCCGCCTCCTGACGCCGATCTTCTTCCTGGCGTCGCCATACTGACCATCGAGATCCCGGACACGCCCCCGCCGCCGCTCCTCTCGGAGCGCGAAGCCGTTGACTGTCTGCTGGACGCTTTGGAGGGCGGACCGCTCGAAGAGGTGTCGCGTGCTTTGGACACACTGGCGTCCCCGGCCGAATGCCGGACCTTCTTCTCAGCCGCTCTGCGACCTGGGGCCACGGCAATCGACATTCAGGCGAACTTCCATTTGGCCTGGACGGTCCGGGGGTTCCGACTGCGAGAAGCGCTCGACGACGACGGCCTGTTGCTCGCTGCGCTTCGCGTGCTGCTGCCTCCCTATAGGGGAGACGGTTTGAGCCTGCTCCGCGGCGAGCAAGCCGGGCGGTACGGGGCGGGAAAGCTCGGCTTTGGATGGACGCCCAAGCGGAAGGCGGCGGAGATGTTCGCGAGCGGTCTCTGCGCCAGCTATGATGGTGGCGGCGTCCTGCTCGAAGCGACCGCGCCCGCAAGGGCCATCATAGCCGGACCAAGCGCCCATAGCGGCTGGCTTGATGAACATGAACACGTCGTCGATCCGTCGCGCCTTACGAATATCCGGCCAGTGGCGTGGTTTCCGCAAAACTGAAACATCATTGCGGTCAAATCGCGGTTCGCAGGCTCAACGGTGGTGTTAGCGCAAGCCGCGTGTCGCGCGGCGCGCTGGACGCGCCCCTGTTGGCCGTTTCCGTAGGGAACTTGAGAGACGACGCTTGAGCCGTTGCATCCTGTCGCCGCAAACCGCTTGACGAAGAGCAACATACAAAGGAACATAAAGAGAACAAGTGAGTCGATATTGATCTATGCCCGCACCACCGTCCGCCCCGCCTCGGCCGCCCGTCGAGATGCTCGCTGCGCTTCGCGCCGAGCTGGCGGCTGCGCGTCATACGCGCGGGCCTGCGTTGGCGTTCGATTTAGCTGCAATCGATGGGCGCCTTGCTGATCGAGGTCTGGATGTGGGCGGACTGCATGAGTTCGCGGCCGCTTCCGCCAGCCTGAACGACGACGCGGCCACGACACTGTTCCTCGCCGGCATCGCCGCGCGCTTTGCCAACCAGCCGGGCTTCAACGTCTTCTGGGCAGTGACGGCCTTCGACCTATACGCGCCCGGTCTCGAACAGGTGGGGCTCGGACCGGAGAAACTGCTCTACGCACAAGGTCGAAAGGACATCGAAGTCCTCGCCATGGCCGAAGATGCACTGCGCGACGGATCGCTCGCCTGCGTCATCGTCGAGGTGAAGGCGGCCGACATGACCGCGACTCGCCGGTTGCAGCTCGCCGCGTGCGACGGACAGACACCGATCCTGCTTTATAGGCGGCACCGGGCGCGCGAACGCTGCCCTCTCGCTGCCCCTTCCTCGGCGATGACCCGCTGGCGGATAGGCTGCCTCGCATCGGAGCGCCTGCCATGGCCGGGGGTCGGACGGCCTCGCTGGCAGGTCGAACTGGTCCGGCAGCGGAACGGTGATCCCTTTTCACTCGAACTGGAGGCGTGCGATGCAAAGGGTCGCCTCGCTCTTCCTGCCGCAACTGCCGATCGAACGGCTGCGCAGGAACGAGCGATCAGTCACGCCGCCTGAGCCTGGCCGCGCGGCAGCGACGCGCTTTCCTGAACCAATCGACGACGATCCCGGTGCCTGCTCGGTGCCGCGCGGCGGCGGGTGGCGGCCCGGTGCGCGCTGGGCGCGCGACGGCGCCCTCGGACGTCGGCCATCGCAGTCCGACCTCGACGCCATGCCGGCACACCGCCGTCCGACGATGCGTGAGATGGGGCGCCGCAGCGAACACGCCGAGCATCCGTTCAAGGCGATGCGACCTGACGACGGGCATGGCGGTTCGCTGGCCGCCGCGCCGACTTGGGCGACATTGTGGGGCACGCCGACAGTGCTCGTCATGCGCATGGGACAGAAGGACGTCATTACCGCCGCCTGTCCGCAGGCAATCGAACTTGGTCTTAGGCCGGGAATGGCCGCCGCGCATGCGCGTGCGCTGGTCGCCGACCTGGACGTCCGCGACGCCGAACCGGATGCCGACCGCGCGTTGCTCGATCGGCTTGCGCTGCACGCCGCGCGGCAATGGACCCCGTCCGCCAGCGTAACCGGACCTGATGGGCTCTGGTTCGATCTCACCGGTACGACGCACCTGTTCGGCGGCGAGGATCGCTTCTGCCGCCGGCTGCTTGCATTCCTGAAGCGGCTCGGTTTCACGGCGAGGGTCGCAGTTGCCGGCACACCCGGCGCGGCGTACGCGCTCGCGCGGTTCGGCGGCACGGCGATCACGCTGATAGGGATTGGCGAGGAAGCGCAGGCAATCGCTGAACTGCCGCTGGCCGCGCTCCGCCTCGAACCAGATGCTCTGGTTGTTGCAGCGCGGTTCGGGCTGGAGCGGATTGCCGACCTCTATTCGATGCCGCGTGGGCCGCTCGCACGCCGGCTTGGCCTCAAGACGGTCGATCGCCTCGATCAGGCCCGCGGACTCGTCGCCGAGCCGATCATTCCGGTGGTGCCGACCGAAGCACCGATGGTGACCCGCCGTCTGCTGGAACCGATCGGCACGCCCGAGAGCATCGCGCAGGTCATCGGCGATCTTGTCGACGATCTCGTCATCCTTCTCCGCGCCCGCGGTCTCGGCGCGCGCAACGTGCTGCTCATCGCCGACCGGGTTGACGGTGAAGCGCAGCGGCTCGGTGTCGGCGCGTCCCGAGCGACGCGCGACGATCGACACCTGAAGCGCATGTTCGCGCTGAAGATGACCGCACTCGATCCCGGTCTTGGCATTGAGGCAATGCACCTCGCCGTTCCTTTGTCCGAACCGCTCGGCGCGCAAATCACGGGCGCGCTCCTCGAAACCTCCGGCAAGGTGCGCGACCTCGCGCCGCTCGTCGATCAACTCGGTACGCGCGCTGGTGCATCGGCATTGTTCCGCATGTCGAGCCAGGAGAGCGATGTGCCGGAGCGCGCGATGCGCCGTGTGCCGCCGCTCGCGACTCCACAAGGGTGGCCGGGCTGGAAACGCCCGGTGCGATTGCTCAAGCGGCCCGAACAGCTCTCCAACGTCGTCGCATTGCTCCCCGATCATCCGCCGCGTCGATTCATCTGGCGACGGCAGAGCTACCGCGTCGTCGCCGGCGACGGCCCCGAGCGCGTCCATGGCGAGTGGTGGCGCTCGCCCAAGGAGATGTGGGCGGTGCGCGACTATTTCCGGGTCGAGGCGGAGGGCGGCGCTCGCTTCTGGCTGTTTCGTCGCGGCGATGGTGTCCACGCACCGACTGGCGATCTCAGCTGGTACATGCACGGGATGTTCGGCTGATGGCCACCTATGTGGAACTTCAGGTCACGAGCCACTTCTCGTTTCTGCGCGGGACGTCCTCGCCCGAGGAACTGTTCGCGGCTGCGGCCCTGCTCGGCCATAGCGCAATGGGGCTGGCGGATTGGAACACGGTTGCCGGCGTGGTGCGCGGATGGGATGGCCAGAAAGCGACCGGCGTGCGCATGATCCCGGGCGCCCGGGTCGATCTGGTCGATGGCCGCGCGCTGCTGCTCTATCCGCGCACCCGAGCGGCATGGTCTATGCTGACCCGGTTGTTGTCGATCGGCAAGGGTCGCGGCGGCAAGGGCAAGTGCATCCTCAAATGGGCAGACATTGCTGCTCATGCCGATGAGATGGTCGGCATCCTCTTGCCCGACATGCCCGACGCTATCACTCGCGATCATCTGCGCGAACTGCACGGCGT
Source organism: Salinicola sp. (assembly GCA_002695065.1). Lineage (GTDB taxonomy): Bacteria > Pseudomonadota > Gammaproteobacteria > Pseudomonadales > Halomonadaceae > Salinicola. Next base: position 14,564 of record NZNW01000089.1, on the reverse strand, counting down.
TTTCGGTGCGCGCGGTTTTTGCGCGCTGTCGCTCCGGCGCCGGCCGGACGATGCCGAACGTCTGCACCGGCTCGACGCGCTGGCCCGTGCCAACGGCGTCCGGTCCGTTGCGACCGGCGATATCCTCTATCACAGCTCGGAACGGCGGCCGCTCCAGGATGTGGTCAGCGCCATTCGCGAGAGATGCACGATCGACGAACTGGGCTTCCGGCGCGAACGCTTCATGGATCGCGATCTGAAATCCCCGGCGGAAATGGAGCGCCGCTTTGCGTCCTTCCCCGACGCGATCCAGGCCAGTGCCGACATTGCCGAGCGATGCTCGTTCGATCTAGGCGAGATCCAGTACCAATATCCCTATGAGCAGGTGATCGAAGGTCGGACCGCGCAGCAGGCGCTAGCCGCGCTGACCGAGGAAGCAGCGGCGAAGAAGTTTCCCGAGGGCATCCCGCAGCGCTACCGCGACCAGATCGACCATGAGCTGACGCTGATCGGCCAGCTTGGCTACGCGCCCTATTTCCTGACGGTGAACTCGATTGTTGCCGAAAGCCGGCGGCGCGGCATCCTATGCCAAGGGCGTGGGAGCGCCGCTAACAGCTGCGTCTGCTATCTGCTCGGCGTCACCTCGATCGATCCGATTCAGCATGAGCTGCTGTTCGAGCGATTCGTCTCAGGCGAACGCCGCGAGCCGCCCGACATCGACGTCGATTTTGAACATGAGCGGCGTGAGGAGATCATCCAGTGGATCTACGAGACCTACGGTCGCGATCGCTCGGCACTGACCGCGGTGGTTACCCGTTACCGCACGCGCGGCGCGGTTGCCGAGGTCGGCAAGGCACTCGGTCTGCCGCGTGACCTGACCAAGATGCTGACCGGCCTCGTCTGGGGCTGGTCGATGGATGGCATCCCGCAAGAGCGCGTCGAGAGCTTGAACCTCAACAGTGAAGATCATCGGCTCAAGCTGACGCTGGAACTGGCCCGCCAGCTTATCGGCACCCCGCGCCATCTGTCGCAGCACCCCGGCGGGTTCGTGCTGACGCAGGACCGGCTCGACGATCTCGTCCCTATCGAGCCGGCGCGGATGGAAGACCGCCAGATCATCGAATGGGACAAGGACGATATCGACGCGCTGAAGTTCATGAAGGTCGACGTGCTCGGCCTCGGCATGCTCGGCTGCATGAACCGCGCCTTCAACCTGCTCGAACAGGACAAGGGGCTGAAGGTCACGATGGCCGACCTGCAGGACGACGATCCCGACGTCTATGCGATGATCCAGAAGGCCGACACGTTGGGCGTCTTCCAGATCGAGTCCCGGGCGCAGATGTCGATGCTACCCCGCATGAAGCCGCGCAAATTCTACGATCTCGTCATCGAAGTGGCGATCGTCCGCCCCGGGCCGATTCAGGGCGACATGGTGCATCCCTATCTTCGCAGGCGCGAAGGCAAGGAGAAACCCGAATATCCCCGGCCCGAACTGCGGGCGGTGTTGGAAAAGACGCTCGGCGTCCCGCTCTTTCAGGAACAGGCCATGAAGGTGGCTATCGTCGGCGCCGGGTTCACGCCCGTCGAGGCCGATCAGTTACGCCGTGCAATGGCGACCTTCAAGCTCACGGGCGGCGTCAGCCATTTCTACGACAAGCTCGTGGGCGGAATGGTAACGCGCGGCTACCCGAAGGACTTCGCCGAGCGCACGTTCAAGCAGATCGAGGGGTTCGGCAGCTACGGCTTTCCCGAAAGTCACGCCGCATCGTTCGCCAAAATCGCCTACGCCTCCTGCTGGATGAAGCATCATCATCCCGACGTGTTCTGCGCCGCGCTCCTCAACGCGCAACCCATGGGCTTCTACGCGCCAGCGCAGATCGTGCAGGACGCCCGGAAGCACGGCGTCGAAATCCGCCCCGTCTCGATCAATCACAGCCACTGGGACTGCACGCTCGAGAAAAGCGACGGCCGCTACATGGCGGTTCGCCTCGGCTTTCGGCAGGTGACCGGTCTCGCCAATATTCACGGCGCGGCAATCGTCGCGGCACGCGGCCCGTCACCCTATGACAGCGTCGAGGAGGTTTGGCGGCGCGCTGGCACGCCCCGCGCCGCGATCGAACGGCTCGCAGAGGCCGATGCGTTTCAGTGCCTCGCCGAGGATCGACGGCAGGGACTATGGAAGGTCAAAGGGCTTGGCGAAGCGCCGCTGCCGCTGTTCGCCGCAGCCGATGCGCGCGAGGGCGGGTTATCACCCGAGGGCATCGAGCCCGGCGTAGCACTCAAGGCGATGTCGGCCGGGCGCGAAGTGGTCGAAGACTATCGCTCGCTCCAACTGTCGCTGCGCGGCCACCCGCTCCAGTTCCTGCGTAGCCAGCTAGACGACATGCGAATCGTGAAGTGTGCCGACATCACGAACATCCGTGACGGCCGCAATATCGAGGTCGCGGGGGTCATCCTCGTCCGCCAGCGGCCGGGCTCGGCGAAGGGCGTGCTGTTCGTGACGATCGAGGACGAAACCGGGGTCGCCCAGGGCATTCTCTGGCCCGATCGGTTCGAGATTTACCGCCGGCAGGTCATGTCGGCGTCGATGATCGCGATGCGCGGCCGGCTTCAAAAGGAGGGCGAGGTCATCCACATCATCTGCGACCGGATCACCGATCACGACGATATGCTTCGCTCGATCGCGCGCGTGGATTTTGCGGTCCGCCCTAGCCACGGCGACGGTGCGACCAACGGCGGCGGTCCCGATCCGCGCGATCCGGGTTTTCCGAAGGGACGGACGCTGTCCTATCGCCCATTCAATCTGGTGCCCGACGAGGAAGAAATGATGCGCATCCGCAGCCATGACTTCCATTAAGCGCGATGCGCGCGCCGCCGGCACGATCATGAGAGCTCTCAACGTCCTTCGCGAGGCGGCTGCCGCCCGCGAGAAAATGCAAACGCGCGGCGTGGCGCTGGCACTGTGGGATTTGCGACCTTGGGTAGCCGACGACTGGCTCGTCACTTTTTGGGAGGCGGCGGGATCGGACCATGCCATCGGGCGCAGCCAAGGCCTGCACGCTGCCTATAACGGCATCGTGCGGCAGGTCCGCACGGGCGGCGGTGATGTGAAATGAGCGCCGACGCCACCTATATCGGATCGTCTATGCGCTTCCCCGTCATCCTCGCCGCGTTGGTCGCCGGGGCGTGGGCATCGCCCACGCTGGCCGACCCGTGCGAAGGTGTGCTGCCCGCGAAGGGTACGGCCTTCACGGGCGTCGTCCGCTACGTCGGCGACGGCGATGGCTTGTGCGTCGGCCCCGCCGGCCGCCCCGATCGCTGGATCGAAATCCGGCTCTCGGACTTCTACGCGCCCGAGTTGAATGAGCCGGGCGGCATCGCCGCCAAGCGCCGTCTCGAACGGATTGCCATGGGCAAGGTGCTGAGCTGTCGCGCCGGTCGGCGCAGCTATGATCGCATCGTCGCGACCTGTACACTGAATGGGCGTCCGCTCGGCTCCGTCCTGCGTGCCGCTGGCGGCGTCGAGGGTGGACGGGGATAATCGCGATGAATGGCATGCTGGACCTGTTCGACCCGCCGGTGGTCGCTGGGTTCGCGATGCGCGGCGACATCATCTCGAACGCCGAGGAAGCAGCGCTGATCGCGCAGATCGACGGCACCGGCCTCAGTCCGTTTCGCTTCCAGCAGTGGACAGGCAAGCGGCTGACCCGGTCCTATGGCTGGAGCTATGATTTCGCGACAGGCGTGTTCGCGCCTGCCGACCCGATGCCCGACTGGCTTAATGACATCCGGCAACGCGCGGCGCACTTCGCCAATCTAGATCCCGGCCAGCTCGTACAAGCGCTGCTGATCCGCTACGATCCCGGCGCCGGGATTGGATGGCATAAGGACCGTCCGGTGTTCGAACATGTCGTCGGCATCTCGCTCGGGCACGCGGCGACCTTGCGATTGCGTCGGCGGAGCGACCGTCGGTTCGAGCGGGCCAAAGCCGATCTTGCGTCGCGCTCGATCTACCATTTGTCCGGCGAAGTGCGGCACCAATGGGAGCACAGCATCGCGCCCATCGAACAGCCGCGCTGGTCGATCACGCTCCGGAGCCTTGCCGACCAAAGCCGCAAGGCATGAGCAAGGACTCCTATCCAACGACACCTGACGGGCGATATTTCGTCGTTCGCGGGCGACTGTGGCGGGCGAGCAATCCGGCACTCGAACCCGATGTGCGCAAACGCCTTGTCCATGAATTGATGGCCGCCCGCCGCGCGGTCGGTATTAACAAGCGGAGCGGCGATTGTGCGGCAGAAGCGGCAGCTCATGACGCGGTCGATCGCGCGAAAGTTGCTCTCGGCGAGCGCGGTCCGGTCTGGTGGGAAGACGGTGCTCCCGATCTGAACCGCCATCTCGCCCGTACCGGGCCTTACGCGGATTGGTATGCGAGCCTCACGGACGCCCGATCCTGAACGGACGGGGAACGCGATGACCGGCCAACCTGCCAACCATTACGGCAGCAGTCGACCGAAATGCGTCGTCCGGAGAGGGCGAAGCGAATGGCGACTAGCTCTTAGACCTGCCGTTCGAGTACGCTAATCCCGCCCGGCGGCAATGGGCCCATCTATGCCGTTTAGCGCCGACTGAGCTTTGTCCCTTTGATAGCCGTTGGGTATTACGCCGATTCTCTTATGGGCGTAATTTCTGAGCTCATCGAGCTTGCCACCGATTTGTTTTCGTTGTTTTGCATCCAGCCGGTGACCCGTCGCTTCGAAGGTGCGCGAGATCTCTGCCAAGGTCTCAAAGGGATAGTGCTTCGGCTCGTCTTGCCGTAGGATTTTGTCGGCAAGCGCGATAGCTTCTTTAAAGTCGTTGTATAATCCTCCTCCCGTTTTGCTGGTTTGTTCAGCTCGCAGCATCAGAAACTTTGCACGCCTGTCATCAAGTTGACGCCGATCGAATTTCTTCTTGGTTCTGCGTTCGTATCCCGCGGCTTCGGTATATCCTTGGTCGAGAAACTTCTCAGCGTCGGGAAGTTCTCTGGCGGCGCATTTGGCCATATGCCATTGCAGCCAGAATAGCGGCATTCGCCTAATTTCCAGTGTTTGCTTATTATTTTCAAAAAATTGATCGATTTCTTCTCTGTTTGTTACAACGACAGAAAGAATCGAGTATCGCATCATCTGACGGAATATCAGTTGTTCAAAATCGTTTCTACGAAGTCCCGAAAGGTTCTTCAAAACTGAAACGATGGCACCGACGATTTCAGTATCGCTAAAGAGATTTTTGAGAATATTTTCAGCCCCAATTGAAGGAACAGTTTGAATAATCTCTTCGGACCGCCGCACGAGGCGGAAGGATTCACTTCCGGATCTCTTGTTAAGACTGTCGATTATGGCACCATAATCTGTTCCCATCGCATTGCTGAGAAGCGAAACAGGCGCATTCTCGCCGATGTGGGCGACATAGAGTGCGATAATGATTGCCGATCGCTCGTCTTTGCCGAGTGATAGCTTGTTAAACTCTTCACGATAGCGCCGAGTAACGTATTCCGACTGAAGCAACCGCATCAGGAAATGCGGCAAACTTGCTTTACAGGTGTCTAGGATGAACCGCAGCCGCGCGTCGTAGCCAAGTGCATGAAAATCACGCCAACCGGCGATCTGATCGGCGAGGTCGCTCAGGGCGCGCGCTTCGGTCTCGTCGAGTTCGAATAAAGGTATTCTCCAAAAACTACTGAATGCCTTGAGCGATGCAAGTTTAACGGGACTGGCATCGGCTGCCACGGCCCGGCTCGTGAGGATCAAGATGCCGTCCTGCCCGTCAAGCTGTCGCGCTATGCTGGTGAGCCGTTCCAGCGGTAGATCAAAGCAGTTCTCGATTATTAGCGCCGAGTTGGGCGCGTAGTGAAGAATGTCCGCAACCTCGTTTAGTAGATTCTCGTATGCTTGGTGCATCTGGTAGACAGGTCGTGTTCCCGACAATCGATAGGCAAGATCGGCTGTGACCATGGTCTTACCATCGCATGGATATCCATCGAAAAGCACGATCCTGGCGCCATTTGCGATAGAGGTCAGAGTTTCGTCTATTGCGCCGCGCAGAACGTGGTATTCGGAAACATCGTTGGAATAATCCCGTGCAATTTGTCCGGGTTCGATCTTGCCGTAAAGAAACAGGTCCTCGATTTGGGCTTGCGTAGGAACCTTAGTCGCAGGATCCGGCGGTGTGTATCTCCTAAAGCTTGCCAGTCTCGGTTCCTTCGGGGCATCCTCGGCCAAAAGCCCCGCGATGCTGTCCGCTAGGCCGGCTCGGCCAATAAATAGCGGCGTGCCAAGTCGCTTTTGAGCCGCGGTGATATCAGGGTCGGCTTGAGCTGTTGGGCGATTGATGAAGAAGGCCTTTTCCCGCAAGCCGGCCAGGTCGTTGATCGCTTGGTTCAGGTGGAAATCGCCGGCATTAAACCCGACGAAGATCACGATCTGTGCCTGATCAATATCGCGCCGAAACCGCTCGAGCCACTTTTTTACGTCAGTAAGCTTGGAGTAGCTGTCAGCGCCAAGCACGCAGCTTTCACGAAAGTTGCGGATGTCCCATTTCTGCACATAGCCGTGGAGATGGATGATCGGGAGCCTTGCTGTGGACGCGTTGGGATCATCTGTGTTGTTGAGGGGCTCAACCGGTTTGATCGCGGCCTGTGCCGCAAGCTCCAGCGCGTTGTCGTAATTTGTTGTGTAGATCGATTGCCAAGGGTAGCGCAACAGATCGGTCATGTCAGAAGTCACGTTGGCAACTGTGAACCGCTCTTTCAGCAGTTTCATCATGCCGTGGTCGGCGATCTTATCATGCAAGGCGTCGGCGGCATTTTGCAGATCTCGGTATGGAGGATTCTGTTTGAGTTCGGCATTAAAGAGATCGAGAAGTTGCGCGCCCGTGCCGAGCTTTTCATCCGGCTCGAAATTCAGGCAATCCGCCGAAAATCCAGCGCCGCAGAACAGGATGCCGCCGCCGTTGCGGGCTAGATTGAAACGCCTTTGAAACTCATCAGGCGAGTTGCTTGCCATGAATATAAAAATCCCAGCTTAGGTTTCATTCCCAATGAGACATAGAGCATTTTTCCTAGTGTGCTATGTCTTGCAGACCGCACCACATAGGCCAATGGCGTAATTCCTACTTAGAGCCAGCACCATACCGCTGAAACGCCAGGTTCCCGCCCTTCAGATCTCGTAACCTGCTGTTTAGGTTGGTCCACCAGTTCAGACATCAAAGAGAGGATATAAGCGGCTCCACGAACGACCGGTGTCGGCGTAGCAGGACGAACCCAGTCGCGGCGGCGACCGACAGGAATGTCCCACACCTGGCGACCGGTTGCTGCGGCAGCAGACCCTTCCTCGCCGCTCTGCGTCCAAACTTCGCTCACCGGCAGCCGACATCTCATTGCCCGCGCTTGGGCCGGTGATCATGTCCGCTTTTAGGACGTTCGAGACTGTCCAAACTCGGGCTGGAAGCGCGGATGGCGGACCTTCATTTGCTATGCACGAAGCGACCGCCCGCGACCGGTCAGTCGCTATGGGAAGCGGATAAAGCCGGCGATCGTGACTACGATCCGTCGCCGCGGAACCTAAAAGACTTTCTGCGCTATCGCCTAAATGATAATTTGGGCTGCACCACAATGTCCTAGACTCGGCCCAGATAAATCAGGCAAATCATCGGCTGATGGTGGGCGAACTCAAGCTGTGCTCCTCCCATCACATATGCGCTGGACGACAATCCGATTTCTGCCGCCAAGAAATTGCTCAATGCTGCCGACGGAAAAATCGGCGCCGGTTTACATCTCGATCCAGAGGTGGTCGATGCGGATCGGATCGAGCCCCGCCCGCCGTGCATGGTTGGATTGCAGTGAAGCGGACCGCTGAGCCTTGTCGTGCGTTATTAGCGCAAGTTTGTCAGCCATAGACCATCCGCTGACTGGCTCGCCGACGATGCCGTCGACCCAGCCTTCAAGTTGACTTTGCCAATGAGTGACATCCTGGTCTTGGATGTAACCGATCATAGCAGCTCGGCGGTGGTTTGATCCATGGTGCCCCGTCTTGAAGCGCTGAACGCCACCGTTCACGCCATGCCGGCTGATCAGATATTCGCGTTCATCTCTCTTCGCGCTGCGTGGCGTGGGCAATCGCTTGCACTCGATCGGCAGAAGATATTGGTACTCAGTGTATTTGATGCCCTCGATCCATATGACCGCGTCGCTCGGCGCCGCCACCAGGTCGATATCCCGGCGGCGATCGCCGTCGTCGGGCTCTTCCCGCTTGAACTGGAGGAAATCCCAACCCTTGCTGTGACGCGTCAAGCTGTTCAGATGACCGCATAGTTGAGCCGTGAGTAGGTCTTCGCCGAACTCCGAACTTCGCTCCGGATCATCGCGCCAGCCGGGCAACGCGCCCGCAATAAAACCGATCAGCGATGAGAGCCATTCTCCAGGCTGATGGACCGTGCGCTTGAGGGAACCGGAAAACCCTGAATGCCCGCCTTCATCCGCCAGCATCTCAGAAACCCTGGGCTCGCAAGTCGGCCATGATGTCGTCAGCATCGCGCAGCGCGATCGAGCGCGTCCAGAAGCGGTGACGATCCGGCTTTAGAAGGAAGGTGAAGTTCTCGTCGTACAACCTAGTAATTCGAGTGATAAGCACGCCCGACTGCCGACGCTCGTGGAGAAGAGCATCGAGCTTCTGACGCAGCCCCTCGGCTCCGGCCCAATCTACCACGCCCTCCCCAAATGCATAAGCCTTGCAGATGGCCCCGGCCCAAGCATATCCCTCGAGCGGTCGCAGCGTATTGCGGTCGTATACCCGGTTGATCTGTGTAATCAGCACCTCATCGAAAAGGGCAAGCGCATCGTCGGACACGCGCTGCATGAGAGCGGACTCCGAGCCCCGACGAACGAAATCCCTTTGATAGTCGACGATATCCTCGGCGATGATCCGCTCATTGGCGCTAAGGTCGAGGTTCTCGTCCTCAGGATATGGCAGCGAGAGGATATCCGCGCCCAGAATGGCAGTGGCGCGCTGCACGAACATGCTCGGCGAAACGCCGGCAATGTAAGCCTGCAGCACGGTGTTCTCTTTGCGCAGCCACATCTGAACGGCTTTCAGAAGCGGGAGATCTTCCCAACTGGCGGCCAGGCCGACGATCCGGTGCTTGTAGGCGAGATAGTGGCCTTGCCAGAGCCCGTTATGGAGCTCGTCATTCTCCTTGATCAGCAGGAAAGGGGGCGTGAACCGCTTGGCGCTCTTCACGTCCTTGATCGGTTGGTCGGGCACAGTATCGATGGCGTCGGCATCGATCCCGTCCGCCGACAATGCCCGGGTTGGAAGCAGTGGTTTGCCAACAAGATGCTCCGCCGGGCGCGAAATCTTCTTCTTGCCGGCAATATAGCCTTCGCCGGCATCCCAGCCTCTCTCTCCGGCCAGATCGCGAAGCGTCCGAAAACCCCTGAGCCGTTCTATGAGAGAGCGTGCACGGGCACCGCCTAGAAGGTTGGCACGCCATACATCGCGCGATGCGGCGATGTCTGATTGACGAAGCCAGTAGAGGTCATAGTAGTCGATGTCGAAGCCCTGCTCCGCAGTCGCCCGGCCGTTCCGGCGAAAGACGGCATGCAGCACTCTGCCATCGTCGGCGGGCGAGACGGCCTCGGCCAGGACGACCACGACCTTGGGGTCGGCGTCACCTTTTTTGAACAGGCCGCGCACCGACACGAAATCGAGGATCTCACGCGCACGCCAACGTCTGAAGAACCCGCGCCGGAAGGCGAGAACGTTCTGGTTGTAGAGGAAGCCTGCCGGCTCGACCATCGCCACGGTTCCGCCCGGCGCCAGCAGTTCCATCGCATCGTGCAAGAACAGATAGGCGAGCTGGTTGTCGGCGAGTTTGCCATGAACCTTGGCGAAAGCTTCCGCACTCTTCTTAGCCCCGTCCGTCGTCAGCTTGGATTCGAATGGCGGATTGCCGACGATGATTGCAACTTCGCCTTTGACGAGCCCCGCCGCCTTTGCCGCGAAGAAACAGCTCTCATGCAACGTCTCTCCGCCGAGGCGCGGAAAGAGCTTCACGCTTGCGCGGATATCCTCAGGCTCGAGAGCGTCGCAAAGACTGAGGCACAGGCTGAACGCCGCGAGCTCCACGGCGCCGTCCTCCAGATCGACCCCGTGAACCCGAAGCAGGAGGTCTCGCAGGGTCTCGACATCCGGCCGCTCCCATTTGTTGCGCGCGCGCCAGTGGAGAACTAGCCTCTTGTAAGCTTCCACCAAGAAGACGCCAGAGCCGCATGCGGGATCAAGGATTATACCGCTGCCAGCCATCAGACGGTCGATGCGCTCCCAGCTAAGTGTCTCTTCAAGCATCAATCGGACGAGCGCCGGGGGGGTGTAGATTGAGCTCGCAGCGTCCTTCACGAAAAGCTGGTAGATATTGCTGATAAGCTCGACCGGAAGGTCGCGGAAGGAGTAGAGGCGCCAGAATCCGATCTGCCCGTCTTCGTCCTCGTAGCCTTGCACAAGCCGGGCATAGCGGCCAAGCTCGACGCTCACCGACAGCGCAGTCCGCTCAGCCTGTTCCAGCTTGAAGACGTGCCCGTTGAACCGCTCTTCGAGCGCCTCGAGAAGGGTGACGAGGGCGGGCCCATTGCCCAGCACTTCGAAGAAGCGGGTCGCGCCGGGCAGGGCCTTGTCGAAATCGTCAGGCAGAAGGACCGAGCGCTCTTCGAGATAGGCGATCAACAACGACAGGATCAGGAGCCGGCGGCGCAACCTGGGGTTCAGCAGATGGCTTTCGGTGAGCTGTTTGGCGAGGGCTCGAACACCCGCGACGAGCTTGCGATGCGCCGACTCCGACGACGACAGCATCAGCTCGCACGCATCGGGATCGTCCCAGATCGCGCCGTTACGGATACGCTGTGCATCCCACCAGATGTCGCGCTCGGATATCTGCGCGCCGATCTCCAGCTCCCGGATCGGATTGCAGATCGGCACGTCGCCCGAGCCGACAAAGTCTGGCTTGTGCGCGCATCGGAAAAGCTGGATCAGGCCTGGGCCGGCCCTGTAGAGCAGCGGCACACCGCCCCAACTCCACAAGCGCTTGTGAAGTTCTGCAAAGCGGGCGTCGTCGGGGTGGTCCTTTGCATCGAAGATAAAGGCCTGCGCGACAGGCGCCCGACCTTGCCGCTGTGCCTCGAAGAACACGGCCCGCGCACCATAGGCACTTGCTCGCTCGACAATTGCGACAACATCGGGAGGCTGGTCCGTCCGGTCGAAGTCCTTGACAGCGACGAGCCCGTCCACGGCCGGAATTACCGTGCTCGCGCCGATCGCAAACAGCCACTCTGCACCAGCAAAGGTTGCAGCAGACGTATGAATCGTCATTGCCACCCCATCTGCTTACAGGCGGCCGAACGGTGCAAAAGCGGAAACACTATTTCGTCCGCTTTCTCTTCGACAACGCGAAACCTTCTTTCAGGAGATCCGTCATCGTGATGCCTTCGGATCCCGCGAAGCCTTTGAACTCCTTTTTGAATTCAGGGCTGACCTTGAAATTCAGTGACATGGTGCCGCCGTCCTCGTCGGTGCCATCGCCCGCGCGGTTCGCCATGTGGTTCTCCCCTTGTCGCGCGGCCGGGATCAGTGGACCGAGATCACGCGGGCGAGTGATACCGATTTCTGCATTTCTGGCAAGCAGGAAACCTGGAAATCTGGAAAGCCAGAAAGAACGAATTCGGGATTTCGAGATCCCCTTCCACTAGGCAGCCAGCCGTGACCATTGGCCGACTGTCCTGTCGGAACCCGGAGACCGCCTAACCTCATGCTGCCACGAGAGCATTCGCGATCGCCGCTTTTACGGCAACTTGACGAAAGACTATCGCCGCCGGAATGGCCAGCGTTCTCACTTCGCACGAGCAGAGCCAGATCTCGGCGGCAGAGCGCGCGGTCGCAGGTTATGACGAGCTGCTGCGTCCCTGTCGACAGCCCTCTAACTCGGTGAACGAAGGACCGCTTTCAGGGAATGGATCGGAACTGTCGAACAGCGGCTATGTTGGCGCGAGCTGCCGACATCAGCTTGCGCTACTGGCGACCGCTGCGTTGGCGATCGAGACGAGCGTTGGCCTCATCCAGGCAGGCGCTTGAAGGGCGGTTGAGGCCAACGTCTTCTTGTCGTTGGCCGACAGCTGACGCGCCGCAACCTGCGCGACGTCAGCCGCCCGAACGGGGCCGACATGGCGAAGGGCCTGAACCACCGTTCCGGTGGGGCTGCCCGGCGCGATCAGATGCTTGGGCGAAGCGTGGCGAAGATCCACGACGCGCTTCCCCAGCACGACGCGCCGCGACGGGCCATCGGTGAGATAGGTGCTTTGGGCCGGGACCTGCGTCGAAAGGCCGAGCACGTTCGCTGCCCGCGCGCCGGCGATCTGCACTTGGGAGCCGGTCTCCCTAGCAAGCGCACGTGCAACATCGTCCGGCGCAGGCGACAGTGGCCCGTGCTTCGGATGCAGCTTTGGAAAGTCGTAGAGTCCGCGCGCAAGCCGACGGAGCTGTCCGCCCTTTACCAACCGCGAAAGGGCCTGATCGACCGAGGAGCGAGTGGCGACAGAGAGAAAGTCGCTGGGCGTGAAGACACTGCCGCGTCCGCTAGCGCGAACACGTTTCATGACCCGATCAGGAACGGAGGCGCTTACCGTCTTCATATGTCAGAAAATAAGGCATGTTTTTCTGACTCGCAAGTAGCGGCGTGCCTGGATTGGCAGCGCCGCCACCTTGTCTGCTATGCAGCGGCGCGTTGCTGCTCGTTTGCCGCCTCAGCGGCATCCGGCGCCGAGGCTTGTTGAAGGAAGCGGGCGAGTGCAGCGCGGCGGGAGTCGCGGTCCACGGCGTAGGCCGTTTGCTTGAACTCGATGCCGTCGAGCAAGCCCTGGATGTAACCGGCGATCGTGTCGGCGGCCATGATAAGCGCTGTATCGAGCGTGTGTATGTAATTGCTGGTGACTGAGCCCTTTGAGTGGCCAACCAGAGCAGCGATCGTCACCTCTGTGAAGCCGAGATCGTTTGCGATGCTGGCAAAGCTGTGCCGCAAGACATGGGGTGTGATGTCGGCCAGCGGTGTATCTCTGAATATCTGCTCCCAATGGTTCGGAAGGCTTCCGAACGCGTTGTCGTCTCCATGTCCGGGAAACACGTACGTGCCTGTGCGAGCTTTCCGACTTGCTTCGAGGTATTCGACGACAGGGAGTCCGATCGGGCGGATGGAGCTTCCCTCCTTACTGTCAACCAGACGCAAGCAACTCGCGCTCGTGTCCGCCTCCGCCCACGCCAGCGTCACCATCTCAGTCCGCCGGCATCCGGTGAGCGCAAGCTGGCGTATAATCTCAACTGATAGCTCGTATTTCTCTGTCTTGGCCGCCTTATCCAATATCTCGCCGAGCAACCGATATTCTGCTTCGGTCAGACGCCGCGCCCGGACGTTGTCCTTCGGCCGCCTGACCCCGTGCGCCGGATTCAGATCGATGATGCCAGCCTCGACTGCGTAGGTCAGTATTCCGCCGAAGAGCCCTATCGTGCGCGTCGCCGTACCCGCTCCACCACGCACGATGGCACGGCCGCGAAGCTTCTTCGTCTTGACGCTGCAACGAGTCTTGCCGGCCATGATGTCCTTCAGGGCCTTCGTGATATCCGCCTTCACCAGATCCTTGACCCTGCGCGTACCAAGCAAGGGAATGATGTGACGCTCGATGCGCCCCGTGTCGGAGAGGATGGTGCTGGCTTTCTTGGGGCGACCTCCCTTGCCGAGGATGAGGCCGGCTTTCAGATCAGCAACGTAGAGCTCACACAGCTCCTTGACGGTGATCGCCTTGCTGTCGAGCTGCTTCTCTTCGGCCGGATCTTCGCCCTGCGCGATCCGTCCCAACTGCACCTTTGCCTCCTGGCGCGCGCGCTCAGGCGTCCAGACTCCGTGCAATCCGATTGTGAAGCGCCGCGACCGCTTACCGAGCCGATACTGGATCACGTAGCTGCGCTTGCCGGACGCGAACACGCGGAGGCCGAAGCCGGGCAGTTCGTCGTCCCATATGACGTAATCTTTTGTGCGACTTTCTGCGGCGTCTACGACGCGCTTTGTGAGCTTAGACATGGGCTTCCTCCGACCCTACTGCTTCCTCTCGCGTAAGCACCACGTAAGCACGCGGGCGAAAACTGTGGCGAACAGAAGAGTAAGTTCGGCGAAGGCCGAAAGCAAATTGTTTAGGTTTTACAGCAGGATAGGCGGTCATTGGCGGCTCCTTGCGCTTTTTGGCGGAGCCAGCGATATTCCCTCCGAAGGCGAAGGTCACAGGTTCGAATCCTGTCGGGTGCGCCACCCCCAAATTCTGAAATTCCAACTTAAGCTGCAAGAGGGCCGATTGCAGACCGTCTGGTTTCATACGACTAAATTACCGAAGCAGACATTCCGCTCACGACCCATGTGTGGACGGCTCTCCGTTGGCAAGGGTTAGTTTGAACTTAGCGTAGCGTGTTGAGGCGCCCATGTGTCCGGCCTTTGTGTGCGGTTCACATGGACCG
>NZNW01000088.1 GCA_002695065.1 Salinicola sp. | reverse complement strand
CGAGCCACAGCCCGCCGGACCAGTGGCGTTCGAGCGGCGTATTGAAGAGATAGTAAGGCTTGAAGCGGTCGTCCAGCACTTCCCACGCCTCGTCGGGATAGCGGGCGGGAGGGGCCTCGGTGGTCCGAGCCAGCAGGCTGGGCGAGAACGCGACGGAGGCGCCGATCAGGGCAGAATTACGCAGTAGCTGGCGACGATCGAGGGTCATGGTGGGCTCCGGGTGAGAATGGCTGTACCCACTATAGAACGTCTTTCGGCGGCTACCGCCGCAGGCCCCGGGATGTCGACCAAAGCATGAGTGCCAGCCTCAGCCGCGGGTTTGTCCCGGCCCGTCGGCACGCGGGCAGTCATCCGGGTCCTGGGAGACCTGGACCAGTTCGTCGACCGGAAACTCGAGTTGGCGGGCCTGCGATATCAGCGCCGTATAGGTGGGCTCGTCCAGTGTCGGATCCCGCGAAAGTATCCACAGGTAGTCACGGTCCGGACCGGCGACGAGGGCATGTTGATAACTCTCGTCCAGCGCCAGCACGCTGTAGCCCGCGTAGAAAGGCCCGAAGAAGCTGACCTTCAGGTGGCCGACGTTGGGGTCCCCGGCGAAGCTGGCGTGCCCCTCGGCGCTCTCCCAGCGCCCCTTCGCAGGGTCGTAGCCGCGATTGACGACGCGGATTTCGCCATCGGCGCGGCGAGTGTACTCCGCGGTGACGCACTCCAGGCCTTCCTCGAAGCCGTGGTCGAGCCGGGCGATTTCGTACCACTGGCCCAGATACTGGTCGATCTGAAAGTCACCGACGGGCTGCGTTCCCTCGGGGACGCCCGTACAACCCGCGAGCAGAGTAAAAGGGGCGAGCCAGGTCAGCCGCGGATATCGCGGGAGTCTCGAGGGCAGCAACATGAGGATCCTTCCTTTTATGGCTGTTGCTGAGAGTTTCCCGATGAGAAAAAGTTGCATCCGCCGTCGCCGGATCCTGGAGAGACAATGCAGACGACCGCTCCGGCTGGAGCGGTCGGCAGGTACCGTCATTCAGCTGGCTTCCCGGCTCTCCATCTCGTGCCGGTAGGTCCTGGCCAGATCGGCCTTTGTCGAGTCGTCCAGCGCGCGCCCCGCCAACTGGAAGACCTCATGCTCCTCCTCGTCGAGATGATGCGTCACCAGATGCTGGAGTTTCTTGGCGCTGGCCAGCCAACCCGGAGAGTCGTATTCGGTGGCTTCCAGCGTTTCCAGCAGCTCGTCGATCTCGTGGTGTTCGGCAACGCTGTGCCGGGCCTTCTCCTGGGTCATGTCATATTCCATCATCGGAATATAGAGCGCCCGTTCTTCGGCGGCGGCGTGATTCTCGAGTTCGGCGCGCAGTCGTTGGAACAGCTCGTCGCGGCCTTCACTGTCGCCGTGGGTCTTGACCAGCAGATCCAGCAGGCGGCGCTGCTTGTCGTGACTTTCACGTAGGTCTTCGAAAAGCGTCATCGTCCTCATCCTTGTGTCGCGGTCCTTGCGGGTATCGGCAGCGATTCATGGTCGCCGCTCGCTACAAGGTTAGGCGATGAAAGCGGGTGCTGCTAAATCCCGTTCATGCCCGCCTCACGACTGGTTGCGGCTTAAGTCGGATGTCATTGCCGCGCCAACTGTGGTTATTTGTGTCGATAATATTATTAATAATATTGACGATGAGGGCGCCATGGCAACCGACGGATCCAGCGACAAGCGGCATGACAACCATGACGAGGTGCGACAGACGGGCCTCAACCAGGGCCTGGTGAACTACGGCGACGCCGGTTTCTCCCTGTTTCTGCGCAAGGCCTTCATCAAGGGCGCGGGCTACAGTGACGATGCACTCAATCGCACCATCGTCGGTATCGCCAATACGGGGAGTGGCTACAACCCCTGTCACGGCAACATGGCGCAGCTGATCGAGGCGGTGAAGCGCGGTGTGATGCTGGAGGGCGGACTGCCGATCGAATTCCCCACCATCTCGATCGCGGAGAGCTTTTCGACGCCCACCAGCATGTACCTGCGCAACCTGATGTCGATGGATACCGAGGAGATGATCCGCGCCCAGCCGATGGATTCGGTGGTGCTCATCGGCGGCTGCGACAAGACCGTACCCGCCCAGCTGATGGGCGCCGCTTCCGCCAACCTGCCGATGCTCGAGCTGGTGACCGGCGCCATGCTCACCAGCGGCCATCGTGGCGTCCGCGTGGGCGCGTGTACCGATTGTCGTCGCTACTGGGGCATGTATCGCGGCCAGGAGATCGACGAGCAGGAGATCGAGGAGGTCAACGCCAAGCTGGTCGGCAGTGTCGGCACCTGCTCGGTCATGGGCACGGCCAGCACCATGGCCTGTATCAGCGAAGCGCTGGGCATCGCCTTGCCGGGCAGCGCCTCGCCGCCGGCGGTGACCGCGGATCGCATGCGCGTCGCCGAGGCGACCGGTCGCCAGGCCGTGATCAACGCGCGGGCAGGCGTGACGCCGGACAGGATCCTGACCGAGAAGGCGTTCGAGAATGCGCTGCGGGTGCTGCTGGCGATCGGTGGTTCCACCAACGGGATCATTCACCTGACCGCCATCGCCGGACGCATGGGCATCGACATCGATCTGGCCGCCTTCGACCGCATGAGCCGCGAGACCCCGGTGCTGGTCGATCTCAAGCCATCCGGTCAGCACTACATGGAAGACCTGCATCGTGCCGGCGGGCTGCCGACGGTGCTGCGCGAACTGAAGCCGTTGCTGCATCTGGATGCCATGACCGTGAGCGGTCGCACGCTGGGCGAGGAGATCGATGCCGTGCCGGTATTCGAACAGCAGGTGGTGCATCGCTTCGATGCGCCGCTCTATCCCGCCGGCGGGATCGCCTTCGTGCGCGGCAACCTGGCCCCCGACGGCGCGATCATCAAGCAGTCCGCCGCGGATGCCCGGCTGATGGAGCACGAGGGACGCGCGGTGGTGTTCGAGGATGCCGAGGACATGGCGGCGCGCATCGACGATCCGGCGCTGGAAGTGACGGCGGAGGATGTTCTGGTGCTCAAGCGAATCGGCCCGGTGGGCGCACCGGGGATGCCCGAAGCCGGGTATCTGCCGATTCCGCGCAAGCTGGCCCGGCAGGGCGTGCGCGACATGCTGCGAATCTCCGACGGCCGCATGAGCGGCACCGCGGCGGGCTCCATCGTGCTGCACGTGACGCCGGAAGCCGCCCTGGGCGGGCCGCTGGCACTGGTCGAGAACGGCGACCGGATTCGCCTGAGCGTCAGCGAACGCCGCCTCGAGCTGCTGGTCGATGACGCAGAACTGGCGCGACGCCGGGAAGGCTGGCGACCGGTCGCGCTGACCGCCGAACGGGGGTATCGCAAGCTGTTCCTCGAACAGATCACCCAGGCGGATCAGGGCTGCGATTTCACCTTTCTGCGGCCGCCGAACATCCAGCGTCGGGTGCCGAAGTGATGGCGGGCCTCGAGGCCGATCACTCGTATCAGCCGCCTTCCCGGAGCCGGTAGAGATGCAGATAACGCTCTTTCGAGGGCTGGAGATGCTGGTAGCAGAGGCGATGTAGCTCGGCGCGGTCCTGGCGCTCGAGCGCGTCGATCATGGCGAGATGCTCGTCCCGGGCCAGCAGGATGGCCTCACGGTCGGTGGTACCGATGAAACGAATGGCGTGGGCCTTCTGGGCGAACTCGTTGATCGTATCGGCGAGATAGTCGTTGCCGCAGGCCGCGAACAGCGTGCGGTGAAAGGCGATGTTGTGATGGAACACCGCGCGCAGGTCGCCGCTCTCCACCGCTGCGCTGTGCCGGTCCTGTATGTCGGTCAGGGCATCGATCAACGCGGGCGGCGCCGGCATCGGAATACGGTCCGCGGCGGCCTCCTCGAGGAGCTCGCGCATGACGTAGATCCCCTCCACCTCCTGGGGCGTATAGGACTTGACGAAGGCCCCGCGATTCTTGATCCGCTCCACCAGGCCGGCGTTCTCGAGCTGAAACAGCGCCTGGCGCACCACGTGGCGCTTGCCGGCGAAGCGCTGCATCAGATCCTCCTCGACCAGCCTCTCCTTGGGGTGCGCGCGATTGAGCACGATGTCCTCTTCGATGGCCGAGACGATATCGGCCACGTTCGCCCCCTCGGCCTGAGTGTCCGCGGGTTCGTCGGCGAGACGATGGCCGGTGTCGGCGGTGGTCGGTCTGGCGGTGTCTCGCTTTGGCATGGATGTGTTCCCGTCACGATGAAGTTCCCGTCACTCGGTTGCCATTGTCCGCAGCGGGCGGGGGTTGGAGCAAGCGTCACACGCTGCTGGATCGACGATATCGCGCCACGCCCGGCGGCAGAATCGATTCTGCCGCGCCGACTTCGGCGATGACGCTGGTTTTTCGGCTTATGGCGCCATTTTTCACGACGTTACTGCTTTAGTCTCTATTGGCGTCAATATTATTGACAATCTGATCGATAAATTAATACGTTCTTCTCATCGCGGCAAGAACAGCAAGACAAGAACCGGCGCGACAAGGACAGATAAGACAAGGACAGATACGACAGCGAACAGGCACGACAACGATAAACAGACTCCGTCAGAGAGGAATCGATCATGCACGCCAAAGCCCTTCGCCACTGGCTGACGATCACCGCCGTGGCCATCAGCCTGTCTCCCCTGGCGCAAGCCGCCGATTACGTGGGAGGCGATGAAGTCACCGTACTGCAGGGATTCAAACCGGGGGGCGGCAGTGACGCCCTGGCGCAACTAGTGCAGCCGCGCCTGAGCGAGATCCTCGGCGTCGATTTCGTCAACGAGTACATGCCTGGCGCCACCGGGGCCGTGGCCTGGACGCGACTGGCCAAGCAGTCGCCCAACGACGGCGGCACCATCAGCATCACCAACACGCCGATGCTGATGACCAACTACATCATGAACGATGCCATCACCTACAACACCGACGAGATGACCCCGATCGCCAACGTGGTGACCGACCCGGGCATCGTCGTCGTCAGTGCGGACAGTCCCTATCAGACCATCGAGGATCTCTTCGCGGCCGCCGAGCAGAGCCCGGGTACCGTGACCATCGGCAACTCCGGCGTCGGCGGCGACGACTTCTTCACCACCATCCTGCTCGAGCAGGCCAAGGGGCTGTCGTTCAAGAAGGTGCCGTTCCAGGGCGATGGCCCCTCCGCGACGGCGGCCATGGGCGGCAAGATCGATGCCAGCTTCAACAACGTGGGCAACGTCTACGGCCAGGTCGAGTCCGGCAACCTGAGGGCGCTGGCGGTGTTCGCCGAGAAGCGGCTGACCAGCCTGCCCGACGTGCCCACCATGAAAGAGAAGGGGGTCGACGTGGTGGCGGGCTCCTCGCGCGGCTACAGCGCGCCGGCGGGCATTCCCGACGAGGCCCGGCAGCAGCTGATCGAGGCGTTCCAGACCCTGGCCAAGGATCCCGACTTCCAGGCCCAGGCGGAAAAGCGGGCGATGAATCTCGATGTGGTCACCGGTGACGACTACCGCGCCATGATCGATCAGATGGAAAGCGACTATCGGGAAATCTGGGATTCGGTCAAGGATCAGGTCGGCCGTTGAGTGACCGCCAAGTTGCCGAGGAGGAGGGCGCCATGAACGTCAGTCGTCTGCTGCTGGGCGTGTTCGGCATCGTCGTGGCGGGGGTCTTCTTCTTCGACGCCAGCCAGTACCCGCGCGCCGCGGCCCAGATGCCGATGATCTACGCCGTGGCCGTGGCGCTCATGTCGCTGGCGATGGTGGCCAGCGAACTGCGCCTCGGGCGTCGTGCGCCGGCCACTCGCGATACCGCCACCGAGGCATCCGACCCGGCTTCGGACGCGACATCGCAAGCGGCGCCTCGGCGCTGGACGGCGGTCGCCGCCATCTTCCTGCTGGCGGTGGGGTATGTCGCAGTGATGACGACGCTGGGCTACGTGCTGGCCACGGCGCTGTTCATGGCCCTGGCGCTGGCGATTCTGGGCACCGTGAAGTGGACCTTCGCGCTGATCGCCGGAGCGGTATTGATCGCCATGGTCTGTCTGGTGTTCGTGCAGTTCCTGGGCCTGCCGATTCCGCTGTTGCCGAGCTTCCTCTAGGGCCCGTCGGAACGGGTGGCCACGACGCTCGATTCGAGCACAGGAGTGTAGACGCGCATGGATTCCTCTCTGGTGATGATCGGGCTGGCCAACGTGCTCAGCGTCAACAACATTGCCTGCATCCTCGGCGGTACGCTGCTGGGGCTGTTCGTCGGGGCGATGCCGGGGCTGTCGGCGACGATGGCCCTGGCCCTGCTGCTGCCGCTGACGTTCAGCTTCGATCCGGCGACCGGGCTGAGCATGCTGGCTTCGCTCTACGTGGGGGCGTCCTACGGCGGTTCCATCGCCGCGATCCTGCTACGCACGCCGGGCACGCCATCGGCGGCGGCGACCGTACTCGACGGTTTTCCGCTGTCGCAGCAGGGGCGTGCCGGCGAAGCGCTGGGGATCTCGCTGTTCGCCTCTTTCTTCGGCGGGCTGATGAGCGGCATCGCGCTGCTGACGGCGGCCCCGCTGCTGGGCACGCTGGTGCTCGAATTCGGCCCGGTCGAGCTGTTCGCCATCGCCGTGCTGGGCATCACCATCATCGGTTCGCTGGCCCAGGGATCGGTGATCAGCGGTCTGCTCTCCGGTGGACTGGGGCTGCTGCTCAGCACCGTCGGGATGGACCTGACCACCGGAACGCCGCGCATGACGTTTGGCCAGATCAATCTGTTTGCTGGGATCGACTTCACGGTGGCATTGATCGGGCTGTTCTCGGTGCCCCAGGCGCTGACGCTGATCGAGAACTCCCACCGCGGCGGCAAGGTGGCGAGCCGCATCACCGACCGCCTGATGCCGCGGTGGCGCACCGTCAAGCAACTGATGCCCAATATCCTGCGCTCCAGCGGCATCGGCATCATCGTGGGCTTGATACCGGGGACCGGTGGCGATACCGCCAGCTGGTTCGCCTACAACGAGGCCAAGCGCTTCGCCAAGGACAAGAGCCGCTTCGGCAAGGGCGAGATCGCCGGGGTCGCCGCGCCGGAGGCCGCCAACAACGCGGTCGTCGGTGGCGCGCTGATACCCACCATCGCCCTCGGGATTCCGGGCAGCTCCTCCACCGCGATCCTGCTCGGCGCGCTGATGGTGCAGGGCATTCTGCCCGGCCCCAATCTGCTCACCGACTATGGCGATGTCACCTACACCCTGATCTGGGCGGTGATTCTCGCCAACATCGCGCTGCTGGTGGTGGGCCTGGCGTTCACCAAGATGAGCGTGTCGGTGACCCGGATTCCCGACGGCTTCATCGCCTGCGCCATTCTGACGCTCTGCATCATCGGCGCCTTCGCCATCAACAACAGCCTGTTCGATGTCGGGCTGATGCTGGGCTTCGGTCTGTTCGGCTACTGGATGAGCAAGGCGGGTGTCTCGCCGGCGCCGATGGTGATCGGCCTGATCCTGGGGCCGGTGATGGAGACCAGCTTCCAGCAGTCGATGCTGATCGGCAACGACAGCTTCGGCGTGTTCCTGGAGAGCCCGATCGCCACCGTGCTGCTGATCCTCGCGCTGCTGTCGATCCTGCAGGCGACACCGTTCTTCCGCTGGCTGCGCGTGCCGTTCAAGCGTCGCCTCAAACCCGATTGATGCCTTGGAATGTCAACCACCCGGAGAGATGACCGATGACCCGAATCACCGATGTACAGGCGCGAACGGTCAATGTCGCGCTGGACAATCCGACCAGCTTCTCCAACCGGCAGGTCCTCAAGCGGGACTACGCCCTGGTCAAGGTGACCGGTGACGACGGTATCAGCGGTGTCGGCTTCTGCTACGGCGGCAACAACGCCGGCCACCTGGTGACCCAGGCCGTGCGCGATCTGCTCAAGCCGGTGCTGATGGGGCAGGACACCCATCGCGTCGAGGGGTTGTGGCAGGAGATGTATCAGGAGAGTTTGCTGCACGGCCGCGCCGGCTCGGTGATGCGGGCGCTAAGCATCCTCGACGTGGCGCTGTGGGATCGCAACGCCCGCGCCGCCAACCTGCCGCTCTACCAGTTTCTCGGTGCCAGCGACGAAGAGAGCGTGGCGGCCTACGCCAGCGGCGGTTACTACCTCGACGGCAAGACGCCGGCCAGGCTGGCGGACGAGATGACCGGCTACGTCGACAAGGGCTTCAAGGCGGTCAAGATGAAGGTGGGACGCGAGGACCTGGCTGGCGAGGAGGCGCGGCTGGCGGCCGTCCGCGAAGCCATCGGCCCCGATGTGCTGCTGATGATGGACGCCAACAACGCCTGGCACGATCTGCCGTCGGCCCTGGCCTTCGCGCGGATGGCCGAGCCCTACTCTCCCTACTGGATCGAGGAGCCGTTCAGCCCGGACGACATCGACAACCATCGCCGCCTGGCCGAGCGTACGCCGATTCCGGTGGCGACGGGCGAGATCGAGGCCGGTCGCTGGCGCTTCAAGGAGCTGCTGGACAAGGAGGCGGCGATGATCCTGCAGACCGATGCGGCGGTCTGTGGCGGGATCACCGAATTCCGGCGGATCGCGGCCACGGCGGCCAGTTACGGGGTGGAGATCTGCCCGCACTGGTTCCACGATCTCCACGTGCATCTGGTCGGCTCGACGCCGAATGCGCCTTTCGTCGAATTCTTTGCCGACGATCAAGTGCTTAACTTCCGTAGACTGATCGATACGCAGTTGACCTTCAGCGACGGGCGCCTGCAGCTGCCCCAGACGCCGGGATTGGGCTTCGACTTCGACGAGGCGGCGCTGTCGCGCTACGCCGTCGAACCCTGGTCCTGAGCCCAACGATCGGGGTCGACGCTTTCCATTTTTCCACTACCTGTTTCCCCATTACCTGCCTGCCAGAGGTCCGTGCTCATGTCGTCGAATGCGCCCTGCGGTACCGTACTTTCGCCGGTCATCACGCCGTTTCGCGATGACCTTTCCCCGGATGCGGCGCGCTTCGTCGACCACTGCCGCTGGCTGATGGCCAACGATGTCGGGCTGGCGATCTTCGGCACCAACTCCGAGGCCAACTCGCTGTCGGTGCAGGAGCGTCTCGAGCTGCTCGACCACCTGGTCGCGGCGGGGATCGACACCACCCGGCTGATGCCGGGAACCGGCTGCTGCTCGATACCCGACAGCGTGACCCTGACGCGACATGCCGTGAGCCAGGGCGTGGGGGGCGTGCTGATGCTGCCGCCGTTCTACTACAAGGGCGTCTCGGAGGAGGGGCTGTTCCGGTTCTACAGCGAGGTGATCGAGCGGGTCGGCGACGAGCGGCTGCGGCTCTACCTCTACCATATTCCGCCGGTGGCGCAGGTGCCGATCGGGCTGGGTCTCATCGAGCGACTGCTGAAGCGCTACCCCGAGGTCGTGGCGGGGATCAAGGACAGCTCCGGCGACTGGGCCAACACCCAGGCCGTCATCGACGCCTTCGGCCAGCAGGGATTTCGTGTCTACGCCGGCAGCGAGCGCTTCCTGCTGCCTACGCTGCGGGCCGGTGGCGTCGGCTGCATCAGTGCCACCGCCAACGTCAATCCCCGCGCGATCTCGGCGCTGGGCGCCAGTTGGCAGGATGACGACGCCGATGCGAATCAGCAGGGACTCAACGAGATTCGCGATATCTTCGAGAGTGTGCCGATGATCCCGGCGCTCAAGGCCGCCACCGCCCATTTCAGCGGCGATGCCGGTTGGGATCGCCTGCGGCCACCGCTGGTCTCGCTCGATGAGGGGCAGCGCGACAAACTGCTGACGGCACTGAAACGGGTCGGTTTCACGATGCCGGGCGTCGCAGGGTGACTATTGGTGATTTAGAGCCTTGGTGATTTAGAGTCTTGGTGACGTAGAGTCGATCGTCTTTTCAGTGATAAGGATCATCCGTGACGCGTCAACAGCGCCGCCTTTCCCGTATTCGCAACTTCCTGGATCTCGAGCGTGCCGGCAAGCGCCATCTTCCCCGGCCACTCCATGGATACGTCGCCAACGCGGCGGAAGATGGCAAGAGCCTGGCCGCCAACCGCGCGGCCTTCGACGATTACTGCTTCCTGCCGCGGGCGCTGATCGATGTCTCTCGCGTTTCCCTGGAAACCGAACTGCTGGGCCGCCGCTATGCGGCGCCGTTCGGGATCGCGCCCATGGGGATCAGTGCGCTTTCCGCTTATCGGGGGGATATGGCGCTGGCTCGCGCTGCAGCGCAGGCTGAGGTGCCGATGATCATGAGCGGCTCGTCACTGATTCCGATGGAAGAGGTGGCCGCGGTGGAGGGCTGCGACTGGTTCCAGGCCTATCTGCCGGGAGACCGGCCGGGCATCGAGGCGCTGATCGCCCGTATCGGGCGCGCCGGTTTCCGCAATCTGGTGATTACCGTCGACTATCCCGTCCCCCCCAATCCCGACAACAACCGGCGCAGCGGCTTCTCGTCACCGATTCGCCCCAGCCTTCGCCTGGCCCTGGATGGATTGGTCCGGCCACGCTGGCTCTACGAGACGTTCTACAAGACGCTTCGTCATCACGGGATTCCTCACTTCGAGAACAATCACGCGACCCGGGGCATTCCGGTCATCTCGCGTCACGTCAATCGCGACTTCTCGGGGCGCTCTCACCTCGACTGGGACTACCTCGCGCTGGTACGGGAGCGCTGGCCGGGGAACCTGATCGTCAAGGGCATCCTGCATCCCGATGACGCCCGGCGCGCCAAGGCGCAAGGTGTCGATGCCATCATCGTCTCCAACCACGGCGGCAGACAGCTGGACGGCACGATCTCGCCGCTACGAATGCTTCCCGAAGTGGTCGATGCGGTCGGAGACTTCCCCGTCATGATCGATAGTGGCTTCCGGCGCGGTACCGACGTGCTGAAAGCGCTGGCGCTGGGTGCCCGCTTCGTCTTCTTCGGTCGTCCTTTCAATTACGCGGCCGCCTACGCTGGCGAAGCGGGGGTCAGCCATGCGATCCAACTGATGCAAGACGAGCTCGCTCGGAACATGGCGCTGCTCGGCATCACGGAGGTTCGTCAGATGGACTTGAGCCGGTTACGAAAAAACGTCTGACGCCTCCGTCGCGAATCGTAACTCCCCGACAGCGTTTCCCGAGTCTCCACGATGGGTCTGGTCACTGGGCGAGTCACGCCAATATGAGTATGCTGTGATGGACGCTCTGCGAATTGGCGGACGAAGTCAAGGCTGCCTTTTGGCCCGGCCAAGCAGCGCACGGGGCAGCACATAATAATGTAGTGGTAGGGGACAGCAACGATGCTGAAAGAGAAAGCCGGTAGCCT
This sequence comes from Salinicola sp., assembly GCA_002695065.1. GTDB lineage: Bacteria > Pseudomonadota > Gammaproteobacteria > Pseudomonadales > Halomonadaceae > Salinicola. The sequence continues at coordinate 13,642 of NZNW01000088.1, read as the reverse complement.
AATCCATGAGATAGCCGCCGTTCCCGGTGTTGTTCCGGGAACATCAGCCACTCCGACCTGCCATGCTGGCCGATGAATCGAATAAGACCAAGTCGCAGATGTCTCTGAAATGCAATCGATTTCGGGTCGGAGTTTGTCTTTGACACTCATCATGGCGCAAGCAGACGGATCGGGGAGTCGTGACGCATGCGGCGGACGTTGACCGGCTGTGTGCTGCTGCTCTCTCTGTTATCCGTCGATAGTTTCGGAGACGAGCCCGCAACCGTCGTTATCGCCAACAAGTCGGTACAGCAGGCTTCTCTTCCGCTGGAGACGTTGAGGGCCATTTTCGCGATGCGACAGAGAACCTTCCCCGACGGGCAGGCCGTGCACGTCTTCGTCCTGCCGGACGACAATCCGATTCACGAGGATTTTTCCAAGAAAGTATTGGGTGTTTATCCGCATCAACTCCGACTCGCCTGGGATCGTGCCGTGTTCTCCGGCACTGGGCAGGCCCCCAACGAGGTCGCCAGCGAAGCCGAAATGATCGAGGACGTCGCCTCCACGCCCGGCAGTGTCGGATACATCAAAAAAACAAGCCTGAATGGTCAGGTTCGGGTGCTCGACATTGAATAAATCGTTATCAAGTGACTTTTCGAAAGCCGCCATTCTCGTCATGGTCGGCCTGCTGTTCCAGGTACCCGCAAGCAGAGCCGCACCGCTGCCCGATACCTTTCAGGTGCACGGTTTCATGAGCCAAGCCCTCATCGTGACCGACCATAACGATTTCTTCGGACCCAGTAGCGAGGGCGGCGGAAGCTGGGAATACACCGAACTGGGCCTGAATGCCTCTTTTCGACCGCTAAGCAACGTGTTGGTGGCGGGGCAGCTGCTTGCCAGGCAAGCCGGAGATGATGGCGAGCTGAATGATCCCGAGCTCGATTATGGTGTGGTGGATTATCAGTTTCTAACCGATAACGAAAATACAATGGGTGTACAGTTTGGGCGATTCAAAAACCCGTTCGGGTTGTACAACCAGGCAAGAGATGTAGCGATCACGCGCCCCGGCATACTGTTGCCACAGTCCATCTACTTCGACCGTACTAGAAAGCCGGCGCTGAGTTCTGACGGCGTCATGGGATACGCTGAACGGCGTATGGATAACAGTGTGGTTAGGTTTCAGGTCGGCGTTGGAAAACCCAGATTCGATAGCCAAGTGGCAGGATCATTGTTAGGTAGTGATGATTTAGGAGATTTTTCCGGAGAAAATTCCTACATTGGCCAGTTGAAATACGAGTACGGCGGCGGTGCCTTCGTGCTGGCACTGACCAATGCCAGGGTAAAAGCCGAATTCGACTCTAGGGAAGAGGCGCCGGGGGATGGGGACTTTTTCTTCGAGCCGTGGATTTTTTCCTTTCAATACAATCAGGAAAAATGGTCGTTTACGACCGAGTACGCGCTCAGAGGGTTGAAGACGGAAGGCTTTACCGACCCCTACAACTACGACGTTACCGGTGAGAGCTGGTATGTCCAGTACTCAAGACGCCTGAGCACAACCTGGGACTGGATTTTGAGGTATGATTCCTACGTCGTGGACCGTAAAGATAGACGGGGAGAAAAATTCGCGGAACAGACCAATCGGCCTGCGTTTTCTCGATATGCAAAGGATTGGACAACCGGATTTCAATGGCAAGTTTATCCCCGTTTCCTTCTGTCGTCAGAACTGCATCATGTTGAAGGCACAGGATGGTTGCCGGTGACTGGTGGTGGTTCTGAAAACCAAGATAAATATTGGAACATGCTGCTATTCCAGGCTTCTTATTTTTTCTAGCGACGCCAGTTTAAGGCTGATTAAATGCGCAATCGGAAGGGCTTTTTTCGGGTTAGTCTCAAGTGGAGGGCATTGGCATTTACCAGTCTTTTGCTGCTGGCATTAGCAAGTCTCGTTGCATGGGTGAGCAATCACGCCTTGGTACAGCAATTCAGCCAGTCTCAAAAAGCTTTCTATGATCGACAGCGGTATGAAGTATCACTGACTTTACAAAGTTCGGCAGATACCATGCGGCAAATAGCTAGCTTGTTGGCATCCTCCCCCAGCTTGAGTCATGCTCTACTTGAAGGCGATTCTTCGGACATAGAGTCAGCTTTGTCACCCCAGTGGCCAACGCTGCAATTAGATGCAGGGCTTGATGACGTCAGCGTCTACGATAGTGATACTAAAAGGATAATAACACTGGGCCAAGGGCAAAACGCCAGTCGAGCAACGATGGATGCCAAGTGGCTGAGAGAAGTCATAAAAGAAGAGAAGCCAATGAGAAGGCTTGTCTGCTATCGGGAGTGTCGCCAATATGTGGCCGTTCCTATATTGGCAGAAGGCACGGATGCCGGAGTCATCATCGTTTCCCGTTCTCTTGCCGACGTGACTCGCTATATGCAAAGAAGCTCGGGTAGCGAAGTTGCGCTGCTAGTCACTACCTCGGAGCCGACCAGCTTTGCCAATGACAGATTTTTGGAAAGCTGGAATGCAAATTTGATTGCCTTGACACATGAAGATACCAGCTGGCCATTATTCAATTCCATTGCCAAAGGAATAGCGTTCTCAGACGTCAATGGCAAGGTCGCTCGATATCGCGAGGGTGACAAGACTTTTGAAGTCATTGCGATTGCCATTGATAAAGACAATCAACAGACGGGCGGGAGATCCGGATATTTCCTGCTGGTTTCGGATGTCACTGCTCAGATAAGTTCGATTTCCAGCACGACGCGCATGGTTCTTCTGATCGCACTGCTAGGATGGCTGGCTTCGGAAGCCATCCTGTTCATCATGTTGAAAAATCGAATGGATAGATTGAGGCTGATTAGTCGAAAGCTGCCTTTGTTGGCACAGCGAAGGTACGACGTGATGCGGGATTCGATGCCGCCAACAAAGGCTTTCTTCCTGGATGAGCTCGATGTGCTGGAGGGCACGGCGATCGAGCTGGAAACCAAGCTGGAGGATATGGAAAGAGAGATCGGCCTTCGCGGAGTCGAACTGGAAGATCGCGTGAAGGAGCTGGCAAGAGAACGAGACTTCGTGTCGGGTCTTTTCAATACGGCTCAAGTTTTGATCGTGATTCACAATCGTAATGGCCATATCACCTTGACCAATCGATTTTGCGAGTGGCTGACGGGGCAGTCGGGTGATCAGCTGTCTGATAATAAGTTCCAAGACGTGTTTGCGGCGGATCTGGTTAATATTGATGAATTTTTTGATGGTGGTGGTCAACAGGAAAGCAAGTTAGTCTCGGGGGGTGGCGAGGTTAGAACTATTGTTTGGTATCACACTCCATTGGATACGGATGGTCGAAGTGATTATCAGGAACTCATCTCCGTAGGGGTGGATATTACCGAGCGAAAGCTGGCGGAAACGAGGCTGCTTTGGCTGGCCAGTCGAGATTCACTGACCGAACTTTACAATCGACGTTTCTTTGAAGAGGCCCTGTCTCGCGCTGTCACGCCCAGCTCTTTTGGTGCGGTTCTCTACCTGGACCTGGACCGCTTCAAGGAAGTCAACGAGACGAGTGGGCATCAGTCAGGCGATCAGCTGTTACGGTCGGTTGCCACGGACTTGTCGGAACTGGGCCAGGGCCACGTCGTGGCCCGCCTGGGAGGCGACGAATTCGCCATTCTCCTCGAACATGCCTCTCAGCAGAGTGCTATCGATATGGCTCAGCAAATCGTGAACCGTCTGGAACAGAAGACATTGCATGTCGAGGGCCGTATCCATCGGGCCAGCGCCAGCATTGGTATCGCGATCTACCCGGACAACGGTGCGTTTCCCGACGAGCTGATGGCCAATGCCGATTACGCGATGTACCTGGCGAAAGACGATGCCGTACAACGATGGCACCTTTTGTCACCTGAACAGCAGGGACGGGAAGAGATAAAACAGCGTGTGTACTGGGTCGAGATGATTCGCAATGCGCTACTCAATGACGATTTTGAACTCATGGTTCAGCCGATTTTTCGACTGGTCGATTTCGACGTTCAACACTATGAGGTTCTTCTCCGGTTAAAAGACGCCAATGGTGAGAGTTTGTCTCCCGGTACTTTTATCCCGATCGCCGAGCAGAGCGGACAGATCGTTGCGATCGACAGATGGGTGTTGTCGAATGGTATTCGCTTGATGTCCACGCTGGGAGACACTACGGCTAATTTGGCTATCAATCTATCCGGGCAGTCTTTACATGACAGTGACTTGACCTCCTTCATGAGACATGAATTCGAGCGTTACGCGGTTGACCCTACCCGGATAATCATTGAGGTTACCGAGACTGCCGCCGTGACTGATTTTGCCTCGGCGAGAGGGGTATTGGAGAGCGTTCGAGCATTGGGCTGTAAGGTGGCGCTGGATGATTTTGGCGTTGGCTTTAGTAGCTTTCATTACCTGGGACAGTTTCCTGCCGATTATATAAAAATAGATGGTTCTTTTATTCAAAAGCTTCCCGAGAGCGAAGAGAGTCAGTTGATAGTCAAGGCCATTGTGGATATTGCTAAGGGTATGGGTAAGAAAACAGTGGCGGAGTTTGTCGATAGGCCTGAGCTGTTGCCTTATCTTCTAGGTTATGGTGTCGACTATGTTCAGGGGTTTTATTTGGGGAGACCTTCTTCTGTAGCCGATGCCAAATTTTACAAGGTATAAGGGGGACGGGGTGGAGAATGACTTTTTTGACCTTTTCAAGGTGGTTTTTGCTGCGTCGGACAGTGACCGGCTACGAGTCTTTTCTCTCAGACACAAGGTTTATTGTGAAGAACTTGGATATGAGCCCATTGACGCGAAGAACCGGGTCGAGCGGGACGAGTTCGATGACCGGTCTCTCCATTGCCTGATAGAGCACAGGGCGACGGGGCTCTCCGCGGGCTGTATGAGAATCGTGTTTCCCGATACCCATAATCGACCCGGCTATGGTCTCCCCATCGAGGAACACTGCGGTGAACACGGCGTCAAGATTGAGCTCGATCCCAAGATTCGATCCGAGGGCCTTTGCGAGATATCCCGTGTGGCGATCCCGAGTCATTTTCGGTCCAGCAGGGTTGAGGAAGCAGAGGTGGATGGCTTTGGTGAGTTCGTTTTTTCGCAGCAGGAAAGGCGCTTTTTCCCCATGATCGGAGTTAGCCTTTTTCTATGCGCTACGGCATTTACGGGTTTGATTGAGCGCTTTCACGTTCTTGCAATGATGGAAAATCGTTTTCAGAGGTTGCTGGCGAGGTCCGGTATTCGCTTCTCCCAGGTATCCCAGCCGATCCATTTTCGCGGTGAGCGTGCTGCGTTCTATATCGACCAGCGGTATGCCGAGGATGGCATGCGAGGCTCGATTCTTCCCCTGTATCGTTCGATTCAGGATGAATTGTCGCGACAACTCCTTGAAAAAGGCAGCGTCCCCGGCGTTTTGAGCAGTCAGGCGCTCTGTAAAATACTACTTTGATGCCGGCTTGCCGTGGCCGATCGCGGCGACGCCATCATTGGAAAGCGACGACGGGCCGACCCGCCGTCGCCAGTCTCGCTTCAACCAATCGCTGCGGCGATCTTCTCGCCCAGGCTCTGGGTCGTTCCCTTACCTTTCAGGTCCGGGGTCAGCGCTGACTTGTCGTCATCTGCCAGGACTTGCTCGATCGCACTGACCATCGCGTCGCCCGCCTCCTTGTAGCCCAGATGCTCGAGCATCATCGCGCCACACCAGATCTGGCCGATCGGGTTGGCGATGCCCTTGCCGGCGATGTCCGGGGCGCTGCCGTGGACCGGCTCGAACAGGCTCGGGAACTTGCCTTCCGGGTTGATGTTCGCAGAGGGCGCGACGCCGATGGTGCCGGTGCAGGCGGGGCCGAGGTCGGAGAGAATGTCGCCGAAGAGGTTGCTGGCGACGACGACGTCGAACCAGTCCGGGTGGAGCACGAAATTGGCGGTCAGGATGTCGATGTGGAACTGGTCGATGCTGACGTCCGGATAACCCTTGGCCATCGCTTTCACCCGTTCGTCCCAGTACGGCATGGTGATCGAGATGCCGTTGGACTTGGTCGCGGAAGTGAGTTTCCGGCGCGGTCGACTCTGCGCCAGGTCGAAGGCGTATTTCAGCACCCGGTCGACCCCGGTGCGCGTCATCACGGTCTCCTGCATGACCGTTTCCCGCTCGGTGCCCTCGAAGATTTTGCCGCCGATGCTCGAGTATTCCCCTTCGGTGTTTTCCCGCACCACGTAGAAGTCGATGTCGCCGGGCTCGCGGTCGGCCAGCGGGCTCTTGATGCCGGGCATCAGGCGGCAGGGCCGCAGGTTGATATACTGGTCGAAGTGGCGCCGGAACTGCAGCAGCGAACCCCACAGCGAGATGTGGTCCGGCACCTTGTCCGGCCAGCCTACTGCGCCATAGAAGATGGCATCGAAGCCGGAGAGCGTCTCGAACCAGTCGTCCGGCAACATCTTGCCGTGCTCGAGATAGTAGTCGCAGCTGCCGAACTCGAAATGCTCGAACTCGAGACCGATATCGAAGCGCCTGGCGGCCGCTTCCAGTGCGCGCAGTCCCTCCGGAACCACCTCGGTGCCGATGCCGTCGCCGGCGATGACGGCGATCTTGTGGGTCTTGGCTTGAGCGGGTTTGTGAGCCATGACTGGCTTACCTCATGAAGTGGGTGAGTTGCTGGAAGAGCGCATCCGGCGCTTCCTCGGGAAGATAATGGCCGCAGGGCAGGGTGCCGCCTTCGACGCTGTGACGGGAAACCGCCCGCCACTCGCCGAGAGCATCGAAGCAGCGCTCGATCACGCCGTGCTCGCCCCACCACACCGCCAGCGGAACCTGAAGATGCCGGCCGGCATCGCGGTCGGCGCGGTCGTGCTCCAGATCGATGGTGCGGGAGGCGCGATAGTCTTCACACAGGCCATGGGCCGCGCTCGGGAGGGCCAGGCAGCGCTGGTACTCCGCGATCGCTCGCGGATCGAACGGGCCCAGCCCGGCATGACGGCCACCCACGATCCGGGTGACGTAGTCGGCGGGCGCGGCTTCGATCCAGGATTCCGGCAGAGGCCTGGGTTGAATCAGGAAGAACCAGTGCCAGTAGGCCGTGGCGAAAACGAGATCGGTGGCCTCGTACATCGCCAGCGTCGGCGCGATGTCCAGCACCATCAGTTTGTTCACTCGCTCGGGGTGGTCGAGCGCCAGCCGGTGCGCGACTCGTCCGCCGCGATCGTGCCCGCAGAGGAAGAACCGCTCGAACCCCAGGGCCCGCATGACCGCAACCTGGTCATGCGCCATCCGGCGCTTGCTGTAGTTGAGGTGCCGTGCGTCCCCCTCCGGCTTGCCGGAATCGCCATAGCCGCGCAGGTCGGTGGCGACCACGGTGTAGTGCTCGGCGAGCCGAGGGGCGAGAAGATGCCAGATGACATGGGTCTGCGGATGACCGTGAAGCAGCAGTAGCGGCGGGCCTTTGCCCCCGATCACGCCGTGGATGGCGATGTCCCGTTCTACCTCGATATCGAACTCGCGAAATCCATCGAACATCGGTCTGGCCTCGTTCTTGGGCGCATTGGGTCGCTGGCACCAGTGTAGTCGCTGCCGGATTCGGGATAATCCGGTTAGAATCGAAACGACTATTGCGCTGAGGTGGAGAATTCGATGTCCGCGGTCGACGATCTGGCCTTCTTCCAGCGGGTCGCCCAGGCAGGCAGCCTGACCGGCGCGGCCCGGGAACTGGGGCTGTCACTCTCGGCGGTCAGCAAGCGGCTGCAGCAGCTGGAGAGGCGTCTCGGCGTGTCACTGGCGGCGAGGACGACGCGGCGCTTGTCGCTGACAGCGGAGGGGGAGCGCTATCTGAAGCGCGGGGCGATGATCCTCGATGACCTGGGCGATCTGGAGAACTCGCTGCGGGACCAGGGCGCCGTGCTCTCGGGGCGGCTGAGAATCAACGCCACCTTCGGTTTTGGCCGGCGCCATGTGGCACCGCTGATCTCGCGTTTCGCCGCGCGTCATCCGCAGCTGGAACTGCTGCTGGAGCTGACCAGCTTCCCGGTCGGACTCGACGAGCAGGGGTTCGACATCAACATTCGTGTCGGTGAGCCGCCGGCGTCGCGCTGGATCGCCAGGCGACTGCTCGCCAACCGCCGGATACTCTGTGCCACCCCCGGTTATCTGGCGAGCGCGCCCAGGCTCGAGCGGCTGGAGGATCTGGCACGGCATCGCTGCCTGATCGTGCGGGAGAACGATACCGACTACTCGCTGTGGCGGTTCGAGGCCGCCGACGATACCCGCACCCGTCGTGCCATCCGCGTTCATGGCCGGCTGGCGAGCAACGATGCCGAGGCGATGACGCGAATGGCGCTCGATGGCCACGGCGTCTTGCTGCGCTCCTGGTGGGACGTTCACGAGCATCTGGCCAGCGGTGATCTGATGCCGTTGTTGCCGCAGTGGCAGGGGATCCGGGCTGACTTCCACCTGCTCTACGCCGAGCGGGCAAGAGACAGTGCCCGGATTCGGCAGTTCGTCGATTTCATGACGACCGAGATGACGGGACGGGTGCCGCCACTGCCTTGATCTCGGGGAAGCACCGACGAGCGCTGAATGCCGGGAACACGGACAAGAAATTTCCGGGAGAAATTCCTGACGTCGCGTCAGGGATGGCAGAGCACAAAAAAATGCCCACCAGGGGATGGTGGGCAAGTAAGGGATCATTCAAGGGAACACCTACTCAGAGTCAGCCTTGCTGCATTAGTTCCGGGCGAAGACAAAAAAATCGCCACGAATTTGTAACGGTTTTTTGCTACGTCAAGCCGTGACCCGGCGGTGACTCCCGATATCTTGATCTACAAGGAGAATTTTTTCTGCACCGCTTCCCAGGCCGGCTCGCCTTCGCGCGTGGTGACCCCCTTCATCATGGCTTCGACGCGATCCGGATGGTTCTCGATCCAGGTCGTGGCGACCTCTTCCATCGGCTTCTCCTCCTGGCCGTACTGCTTGATCATCCAGCTCTGCTCCTCGGCGGAAAACGAGAACTGATCGAAGAAGGTCACCAGATTCGGGTTGGCCTCGGCGTAGTCGCTGGCCATCAGCGTGCGCACGTCGCTGGCACCGTTGCCTTCGCCGAACAGGTTCTTCGAATCGCTGAGGTAGCGCATCGGCAGTTCGAGGTTCATCCAGTGCGGCGTCCAGCCGACCCAGACGATGGGCTCCTCGTTGGCGATATGGCTCTTGGCGGCGCTCAACATGCCGACGGTGCTGGTATCGACCAGGGTCCAGTCGCCGAGGCCCCAGGTATCGTCCTCAATCGCCTTGTTGAGGATTTCGCTGGCAGCGGAGCCGGCACCGAACCCGTAGATCTCGCCATTGAACTCGTCGCGATGGGCATCGAGGTCGGCGAAGGAGGTGACGCCGCTGTCGTAGACATAGTCCGGCACTGCCAGCGTCATCTGTGCGCCGGTGACGTTGGTGGCCAGGCGGGTGATGCTGCCGTCGGCTTCCAGTGGCTCCAGCATCGGGTTCTGGGCCGGCAGCCAGGCCCCCAGGAAGACGTCCACATCGCCAGTATTCAGCCCCTGATAGATCACCTGCAGACCGATCTCCTGGGCCTTGCCCTGATAGCCCAGCGGCGCCAGCAACTGGCGGGCGATCTCGGTCTTCACGGTGATCCCGGGCCAGGACGGCACGCCGAAGTTGATGGGTTCGTCAGCCGCCACTGCCGAACCCGTGCCGGCCAGCACCACGCCGGTACCCATCATCAAGCCGGTGGTCAGCGTCAGGGCGGAAATCGTCTGCGGTCGTTTCATTTGTTGTCTCCTGTCGTTCCCTAATGAGCGTGTCTTCCCTGGCCAGAGTGTACCGGGAATACACGCGGAAGAGCCGCCCGGTCATGCAGTGATGACGTCGGGCGGCTCGTATCAACGCGGTGCCGTGCGGTTCATCTCGACAGCACGCGCAGATGCGATTGCAGCATGTCCAGATCGAGATAGGTGCCCTGGAGATGGCGTTTGCCGGTGTTGGGGTCGAAGGCGTTGCGACCGTGCAGCACGCGGCGGTTGTCGAAGGCGACCATCTGGCCGGGTTCCAGCGTCAATTCCACCCGGCCCTCCGGCCGACGCAGGATCTGCCACAGTGCACGATAGGCGTCGTACCACGCCTCGATCCGGTCCGACGGCAGGCTCAGCGTGTCGCGAATCCAGTTGTTGAAGCGGATCTCGCGGGGGCGGCCTTCGCCATCCAGATCGATCACCGGCTCGCGCACGGCGATATCGTGGCCGTCGTCCTGGAAGCGGAAGTCGATGGGCGTTTCCGCCAGTATCCGGAAGGCTTCGGGATCTCCCGCCCGCAGGGTCTCGGCGGCGGCGAAGCCGTCGGCAAAGCTGGACTCGCCACCCTCGGCGTCGTTCTCCAGGCAGTAGAGCAACTGGATATCCGGCGGTTGGCGCCAGTTGGGCAGGTCGGTGTGCAGCTCGAGGCCGATCGCCGTATAGGCGGCGTTGTTCGGATTGGGGACCGAACGCACGTCGAACCGGCCGCCGAAGTTGGTCGAACGCATGGGGCCGATGCTCTCGGCGATACGCGACACTTCCTCCAGCTCGCAAGGCCCCTGATCGAGTATGACCAGGCCATCACGCAGCAGGGCGGTGGCCCAGCGGCTGCGGCCGTCGCTGCCATCGACGAAGTCGGCATGGCTGACGCGGCTCGGCGTGAAGTGCGTCGGCCACGGCTTCGGTGTCGGCAGCAGCGTGGCGAGTTCCTGTCCGGGGCAGCGCTGGTGGAGCCAGCCGGCATCGAAGCGCGATACGTGGCCATCCTGCCAGGCCAGCGTCAGTGCGTTGGCATCGAACGCGAACGAGGCCAGCGCGTCGTCGCCGTCGAGGCGCTCCCACAGGGGATCGTCGAGCAGCTTGTAGAGGCGTTCACGGGTCAGCGGATGGCGGCACTGGTCGCAGGCGCAATGGTCACGCAGCCACATCATCGGAAACTGCCCGGTGCGGCCGTCGGACCAGTTCAGCGTCAGGCGGCGCGCCTTGCGCGTCACGCTCTCCAGCGTGGCGGCCGGTGCGCCACTGCCCTGGCGATAGCGGCGCAGTTCGGCCATATCGATGGGCGTCTGGCCCTGACGAGCAGTCAGAGCGTCGTTGAAGGCGCCTCCGGATGATAAAAGAGCGGATGACGAAAGAGCGGATGACAAAGGGCACTTCCTCGATGGCTGTCGCGGCCATCTTCGTGAGTAACGTGTGTTATTGCGTTTCACTAGGATGCGGATTGCTTCTGGCCATGACAAACGATTAATCTGGCCGCTGAGGCCAAGCTTGGCTAATGGCTGGCTTTGGCTATTAGCCCAATGGTTGATTTCGGTAGCGCGATTTCAGCCAGACCCTTTCCGCGAGACGCTTTCAGGAAACGAGATGTCCGAACTTCCCCCGGTACTGTGGCTGCAGGCGTTCGAGGCGGCAGCGCGAACGCTGAGCTTCACCGAGGCGGGGCGTGAGCTCGGCGTCACCCAGTCGGCGATCAGTCAGCGTATCCGGCTGCTGGAGGATCGCGTCGGGCAGTCGCTGTTCGTGCGCTATCCACGCAGTCTGGCGCTGACGCCGGCGGGACAAGCCTGGTTACCCAGCGTTCAGGGCGCTTTCACGCGCCTGGCGGAGGGCACGTCCGAGGTGTTCGGTCCCAGCCCCGGCGCGCCGGTGACGCTCAGAGCCACGCCGGCCATGCAGCAGACCTGGCTGGCGCCTCGGCTGATCCATTTCCAGCGGATGCACCCCGAGATCACCCTGCGCCTGGTCAGCGCGATCTGGGCGGACGATTTCGGCGCCGAAGGAGCGGATCTGGAGATTCGCTACGGCCATGGCGACTGGAACGATGTGACGGCGGAGTGCCTGGGGGAGGAGCGGCTGCTGCCGGTCTGCTCGGCCGCGCTGGCGGCGGAACTCGAGACGCCCGAGGATCTCGCCGGCAAGACGCTGCTGCACGCGGCGGGATTCGCCGCCGGCTGGCCGCGCTGGCTGGTGGAAGCGGGGTTCGCCGGCCTTGAGCACCGTTGCCAGGCGATGATCTGCGACACCCACGTGACCACGCTGGCGCTGGCTTCCTACGGCGGCGGTATCGCGCTGTCGCATCGCCGTCTGCTCGAGGCCAGCCGCGATCTGGTGGCACCGTTCGATCTCGACATGCCGACCGACGAAGCCTTCTGGCTGGTCCGGCCCAGCCGTCGGCAGCTGCGCCCGCCGGCGGCGGCGCTGTGGGAGTGGCTCTCCCAGACCAGTGAATCGCCGCCGTGAATCCGCGCCCGGAATCGCGGCGGGCGCTACACTATGCTGACGCAGCAGATTCTTACCGGAGGTGGACCATGCGAACGCCCTTCACGCCCGCCAGGCGCCGAAATACGCTGACCGCGACCTGTCTCGCGCTGATGCTGGCCGGCACGACGCTGGTCAGCGCCCCCGCCGTTGCCGATGGCGTTTCCGTCGTCGACCCCCAGACCGGCCACCGCGTCAGGCTGCCGGACAACGACCGTGACGGACGCGCCGACTACGTGCCCAAGCGCCTGGACGTCCACGTCAGCCCCGGATTGACCTATCCGCGGGAAACGCGAGAGCAGCGGCCCAGTGGTGGCGGCTCGATCTGCCACGGCAACGATGGCGGCTCGACCATCTCCACCGCACGGCGGAACTGCGACCCCAGTGCCCCAGCCGGCGATGGCGGCGCCCAGGATGCTCCTGGCACTTCCACGAACTCGCCGTCGACACCGACTCGCCCCAGCTCCTCTTCGTCGACTCAGCTCAACTGAGCGAATCGCTTCACCCGCGTTCGAAGTACTCGCCAACGACGTCGACGACGCGGTCGATATCGGCCATCGAGACATCGCGGTGGGTGACGAAGCGCGGCGCGTAGAGTGCGCCGACCAGGATGTCGCGCGCTTTCAGCCAGGCGTGCAGATGGGCCGGATCGAGCGCCGGGCGGGTGAACTCGACGAACACCATGTTGGTGGCCTGTGCCGTCACCGTGATGCCGTCGATCTCCGCCAGGCCCGCCGCCAGACGTTCGGCCTTGGCGTGGTCTTCCACCAGCGGCGCGAGCTGATGCTCCAGCGCGTATTCGCACGCCGCCGCCAGCATGCCGACCTGGCGCATGCCGCCGCCGACCACCTTGCGCCAGCGCCGGGCCGTCTCGATGAAATCCGCAGCCCCGACCAGCACCGATCCCGCCGGTGCCCCCAACCCTTTCGAGCAGCAGATCGAGATCGTGTCGAACGGGCTGCACAGCGCTTTCAGGCTGGCACCGGTCGCCGCCGCCGCATTGCCGATTCGCGCCCCGTCCAAGTGAGTCGCCAGGCCGAAGCGCCGTGCCAGGATCGTGGCCGCTTCGACATAACCGGCGTCCAGCACCTGGCCGTGGAAGGTGTTCTCAAGCGTCAGCAGGCGCGTGCGCGCGAAGTGCGGATCGATCGGTTTGACGGCGGCCTCGATCTTCTGCAACGGCAAGGTACCGTCGGCCTCGTTCTCGATCGGCTGCGGCTGGATGCCGCCCAGCACCGCCGCGCCACCGCCCTCCATGCGATAGGTGTGCGCCTGCTGGCCGACGATGTACTCGTCGCCGCGCTGGCAGTGGCTCAACAGCGCCACCAGGTTGCTCTGGGTGCCGGAGGGGAAGAACAGTGCCGCCGCCTTGCCGGT
>NZNW01000087.1 GCA_002695065.1 Salinicola sp. | reverse complement strand
GCTGGCTGCTCAACATGATCTGGGATTTCCGCAAGGGCCGTAACGCCTTCGCCGGTATCGCCCTGCAGCGCTACGACATCGGACGCCAGCAGCTCACCGGGCCCGTGCACAATATCTTTCGGGGTACGTCTCTGGGCGTCACCGAAGCCCCGCATCTCTATCGAAGAAACGGCTACTACTATCTGGTCACCGCCGAGGGCGGTACCGGTTACGGCCATGCCATGACGGTGGCCCGCTCGCGTGAGTTGACGGGGCCCTACGAGGTCGACCCGACCAACCCGGTGCTCACCTCGAACCCGGATGCCGCCGACCAACTGCAGAAGGCCGGCCACGGCAGCCTGGTGGAGACCGCCGGGGGCGAGTGGTACTGCGCCCATCTCTGTGCCCGCCCGGTCGTCGCCGGGCGCTGCATGCTGGGGCGCGAGACCGCCCTGCAGCGCTGCGTCTGGACCGAGGACGACTGGCTCCGCATCGAGGGCGGCCCCTACCCCAGCCATCGGGTGGCCGGCCCGGATCTTCACTGGCAGGCTCCCCTCGCCGAGCCGGATCGCGATACCTTCGAGAGTCCCGGCCTCCACCGCTACTGGCAGAGTCTGCGCAGGCCGTTCGACGACACCTGGCTGTCGCTGACCGAGCGCCCGGGCTGCCTGCGGCTCAAGGGTGGCGAGTCGATGCAGTCGACCCACCGACAGAGCCTGCTGGCCAGGCGCCTGACCCACCTCGAGGTGGAGGTGGAGACGCGGCTGTCCTTCCACCCCGACCATTTCCAGCAGATGGCGGGGCTGATCCTCTACTACGACACCAAGGATTACATCTACCTGAGGGTGACCCGGGACGAGACGCTGGGCCGTTGCCTAGGCATCATCGTCTCGCGCCATGGCGTCTATGACGAGCCGCTGACCAGCGATTTCCCCCTGGTCGACGGCGACGTGCGGCTGATGGCGCGTCTGGAGCGCGAGTGGCTGCGTTTCTTCCATGCGCCGGGCGACGCGCAGGGCGATCCGGATCGAGATGGCGACGGTATCGAGTGGCAGCCGATCGGCGATCCGCTCGACATCTCCCATCTCTGCGACGACGATCCGGACTACATCCGCTTCACCGGTACCTTCGTCGGCCTCTGCGCCCAGGATCTCTCCGGGGCCGGGCTCGCGGCGGACTTTCACGAGTTCGACTACCGCCCAGCAAAAAGCCGCTGATCTCCATGAGATCAGCGGCTCTCGTTGGCCGGTCCGGCCGCGAAGGGCCTTAGAGGGTGTTTACAAAATGCCTGCGCTAGGCAATACGGCGTTGAAACCGACCTCAAAATGCTCATTTACCCCGTGTAAACTCCGCTTTTTCGGCCGATTTCGCCTTGTCTCGCCTTCGCTCGTCGAATTTGTAAACACCCTCTTAGGCTTTGTACGAAAACTAGCCGACCGGCCTCAGTTGCCCAGCTTGGCCGCCAGCTCGGCCACGTGCTTGCCCTGGAAGCGCGCGATCGCCAGTTCGTTCTCGCTGGGCGTGCGGCTGCCGTCGGCGTTGGCCAGCGTGGTCGCGCCGTAGGGCGTGCCACCGGTGATCTCGCTCATGTTGGAGAGCTCGGCGCAGCTGTAGGGCACGCCCACGATCACCATGCCGTGATGCATCAGCGTGGTGTGGATCGAGGTCAGCGTGGTCTCCTGCCCGCCGTGCTGCGTCGCCGTCGAGGCAAAGGCGCTGCCGATCTTGCCGATCAGCTTGCCCTGGGCCCAGGGGCCACCGGTCATGTCCCAGAAATTGCGCATCTGGGAGGCCATGTTGCCAAACCGGGTCGGCGTGCCGACGATGATGGCGTCGTAGTCGGCCAGCGCTTCCGGGCCCTCGATCAGCGGCGCGTCCTGATCGGTCTTGTAACCGGATTTCACCGCCACCTCCTGCGGTACCAGCTCCGGCACGCGGCGGATATCGACCTGGGTGCCACCGACGCTTTCGGCGCCGTCCGCCACCGCCTTGGCCATGGTCTCGATATGGCCGTAGCTCGAGTAATACAGCACCAGCACTTTGCTCATGAAAATCTCCTGGGGAGTTGGAGTTTCGGGAAGAAACGCTTTTCAGACTAGGCGCGTAAATCATTCGGCGCCATGGCGTCGAGACTGCATTTTTTGCGCCGAAAGCCGCGAAACGGTCGAACGCTCAGGTCTCTTGGAAATATCGCAGCGCCCGCCTCCGTCTCCGTACCGCCCCGGGGGTTTGTGACCGCGGAAGGATAGCCGCTATTCTGTGGGCTCACCCACCGAACCGGGGTCCACGCTGGTGGACCGGAGCAAGCGATGACCACTTCCCGCGACCTGCTGGCCTCCCTGATCGGCTTCGATACCGTCTCCCGGCACTCGAATCTCGAGCTGATCGATTTCGTCGAACGCTATCTCGCCTCTCACCGCGTGCCGGCCCAGCGCATCACCAACGTCGATGGCAGCAAGTCCAACCTGCTGGCACGCATCGGCCCGGCGGTCGAGGGCGGCGTGGTACTTTCCGGTCACACCGATGTGGTACCGGTCGACGGCCAGCCGTGGAACAGCGACCCGTTCACCCTGACGGACAGGCAGGACGGCCGGCTCTACGGTCGCGGCAGCTGCGACATGAAGGGATTCCTCGCCTGCGCCCTGGCGCAGGTTCCCGCCTGGCAGGCCCTCGATCTCGCGCGGCCGATCTACCTGGCCTTCTCCTACGATGAGGAGATCGGCTGCCTCGGCGCGCCGGCGATGATCGAACGGCTGATGGTGGATGAACCGCTGCCCGGCGCCGTGATCATCGGCGAGCCCACCTCGATGCAACCGATCGTGGCACAGAAGGGAATCACCACCCTGCGCACCACGGTGACCGGCAAGGAGTCGCACTCCAGCCAGATCAATCAGGGGATGTCGGCAATCCACGTGGCCGCCAGGCTGGTGACGAAGATCGAGGCGATCATGCAGGAGCTGGTCGACGAGGGGGCGCTGGAACACGTCTTCAACGTCCAGCACTCGAGCCTGCACGTCGGGCTGATCCAGGGCGGCACCGCGATCAACATCATGGCGCGGCACTGCCAGTTCGACTGGGAGATCCGCCACCTGCCCAGCGACGGCTTCGAGGCGGTCTTTACCCGTTTCGAGCGCTACGCCAAGGCGCTGGAGGCCGAGTTGCAGGAGCGTGCACCGGAGATCCGCATCGTCACAGAGCAACTGGTCGATACCGTGCCGGCGCTGGCCGACCGCGACAACGCCGCCGCCATCGCCCTCTGCCGCGAATGTCTAGACGATCCGAGCGTCGACACCGGCGGTGTCGCCTACGCCACCGAAGGGGGGCAGTTCCAGCGCGCCGGCCTGCCGACCGTCGTGTGCGGCCCGGGGAGCATCGAACAGGCTCACCAGCCGGACGAATATATCGAGATCGACCAGATCGAGGCCGGCGATCGCTTCATGCGACGGCTGGGCGAGCGGATGGCGGGTTGAGCACTGCCGCCACTCGCTACTGCCGGCCAGTGGAGCCCGGAGTCATGCACACGCCTGCCCTCGCCGTTCGCCCCACCGCCACCGGGTCCCCGTGGCACGGGGACGTGTACTGACTCGTCCACCAGCCATTCAGGCGTCGAAGAACACTCTCAGGACGTGATCCATGTGCACTTCCATCGCCTTCCTCGCCGCATCGGGATCGCGACTCTCGATCGCCGCCAGGATGCGCTGATGGTCATCCTGTGACTGGCGCGGCATGTCGGTCTCCATGAACAGTTCCTGGAGGCGGCGGAACATCTTGCCGTACTGGTGGCCGAGCAGATGCTTGATGGTCATGGCGTAGGCCGCGTTGCCCGAGGCCTCGGCGATGCGGATGTGCAGCAGTCGATCGCCGGCCTGGTTGCGCCCGCCGTGGCGATTGTCCTCGACATTGCGCGCATAGGCGGCGCGCATCGCGGCAAGCTCCTCGTCGCTGGCGTTGAGCGCCGCCAGCGCCGCCGTCTCGGGCTCGAGATAGCGTCTCGCCTGCAACAGCGAGAACGGCGGGATCTCCTGGTCCAGGTCGAGTTCGATCTCGCTGGCGAACTCCGGGTCCAGCGCCCACCCTTCCTGGCGCCGGGCCGCGCTCATCACCGAGCTGCCCACCTCCTCGTGCCGCTCCAGCACCAGCACGCCGTGCCCGACGCGTACCTCGACCTGGCCGACGACTTCCAGCGCGATCAGCGCCTCCCGCACCGACGCCCGACTGACCCCCAGCTGCTGCGCCAGGTCACGCTCCGGCGGCAACAAGGTGCCCGGCGGAAACTCCCCCTGGCGAATCAACACCAGCAACTGGTCGGCAATCTGACGATAGAGCCGCTGTGCGCGAATGGTCTGGATCGGCATCCATCGATCTCCCGGTTTCATGAGCAGGACGAGCCAGGCTCTGCTTGAGGAATTGAGGGCCGGTGTCTCTTCGCCGTGTCAACGTTGCAGTGGCGAACGCGGCCACCTCTCAGACAGGGCATAGACATTGGTCGCAAATGACAACGCTACCAGCGGCTTTCGGCGGCTTATTAGACGTTTGGCGATTTGCGGGCCGTTTCGGCAAAGGATAATACTTGGATCAAAGGTCAGGCCTTTAGACATTAGAACCAACCTTCTCTTCAGAAGCAAAAACAGAGCATCGAAGCCGCCTTCAGGAGCCCCGGTCATGCGACTCGCCAACAAAACCGCACTGATTACCGCTGCAGGACAAGGCATCGGCCGCGCCACCGTCGAACGGTTCCTGGCCGAGGGCGCCCGCGTGATCGCCACGGATATCGACCCCGCCAAGCTCGAGGGGTTGGAAGATGCCCAGTGTCACGCACTCGACGTCACCGATGCCGAGGCCGTGCGAGCCCTGATCGAATCGCTGCCACCACTGGACATCCTGTTCAACTGCGCCGGCACGGTGCCGAGCGGCTCGATCCTCGAGTGCGACGACGCCCAGTGGGCCTTTGCCCAGCGCCTCAACGTCGACTCCATGTTCTACACCATCCGCGCCGCGCTACCGGCGATGCTGGCCAACGGCGGCGGCAGCATCATCAACATGTCGTCGCTCGCCTCCAGCGCCAAGGGCGTGGTCAATCGCTTCGCCTACGGCACCACCAAGGCCGCCGTGGTCGGACTGACCAAATCCGTCGCCGCCGATTTCATGACCCGCGGCATCCGCTGCAACGCGATCTGCCCGGGCACGGTCGACTCCCCCTCCCTGCGCGAGCGGGTCGCCGAGCAGGCGCGCCAGCAGGGCCGCACCAACGACGAGGTCTTTGCCGAATTCATCGCCCGCCAACCCATGGGCCGGCTGGGCAAGGTGGAGGAGATCGCCGCGCTGGCGACGCATCTGGCCAGCGACGAAGCCTCGTTCATTACCGGCACGGTGCAGATGATCGATGGGGGCTGGTCCAATTGATCTCTTGAGTTCTCGTAGCTCGTAGCTCGTAGCTCGTAGCTCGTAGCTCGTAGCTCAAAACTAGACCCACTTCGCTAACGGACACAGAAAAGGAAACCGCATGAAACTGCTACGCCACGGCCCCAAGGGTCAGGAAAAGCCCGGTCTGGTCGACGCCAACGGGGTCGTTCGCGACCTCTCCGGCCAGATCGACGATATCGCCGGCGACGTGCTCTCCGACTCGGGCCTGGCTCGGCTGGCCCAGATCGATACCGCCAGCCTGCCGGAAGTCTCCGCCGGTACGCGGCTCGGCCCCTGCGTCGGCCGGGTCGGCAAGTTCATCTGCATCGGGCTGAACTACTCCGATCACGCCGCCGAGACCGGCGCCGAAGTGCCCGCGGAGCCGGTCGTCTTCAACAAGTGGACCAGCGCCATCTGCGGCCCCAACGACGACGTCGAGATCCCCCGCGGCTCCGAGAAGACCGACTGGGAAGTGGAACTGGGCGTGATCATCGGCAAGGGCGGGCGCTATATCGACGAAGCGGACGCCATGGGCCACGTCGCCGGCTTCTGCGTGGTCAACGACGTCTCCGAACGCGAATATCAGCTCGAGCGCAGCGGCACCTGGGACAAGGGCAAGGGCTGCGACACCTTCGGCCCGCTCGGCCCGTGGCTGGTCACCCGCGACGAAATCGCCGATCCGCAGAATCTGTCGATGTGGCTCGAAGTCGACGGCAAGCGCTACCAGGATGGCTCGACCCAGACCATGGTGTTCCAGGTGCCGCACCTGGTCGCCTATCTCAGCCGCTTCATGAGCCTGCAGCCGGGCGACGTCATCTCCACCGGCACGCCCCCGGGCGTCGGCATGGGCCAGAACCCCAAGGTCTTCCTCAAACCGGGCCAGACCATGCGCCTGGGGATCGAAGGGCTGGGCGAACAGCAGCAGCGCTGCGTCGAGAGCTGATCCGACCATCGTCCACGGAGGTCACCGTCATGCGTATCGATGCCCATCAGCATTTCTGGCACTACCGGGCGAGCGAGTTTCCGTGGATCGACGGCGCCATGGACGAATTGCAGCGGGATTTCCTGCCGCCAGACCTCGCCGCCGAACGGCAGGCCTGGGACATCGACGCGACGATCGCGGTCCAGGCGCGACCGCTGGCCCGGGAGACCGACTTCCTGCTGGAGCTGGCCGAGCACGATCCGTCGATCGTCGGCGTGGTCGGCTGGATCGATCCGGTGGCGGACGATCTGGAGACACAGCTGGATCGCCGGCACTCGTCGCGGCTGTGCGGCTTTCGCCACCTGATCCAGGACGAGGCCGAGCCCAGCGACTATCTGCGCCGGCGCGACGTGCAGCTAGGCATCCAGCGGCTCCAGCGCGCGGGCTGGTGCTACGACGTGCTGGTCACCGCCGCCCATCTGCCGGCGACGCTCGACTTCTGCCGCGCCTGCGACGGGCACACGCTGATACTCGATCATCTCGGCAAACCCGACGTATTGGGCCACCTCGACAACCGGTGCGACGACGGCTTCGATACCTGGCGCCGCGAGCTGACGAGCCTCGCGGAACTGCCCCATGTCGCCTGCAAGCTCTCCGGGCTGATCACCGAAGCCGACTGGCGGCACTGGCGTGCTCACGACATCCAGCCCTATCTCGACGTGGCGCTGGAAGCGTTCGGTGAGGAGCGGCTGCTGTTCGGCTCCGACTGGCCGGTCTGCCTGGTGGCCGGAAGCTATCACGACGTCCTGGCGCTGATCGATGACTGGGCCACCCGACGCGGGCTCGACAAGAAAGCGCTGTTCGGCGGCAACGCTCGACGCCTGTATGGCTTGAAGATGCCTGATGTGCGCTCGCTGAACGCTCCCGACAACGATAAAGAGCCCGGCACATGAACCTGGAACTCCAAGACAACGTCATCATCGTCACCGGCGGCGCCTCCGGCATCGGGGCTGCGATCAGCGAAGCGCTGGTCGCCGAGGGGGCGATACCGATCATCGTGGCGCGCGACGAACCGCCGGCGGAATGGCTGGCGAAGCTCCGCGAAGCCGGCAGCATAGAGTTCATCGCCACGGAGCTGACCGACGACGAAGCCTGCCGCTCGGCGGTGGCCCGGATAGTCGACCGGCATGGGCGGCTCGATGGGCTGGTCAACAACGCCGGGGTCAACGACCGGGTCGGGCTCGAGGCCGGGGTCGAGGCGTTCCAGGCCTCGCTGGACCGCAATCTGCTCCACTACTACGCCATGGCGCATCACAGCCTGCCCCACCTGCGGCGAAGCCGTGGCGCCATCGTCAATGTCGCCTCCAAGACCGCGCTCACCGGCCAGGGCGGTACCAGTGGTTACAGCGCGGCCAAGGGTGGCCAGTTGGCGCTGACCCGGGAGTGGGCGGTGAGCCTCGCCGGCGACGGCATTCGCGTCAACGCGGTGGTGCCGGCCGAGGTCATGACCCCGCTCTATCGCCGCTGGATCGACAGCTTCGACGACAGCGAGGCCCGCCTCGCCGCCATCACCGCCACGATTCCCCTCGGCCAGCGCATGACCGAGCCCCGGGAGATCGCCGACAGCACGCTGTTCCTGCTGTCGCCACGGGCGTCCCACACCACCGGTCAGTGGCTGTTCGTCGACGGCGGCTACGTTCATCTCGATCGCGCCATGACGGCGCCTTCGGCAACGGATCGGCAAGGCTGACGAACGGAGGTCGAAGACATGCGTTACTGCCTGGCGCTGGACCTGGCCGAAGACGACGCCGCGATTGCCGAGTACGAGCGCCGACACCGGGAGGTCTGGCCGGAAGTCGAATCACACCTGCGCGACTGCGGGGTGGAAAGCCTGGAGATTTTTCGCTTGGGCTCGCGACTGGTCATGGTCATGGAAACCGATGACGACCGATTCAGTTTCGACGCCATGGCCGCCGCCGAGCGTGACAACCCGGCGGTGCAACGGTGGGAGGCGGAAATGTGGCGCTACCAGCGCCCGACGCCCTGGACGGAGGAGAACAACAAATGGCAACCCATGACGCCAATCTACCGCTTGGGCGCGGCATGAAAGCCCCGGCAGCCACGCGCACGCGCCACCTGCGCAAGTGGGGCCTACCGGTGGAGACGCTGGTGCTCGGCCTCACGCTACTGCTATGGGTGGTGATGGCGCTGACGACCTCGACCTTTCTGACGACCAATAACGTGGTCAACATTCTGCGCCAGGTGTCGATCGACAGCATCATCGCCTTCGGCGTGCTGTTCCCGATCCTGATCCGCGGTATCGATCTGTCGGTGGGCTCGGTGGTGGCGCTCTCCGGCGTCGTCTGCGCGACGCTGCTGACCGCGGGCGTGCCGATTCCCCTCGCCATTGCGCTGACGCTCGTGCTCGGCGTGGCAATCGGCTCGCTCAACGCCTTCTCCGTCTACCGCCTCGGCATCCCGGCCTTCATCATCACCCTCGCCGGCCTGCAGGCGTTTCGCGGTGGCGCCTTCCTGGTCAGCGACGGCACCAGCGTGTTCGGCCTGCCAAAGGCGCTCTCCGCCTTTGCCCGCGCCGAGTGGCTCGGCATTCCGTCGCTGTTCTGGAGCATGCTGGTCATCGGCGTGGTGCTGCACTTCATCCTCAGCCGTACGCGCACCGGACGCTACATGATCGCCATGGGCAGCAACCACGAGTCCGCCCGCCGCGCAGGGATCAACATCAAGCGCATCGTCTTCTTCGCCTACATCGTCAGCTCCGTCACTGCCTGCATCGCCGGCATGCTGCTGATGGCGCGCATGAGCATCGGCTCGCCCACCGCCGGGGTCGCCTACGAGCTCAACGCCATCGCCGCCGCCGTGGTGGGGGGCGCCAGCCTGTTCGGCGGTCGCGGCAGCGTACTCGGCACCTTCATCGGCGCCCTGCTGTTCGCCACCATCGCCAACGCCGCCAACCTGCTGGGCATCGACTCGTTCTGGCAGATGGTCGCGACCGGGGTTCTCATCGCCGCGGTCGTCTACGTCGACAACCTGCATAAGTGCCGCCAGAGCGGCGTGAAATAAGGAAACACTGAACCAATGCCTGCGCGAGCGAATCACTGCGTTGCGCGGTACTGGCGCGCCAGCCCGGTCGAAAACTCGCCTAACCCCAAGGTATGTCTCGTTTTCTGTGTTCCGTGCGCCTTGTGCTTCATCTCGCTCGGCGATTGATTCAGAGCTTCCATAGGAGATAGAGAATGTCGCTACTCGAAGTCAGGGATCTCAAGAAACGCTTCGGTGCCGTGGAAGTCCTCTGCGGGGTCGACCTCACCCTCGACGCCGGCGAGGTGCTCGCCGTGGTGGGTGACAACGGCGCCGGCAAATCGACGCTGATCAAGCACATCTCCGGCGTCTACCGCCGCGACAGCGGCGACATCGCCCTCGGTGGCAAGGCGGTGGCATTCGACTCCCCCAAGGAGGCGCGCCGCGCCGGCATCGAGACCGTCTATCAGGATCTGGCGCTGGCCGACGAACTCTCGGTGGGCGCCAATATCTTCCTGGGGCGCGAGCCGGTCCGCCGCTGGCTCGGCCTGCTGCCGGTGATCGATCGCGGGCGCATCCTGCAGGAGACGCAGCGGCTGATCGATAGCATCGAAAGCCACATCCCCGATGGCGCCAGCACGGTCGCGGGGTTGTCCGGCGGGCAACGCCAGGCCGTCGCCATCGCGCGCGCACTCTACTGGGATGCCAAGGTGGTGATCCTCGACGAGCCCACCGCCGCGCTGGCGGTGATGGAGCGGGAGAACGTCATCAAGCTATCGCGAATGCTCGCCGCCAAGGGCGTCGGCGTGATCTACATCGGTCACAACCTGGTGGAGATCCTGGAAGTCGCCGACCGCATCGCGGTGATGTATCGCGGCCGCATCGTCCACGTCGCGCGATCCGAGGAGACCACCCAGGAGGAGCTGATCAAGTACATGACCGGCTACAGCGAACGCCGGGAGAGCGCCGCCTGAACGCGGCACTCCATTTCGAAAGGCAGCAACGACCGCAGGACCCGAAGACCAACCACAATATGCGGAGAACGCTCATGCCAAGCCACACGCCACGTTCACGTCGACTCGCCCCGCTCGCCCTTGGCGTTGCGCTCGCCGGGCTCTCGACCAGCCAGCTCGCCAGCGCCCAGGACGCCGACATCACCATTCCGGTGGTGATCAAGGCGACCACCGCCTCCTACTGGCAGGCGGTGTTCGACGGCGCCCACCAGGCAGCCGACCGTCTCGGCATCCAGATCGAGGAGCTGGGGCCGGCCAACGAGACCGAGGTCGCCCGCCAGATCTCGATCATGGAGAACCTGATCAGCCGCAAGCCCACGGCAATCGTCCTCGCCCCGGTTTCCACCGATGCCATGGCCGGTCCGGTGGAGAGCGCGACCGCCGCCGGCATCCCGGTGGTGATCATCGACTCCGGCGTCGACACCGATCGCTACGCCTCGTTGATCGCCACCGACAACTTCGCCGCGGGCCAGCGCGCCGGACATGCGCTGGCCGAGTGTATCGAGCGGACCAACGGCGAGGCTTCCGGTCAGGTGGCGTACCTGCGCACCAACCCCAACGGCGAGTCGCTGGTCTCCCGTGACAACGGCTTCCTGGATGCGATCGGCGAGTACCCGGACATCGAGGTGGTCGACAATCGCGTCGCCAACAACGACACCACCAAGGCGATGAACGATACCCTCGACCTGCTCAATCGCTACCCCGAGCTCAAGGGCATCTTCGCCGACAACCAGCTGATGGGAGACGGTGCCGGTACCGCCTTTGCCGAACAGAGCGCGGACGACGTCTGCCTGGTGGCCTTCGACTCCAGCGAGCTCGAGGTGGATTTCCTGCGCCAGGGCGTGATCGATTCACTGGTCGTCCAGGATCCCTACATGATGGGGTACTCCGGGGTGTGGTTCGCCTACGCCGCGTCCCAGGGCGTCGCGCTACCCAAGAGCGTCGACACCGGCGTCCACGTCGCGACCACCGAGAGCGTCGACGAACCCGACTTCACCGGCCTGCTCGACCCCAAGCAGCGCAAGTTGACGCCCTATCTGGCACCGACCGCGACTGCGGCAGGCGACGAGTAACCCGAGCCGGGGCCGAGCCCGCCGAGTCGGGCCGGCCCCTTCGATCGATCTTACGCCCGGCGATTTGGGTATCCCGCCGGGCCGACCGTCCACGCAATGGTCCGACCTTTGTTCCTTTGACATACGAGGTCGGCATTTCAGGAGTCCACACATGCAAGTCGTCGTCTGTTCGAAGCCCGGCGAGATGGCCGTCATCGACCGGCCGGTGCCCGATTGCGCGCCCGGTGAGGCGCTGGTGGCGATTCGCCGTATCGGCATCTGCGGCACCGATATCCACGCCTTCGGCAGCAATCAGCCCTACTTCGCCTACCCCCGCGTGCTGGGTCACGAACTCAGCGGCGAGGTGGTGCTGACCGGCGACGATGTCTCCCCCGAACTCATTGGCCAGCCAGTCTACGTGATCCCCTACCTCCACTGCGGCGAATGCCGCGCCTGTCGCCAGGGCCGTACCAACTGCTGCCAGCGTCTCGAGGTGGTCGGCGTGCATCGCGACGGCGGCATGGCGGAGTGGCTCAACGTCCCGGCGTCGCATCTGGTGCCGGTGCCCGGTCTGTCGGCGGAAGCCTTGGCGCTGGTCGAGTGTCAGGCCATCGGCGCCCACGCCGTCCGCCGCGGCCAGGTCGAAAGCGACGAACTGGTGGTGGTGGTGGGTGCCGGCCCGATCGGCATTGGCGTACTGCAGGTGGCCAGGAGCCGCGGCGCGCGGGTGGCGATGGTCGATACCAATCGCGACCGCCTGGCGCTGTGCCGAGACGCGCTCGGTGCCGATGCCGTCTGGCACGCCGTCGAGGATGACGTGAGCGCCGAGATCGAGGCGCTCAACGATGGCGCCCTGGCCGACGTGGTGTTCGATGCGACAGGCAATCCCGAGGCGATGAATCGCGGCTTCGACTTCGCCGGCCACGGCGGTCGCTATGTGCTGGTGAGCGTGGTCAAGGCCGACATCAGCTTCAGCGACCCGGACTTCCACAGGAAGGAGCTGACCCTGCTGGGCAGCCGCAATGCGACACGGGAGGACTTCGAGACCGTCACCCGGCTGATGGCGAGTGGCGACATCCTCACCGAGCCGTTGATCACCCACCGGGGTCGGCTCGAAGAGTTGCCGACGCTGATGCCCCAGTGGTGCGCACCCGCCAGTGGCGTGATCAAGGCGATGGTGACGCTGGATGCCGCAACCGCGGAGGTCGAATCATGAGCGATACCCGCCTCGATACCATCGGTACCGACAGCCCGACCCGGATCACCCTGCGCATCCACCCGCGCGACAACGTGGCGGTGGCGCTGACCGACCTGCCCGCCGGCCGCCGGGTCGTGATCGACGACCGCGATATCGCCCTTGCCGACAATGTCCGCCACAAGCACAAGTTCACGCTCCAGGCGCTGTCGCCGGGGGATATCGTCACCATGTACGGCGTCACCGTGGGCAAGGCGACGCAAGCCATCCCCGCGGGCGGCGTCATCAGCGTGGACAACGTCGCCCATGCCACGGAGAGCGATGACGTCCAGCCCGGCAGCAGGAGCTGGACGCCGCCGGAGGTGACGCGCTTCCAGGGCACGACCTTCGACGGCTTCCATCGCCCCGACGGCAGTGTCGGCACCGCCAACGTCTGGCTGGTGATCCCGCTGGTGTTCTGCGAGAACCGCAATATCGAGGTGCTGCGCCAGTGCGTCGCCGATGCGCTGGGCGACGACCCTTATCGCGACTACAAGCGCATGGCGCGGCAGATGCTGGACGGGATGCTCGATGCCTCGTTCGGCGACCCTTTCGAGTCGCAAGCGCCAACACGCTTCCCCAATGTCGACGGCGTGCGCTTTCTGACCCATACCCTGGGCTGCGGCGGCACCGACGACGATGCCGAAGCGCTGTGCCAGCTGCTGGCCGGCTACATCTGCCACCCCAACGTGGCCGGCGCGACGGTGCTGAGCCTCGGCTGCCAGAAGGCGCAGATCCAGATGCTCAAGGCGGCGGTGGCCCAGCGCGACCCGCAGCAGCTGCGAACGGTGGACTACTTCGACCAGCAGTCTTCACCCAGCGAGGAGGCCCTGATCCGCAATGCGCTGCAGTCGATCTTCGACGGCCTGGCGGCCGCCGATCGCATTCAGCGCCAGCCGGCGCCGCTGGCCGAGCTCACCCTCGGGGTCGAGTGCGGCGGCTCCGACGGTTTCTCCGGCATCTCCGCCAATCCGCTGGTGGGCGGCGTGGTCGATCGTCTGGTCGCCCTCGGCGGCAGCGGCATTCTCGCCGAGTTCCCGGAGCTGTGCGGGGTCGAGCACGAGCTGGTCGCCCGCTGCACCGACGCGAACGTCGCCGGACGCTTCCGCGATCTGATGCAGGCCTATCAGCGCCACGCCGCCGCGGTGGGGGCCGATTTCTCCATGAACCCTTCGCCGGGCAATATCCGCGACGGCCTGATCACCGACGCGATGAAATCCGCCGGCGCGGCCAAGAAAGGCGGCGATGGCCCGGTGGTCGACGTGCTCGACTACACCGAGCCCCACCGCCGCGCCGGGCTCAGCCTGCTCTGCACCCCGGGCAACGATGTGGAATCGACCACCGCCCTGGCCGGCTCCGGCGCCAACCTGATCCTGTTCACCACCGGGCTCGGCACGCCCACCGGCAACCCGGTGACACCGGTGCTCAAGATCGCCAGCAACAGCGAGCTGGCCACGCGCATGCGCGACATCATCGATTTCGACGCCGGCCCCATCGTGCGCGGCGAACGCAGCATCGACGAACTGGCGGAAGAGCTGCTGACGCTGTGCATCGAGGTCGCCTCGGGGCGTCACCACTCGCACGCCCAGCGCCTCTCCCAGCACGACTTCATTCCCTGGAAGCGCGGGGTCTCGCTATGACGCTCTCCAGGCACACCAACGACTACCGCGACGCCGGGATCGTTCAGTTCGGCACCGGGCGTTTTCTGCTCGCCCATGTCGATGCGCTGGT
Source organism: Salinicola sp. (assembly GCA_002695065.1). Classification (GTDB taxonomy): domain Bacteria; phylum Pseudomonadota; class Gammaproteobacteria; order Pseudomonadales; family Halomonadaceae; genus Salinicola. Next base: position 6,074 of record NZNW01000087.1, on the reverse strand, counting down.
GTCCGAATCGCTGGTAAATGGCGACAGCGACGAGCGCATTCTGGTGGTGCAGAGTTCGACCCGCGAAGAAGGCAAGCGCAAGGCGCGCCTGCTGGCCGAGCAGCGCCGCTATCCCGTGCGGATTCGCGGCCGGCGCGACGGCGAGACGGTCGATCGCGAGCAGACCGTCGACAGCGTCGCCGGCTGCCTGATCGCCGCCGAGCAGTGGGACGCGCTCGAGCGCCACGTAATCGAGCACGCCCGCATCATCGTCTCCAATACCGCCGACAACGGCTACGAGATCGGCGACGACTCGAGTCTCGCCACCGTGCCGGCGAGCTTTCCCGGCAAGCTGACCCACTTGCTGCGGGCGCGCTTCGAGGCCGGCAACGACGGCCTGACGATCCTGCCCTGCGAGCTGATCGAGCACAACGCCAGCCGGTTGCAATCGCTGGTGACGGCGATGGCCCGCCGCGACGGCGCCGGAACCCCGGACAGCGAGGCCTTTCTGGACTGGCTCGATAACCGCTGCGTATGGGCCGATACGCTGGTGGATCGTATCGTCTCGGAACCGCTCGAGCCGCTCGGCGCGATCGCCGAGCCCTACGCGCTCTGGGCCATCCAGCGCAGACCCGGCATGGCGATTCCCTGCACCCACCCGGATGTCGAGATCGTCGATGGCCTGGGCCCTCAGGCGACCTGCAAACTGCATATTCTCAATCTCGCCCACACCTATCTGGTCGATCACTGGCAGCGCGCCGGCCGGCCGGTCGAGTTCGTGCGTGAGGCCATGGAGAACAGTGCGCTGGTCGACTCGCTGCGTGCGGTGCTCGATCAGGAAGTGCTGCCGACCCTGGCTGCCGAACTCCCGCTGGCTCAGCTTCAAGCCTACCGAGACACCACGCTGGAACGCTTTGCCAACCCATTTCTCGATCACCGCCTCGCCGATATCGCCCAGAACCACGCCGCCAAGCGGCAGCGACGCCTGCAGCCGGTGGTCGATAAAGCACGCCTTCAGGGGCGCGCCACGCCCGGGCTCGACGAAGCGTTGAGCCGATGATCCCAGCAAGAAGCCCACAAGACGACAACACTGGAGCACGCCCATGACGACCCATCGATTCTTCCGATTCACCGCTTCGCTCGCTTTGGCAGGCATGAGCACCCTTGCCCTCGTCAGCACGGCGCAGGCAGCCACCGAAATTCGCGTTGCCTACGGCAATCAACCCGACGAGCCGGTCGATGTCGCCGTCAAGGAGTGGGCGAAAAGCGTCGAGAAAGCCAGTAACGGCGAGCTGACTCTCAAGGCGTTTCCCGCCAGCCAGCTCGGCGGCGAAACCGAGGTAATGGAGCAGGCCCGTTTTGGCTCGCCGCTGATCACCATCACTGCCTATTCGAACTTCATGAGTTCGGTGCCGGATCTCGCCGTACTCGATGCGCCCTACCTGGCCGACGATTTCGACAGCAAGCTCAAGGTTTTCGACTCCGACTGGTTCGCCGAACAGGAGAAGAAGGTCGAGGAATCCGGCTACCACATCGTGATTCCCAACAGTGTCTACGGCGTCCGTCATCTGCTCTCGCGGGAAGCAGTGTCGACCCCGGAAGATCTGGCCGGGGTCAAGATTCGGGTGCAGAACTCGCCGATGTACGTCGCCGCAATCAAGGCGATGGGCGCGGTGCCGACACCGATGTCCCTGGGCGACGTCTACCCCTCCCTGGCCCAGGGCCTGGTCGACGGTGTCGAGAATCCGCTGCCGGTTCTTTATGGCGGCAAGTTCTACGAAGTGGTGAAGAATCTGAACCTGACCGCCCACATGCACACGGTCGCGCCCTTCGTCACCGGCGAAGCGTTCTGGCAACAGCTGAGCCCGGAAGATCAGAAGATTCTGACCGAGACCGGCCAGGAGATGGCCAAAAATCTGCGTGGCCTGGTCGAGAAAGAGACCGACAAGTCGCTACAGCAGTTGAAGGATGCCGGCATTCAGGTTCACGAGGTCGACACCGCCCCATTCCGCGAACGCGCCCAGAAGGAGATCCCGGCGGAGTTCCCGCAGTGGAGCGAGGGGCTTTATCAGCAGGTCAGCGACATCATCAACGGCTGATCGAGCCTCCAACCTCGCATGACAGCGCCCCCGCTCCACGCCGAGCGGGGGCGCCATGGAGTTGACCATGCAAACGCTTTTCAAGGCGATCGACCGCTTGATGCGGCTCGATGAGGTCGTCGCCAGCCTGGCGCTGTTCGGGCTGTTCGTGGTGGCTATCGCCAATGTCTTCATGCGCTATCTGTTCTCCTCGCCGCTGGCCTGGAGCGAGGAGATTCTGCAGCTACTGATGGTGTGGGCGACGTTTCTCGGTGCCAGCGCGCTGGTTCGGCGTAACGAACACGTGCTGATCGGCCTGCTCAACGAGCGATTGCCGGCACCCGTCGCGCGCTGGAACACCCGCATTTTCAACATCGGCATCGTCATGCTGTGCGCCGGCGCGATGCTGTTCTGGGGGCTCGAGCTGCTGCCCTTCTCGCGTTTCCGCAGCACGCCGATGCTGCGAATTCCCTACTACTGGATTCACGTCGCCATTCCGATCAGTGCCGCCATGATGCTCTACCACGGGCTGGTACGCCTGATCACCAATGACCGATTGATGACCGACGACCGGGATCTGGCCTTGCCGGAAGCGACACCCGACGTGGTTACCGCCAAGGAGTGATGTCATGGCTGTTGGAATCGCGCTCGTCGCACTCTTCGTTCTGTTCTGCCTGGGTACGCCGGTGGCTTTTGCCCTGTTCGCGTCGAGCCTGGCCTATTTCCTGATCGGCGCCGACCAGCCCATGGTGATGCTGATCCAGCGCCTCGCCGGCGGGCTGGAGTCGATCTCGCTGCTGGCGATTCCGTTTTTCATCATGGCCGGGGTGTTCATGAATCACTCCGGCATCACCGAGCGTCTGCTCAAGCTGGCCGAGCTGATGACCCGCCGCCTGCACGGCGGGCTGGCCCAGGCCAACGTGCTGCTGAGCACCTTCATGGGCGGGCTGTCCGGCTCCAACATTGCCGATGCGGCGATGAACGCCAAGCTGCTGGTGCCGAGCATGACCAAGGCCGGCTACCCCAAGGCGTTCTCCAGCGCGATCACCGCCTCGTCGTCGCTGATCACCTCGACCATACCGCCGGGGATCGCGCTGATCGTCTACGGCTACGTCAACAACGTCTCCATCGGCCGGCTGTTCCTGGCCGGCGTCGTGCCAGGGGTGCTGATGGCGGTCGCCATGATGGTGCTGGTCTCGATCCAGTGCCGACGTCTCGGCTATCAGAAGCCGCGCCGCGAGCGCGTATCGCGTCACGAGTGGATCAGCGTCACCCGCGCCGGGATCATCGCCCTGCTGCTGCCGGTGGTGGTGATCGGCGGGATTCGCGTCGGTGTCTTCACCCCCACCGAGGCGGGGGCGATGGCAGTGCTCTACGCGCTGATCGTCGGCCTGTTCGTCTATCGCCAGATGGGGCTGGGCAGCATCGCCGTGGCAACGCGGGAATCGCTGATGGCTTCGGTCAACGTGCTGTTCATCATCGCCGTCGCCTCGGGTTTCGCCCGCGTGCTTACCTGGGAGCAGATTCCCCAGCAGATCGCCCTGATGCTCTCCTCGGGCGTCGGCAGCGCGGTGGCGTTTCTGCTGATCGCCAACCTGCTGCTGCTGGTCCTCGGCATGTTCCTGGAGGGCAACGCGATTCTGATCGTGCTGTCGCCGCTGCTGGCCCCGGTCGCCGCCCAGTTCGGCATCGACCCGGTGCACTTCGGCATCGTCTTCATCCTCAACGCCTCGATCGGCACGATAACGCCACCGCTGGGGACGGTGATGTTCACCACCTGCAGTATCACCGGCGTCTCGATCGGGGCGTTCATTCGCGCCATCGTGCCCTACTGGCTGCTACTGGTCGCCTTGCTGCTGGTGGTCACCTTCGTGCCCGCGGTGTCATTGACGCTGCCCAACTGGGTGTTTTGAGCTCCGCTGATACCATGAGTGAAAGCTTGCAGATACGACCATGGGTGTATGTCGACCTTTCCAGGTCGCACCTTCGACGATTGGGCAGGTAAGATGAAGTTGAAAGAGCCAATGTTGACCATACGGCTCAACCCACTTCGACTGCCGAGAATCGATGTTCGTGAAGGACGCGCCGCCAACTCGCTCCCCCCAACGCCCCAGCGTCGCCGAGGCGCTGGTCAGGGAGATCTTCGCCGGACACTACCAGCCCGGCGAATTCGTACCCAAGGAGATCGATCTCTGCGAGCAGTTCGCGCTCAATCGCTCGGCGGTGCGCAGCGATCTGCGCCAACTGGTCGACGCTGGCATCATCGAGCGCATTTCCGGCTACGGCTCGCGAGTCCGGGCGTACTCCGAGTGGAATATTCTCGATCCGCAGGTCACCGACTGGATGGTCCGTTTCGCCACCCCCAACCCGGGTATCCAGCGCGAGATCCTGGCCTTCAGGTTCGACGTCGAACCCTATGTCGCGATGACCGCGGCCAAGCGCGCCACCGCGAGGGACCTGGTGGCGATCGAGGAAGCCTTCGAGGGCATGGGCCAGGACTTCCACAACCCGGCGTCGGCCCATCGCGGGCGGCTGCACAGTGACTGGGACGTCGCATTCCATGTCGCCATCTTCAAGGCGACCCACAATATCGTCTGGACTCAGCTCTCGCACATCCTGAAGCCCTCGATTCATCTGCTGGTGGAGACCTCCAATGTCAGCGCCAGCGATCCGGAGCAGAGCCTGGAGCGCCACCGCCGACTGATGGAGTGCATTCGAATCCGGCGCCCCCGCGACGCCTTCTTCGCCTCGGTGGCCGTCCTGAGAGGAACGGCCGACGCGCTGGGCATGGAGATGCCGGAGACCTTGCTGGGCGAAGTGCCGGACGCGATCGAGGGCTGAATCACCGAGAGCGCTGTTTCACGGCAGCTCACCGCGGGTGGCGATAGCCGACACCGGCGATGGCCGCCTCGATCATGCAGAGGAGAGACATCATGGATTTCGGTATTCACGGTCGCTGGGCCATCGTCTGCGCAGCCAGCCAGGGGCTCGGCAAGGGCTGCGCCATCGCCCTGGCCAGGGAAGGCGTCAATCTGGTCATCAACTCTCGCCGGCAGGAAACGCTCGACACGGTTGCCCAGGAGCTGCGCGCGCTCGATCCGGCGATCGAGGTACGCACGGTTGCCGGTGATATCGGCGACCCGGCCGTCAGAGATGCGGTGCTAGGCGCGCCTCCCCGGATCGATATCCTGGTCAACAACAACGGCGGCCCACCGCCCGGCGATTTCCGTGACTGGAGCCGGGACGACTGGATAGCGGCGCTGGACGCCAACATGCTGGCACCCATTGCGCTGATCCAGGCCTGCGTCGATGGCATGGCCGAGCGAGGCTTCGGTCGCATCGTCAATATCACCTCGTCGGCGGTGAAAGCGCCGATCGACGTGCTCGGACTCTCCAACGGCGCCCGCAGCGGCCTGACCGGGTTCGTCGCAGGCACCGCACGCCAGTCCCGCCTCGCCAGCCGCAACGTCACCATCAACAACCTGTTGCCGGGGAGCTTCGACACCCAGCGTCTGCGCGCCAACATCGAACGGGCGGCAAGCCAGGCCGGACGCGATGCCGGAGACATCGCCCGCGATCGCGCCGAAGCGATCCCCGCCGGCCGATTCGGCACCCCCGAAGAATTCGGTGAAGTCTGCGCCTTCCTCTGCAGCCAGCAGGCCGGCTACATGACCGGCCAGAACATACTGCTCGACGGCGGAGCCTATCCGGGGACTTTTTAAGGCGCCCGAAGCCGCGCCATCTTCCAAGGCGCCCGAAGAAGCCATCGTCCAAGGCGTCCGAAGCCGCGCCATCTTCCAAGGCGCCCGAAGAAGCGCCATCGTCCAAGGCGCCCGAAGCCGCGGCTTTATCTTGGTCGAGGCGCTCCGAGACGCGCCTCTCTCTTCAGCGCTCCCAAGCTAGCGCCGCTCTCTGAAGAGCCCGATGCTCATCTTGGCCCGTCGCTCGTAGCTTGTAGCCCGTAGCCCGTAGCCCGTAGCCCGTAGCCCGTAGCCCGTAGCCCGTAGCTCGTCAGTG